>CAJBVW010000243.1 GCA_903959175.1 uncultured Pseudomonadota bacterium
AGGACGCCCGCGCCAACCTCTCCGCGATCATCGCGACCGCAAAGGCGCACGACGCCCGCGTCCTGCTCGTCAACGAGGGCCTCAACCCCGACCCGCTGCCCATGCGCGGCTACGGCGAGCTGCTCGCGGCCCTCGCCGCCGAGACCGGCAACGCCTCCCTCGACGCCGCCGAGGCCCTCCGCGCCACGGGCGACCCCGAGCTGTTCCTCGACGACTGCCACCTCTCCGCCGAGGGCCACACCCGCCTCGCCGGGTGGGTCAAGGAGACGTTGGCGCAAAAGGATTGGTTGTAGGTCGGTCGGGCGCAGGAAGGGGGTCAGAACCCATCCACCCCGCGCCCCGCCGCGATAGCCGCCCCACCTGCCCCCCGGTGCTCCCGTGCCCTCGACCTTCGCCGAGCTCGCGCTCCTCCCCTCCCTGCTCGGCACCCTCGCGGCCCGCGAGCTCACCACCCTCACCGACGTGCAGGCCCAGGCCCTCCCGCTGCTGCTCGAGCGCCGCTCCGTCGTCGCCATCGCCGAGACCGGCAGCGGCAAGACCCTCACGTACGTCCTCCCGATCCTCGACCGTCTCAAGCGCATGGAGCTCGACGGCAACCGCGTCGAGGACGAGCGCGAGCCCCGCGCCCTCGTCATCGTGCCCACGCGCGAGCTCGGCGAGCAGGTCGCCACCGTATTCAAGGCCTACACCCACGACACCCGCGTGCGCGTCCGCGCCGTGCTCGGCGGCCAGAAGCTCAAGATGAACCGCGAGACCGTCGCCGGCCCGTTCGAGGTGCTCGTCGCGACGCCCGGCCGCTTGGAGAAGCTCATCCAGAAGGAGGAGCTCAGCCTCGCCGCGGTGCGCATGGTGGTGCTCGACGAGGCCGACCAGCTCCTCGACCTCGGCTTCCTGCCCCAGGTGCGCGATGTCGTGCGCGCGTGCCCGTCGCAACGCCAGCTCGCGCTCTTCTCGGCCACGATGTCCCCCGCCGTCAAGGAGCTCGTCGCCCGCGTCTTCTCCGACGCCGTGGTCGTCGAGACCTGGGGCAGCCAGAAGGTCGTCCCCACGCTCACGACCCGCCACGTCGACGTGCCCGACGGCCGCCGCTTCACGATCCTCGAGACGATCCTCGCCGAGCCCACAACCGGCGGCACCATGCTCTTCGCCAACACGCGCGAGCAGTGCGAGGCCCTGGCCACCCAACTCCACGCGGCAGGTTTCACCTGCGTCGTCCACCGCGGCGACATGGATCCCGTCGAGCGCCGCCAGAACCTGCGCGCCTTCCGCGACGGCCGCATCGCGTTGCTCCTCACCACCGACATGGGCTCGCGCGGCCTCGACATCGAGCACGTCGGCCGTGTCATCAACGTGCACCTGCCAAAAGAAATGGAGAACTACCTCCACCGCGTCGGCCGCACCGCGCGCGCCGGCAAGGAGGGGTTGGTCATCAACCTCGTCACCCCGCGCGACGCCCCGCTCATGGCCGAGATCGACGACGGCGGCACCGCCCCCACCCCCGTCCGTTACCGCCGCCAACGCACGTAGTTCGTTTGGGCGGGGCCCCCGAGCGGGGCCCACCCCGCTTCAGCGCGAGTACACCAGCCAGATGCCCACGTCCACGTTGCCGTCCGAGTTGGTCACGTAGGGGGCGTCCTCGTAGAGGCCCTGGTATGCGAGGGTGTTGGCCGCGCCGGGCGTGACCTCGTCCGTCACGTCCCACACCTTCGGCGCCACGCCCATGCCCGGGCACCACCCGTTGCGGCCGTAGCCCCAGGTGCCCGCCTGGTTGGGCACCTGCCCGTTGGTGCCGATCTGCTCGATGCAGCCGGTGGCGTCGCCCGCCATCGGCGCGTCCTGCGTGAGCGGCACGGCGCCGTTCAGCGACCACGTCTGCTCGAGGTTGCAGAACTCGCCGCAGCCCTCGCTGTCGCTGCCGTGGCCGGTGACGATGGTGACCAGCTCGACCCGCGTCGCGTCCGCCGGCGGCGTGAACGTGGAGAGCGCGTGCAGCCCGTCATACTCCGCGGTCCACAGGGTGGACGCGTCCCACCAGAGCTGCTCCTGCGCGAAGGGCCGCGGCGCGGCCGCCTCGGTGTAGAAGCGGAGGTCTACCGTGACGATCCGGGCTTGGGTGGCCGTGTACCGGAAGGTGTGGGCGCCGCCGTCCAACAGCCGCGAGAGTTGGGTGCGCCCGTCCATCACCCAGCGGCCGCCGCGCCAGTACGCGGTGATGAGCCGCGCCATCTCCTGGCAGGTGTCGGCGGACTCGTCGGCCTCGGTCGCGGGGTCGTCGTTGTCACAGACCCACAGGTAGTCGGCGCCGTCCCACGGGGGGCAGGTCTCGTACCAGGGCCCCGCGCACCCGAGGGTGACATCCACGTCCACCCGGTTGAAGGCCGCGAGCGTGGCGGCGTCGGGGAGGTCCACCTGCACCGTCTCGACGAAGTCCGACAGGGTGTCCGCATTGTCCCACAGGCGCACGACGGTGGCGCCCTGCGCGTCCAACACCTCCTGCCGCGCCGCCTCGAAGTTGTAGTGCTCCGCCTCGTACCCGAGCGCCGGCCACTCCACCGTCGTCCACCCGTTGCCCGGGTTGGCGAGGTAGCCGACCTCGCGGATCGTCTGCGCGCGGTCGATCCCGAACGTGGGGTATTGGTAAGCCGAGAGCAGCGCGCCCACCCACCCGTCCGTCTGTTGGGTGGTGCTCGTGACCACGTGCACCCGCTCGCGCCACCACGCCTCGGCGTCCGCGTTCAGGCTCGCGAGCCCCTCCTCCAGGACCGCGGCGATGCCGGCCTGGGCCGCCTCGGCCTCGGTGGCCCGCGCCGTCGCGAAGAAGAAGTAGTGGACGTTGGCCGGCCCCTGCGTGAACAGCTTCTTCCCGTTCTCCGCCAGGAGCAGCCCGGTGTAGCCGTCATCGGCGTCGATGCCGAGGAAGAGGTAGCTGTCGCAGCCCGTCCAGTGCTCGGCCAGCGACCAGTCGCCGCTTTGGGTGGGGAGCGTGAAGTCCGGCGCCACGCCGAGGTAGTCGGCGCCGGTGCCGGCGGGGTCGAAGGCGCGCGCGGGCAGGCCGTCGGCGCACGCGGGGAGCGTGTCGACGTCGGTGTCCCCGGCGGTGTCCCGCTGCTCCGGAGGGACGGCGGGGGGCGCGGGCTCGACCGTGCAGGCGAGCAGGAGGAGCAGCATCCCGACAGTGTAGCCGGCGCGGCTGCTCAGGAGGTGCCCACCCGCCGAGCCCGCGGCCGCTACGGGTTCGGGCCGGAGCCCGGCGGCGCACCGGCGCTGCCGGCCTCGAGGTAGGCAGCGACGGCCTTCAGGGTGCCCTCCAACGACGCGAGCACCGCCTCCAGCTCCGCCTCGACCCCCTCTTCACCGCGCAGCCCCTGCTCGAGCGCGCTGGCGCTGGCGGACAACCCGTCGAGGCCGAGGTTGGCGGAGATTCCCTTGATCTCGTGAGCGACGTCCTTCGCACCGGGCCGGTCCTCGGGCAGCATGCCGCGCAGTCGGCCCCCGGCGTCGGTGTACTGTGCGCAGAAGCGCCCGAGCATGCGTTGGTAGAAGGCAGGCTTCCCGCCAACCCGGCGCAGGCCGCCCACGAAGTCGATGACGGGGGGCGGGGGCGTAGAGATCCACTGCGACATGATGTGCACAAGCTCGTCGATATCAAAAGGTTTGGTGAGGTGTCCCTGCATGCCCGCGCGGAGGCTCGTCTCCCGGTCTCCTACCATGCCGTGCGCCGTCATCGCCACTATGGGAAGCTGCGCCCGAAGCGGGTCGGCGAGATAACGAATTTTGCGCGTGGCGGTCAGGCCATCCATCCCCGGCATCTGGATGTCCATCAGCACCAGATCGAACGGCGCGCGCCCGGCCGCCGCCGGAGCGTGGGTGACCAGCTCGACGGCCATGGCGCCGTTGGTTGCCTCCACCACGGTCACTCCGAGGCGACGTAGGATCTCGCCCGCGATCTCCCGGTTGTCCTCGTGGTCCTCGACGAGGAGCACGCGGTAGCCGGAGAAGGCCGGAGGTGCCGGCGCCTCGACCTTCGGGGCCGCGCGGGGGGAGGGCGCCCGCAGCGCGGCCGCCAAGGCTTCGAAGAGCCCGGCAGGGCGCACGGGCTTGGTGATCGTCCCGGCGAAAAGAGCCTCGCCAGAGATGTCCTCGCTGTGGAACTCGTTGGCCGTGGCGACGAGGACCGTCGGGATCGACTTGCCCGTTCCGCCCATCCGCTCGACGAGCGCGGTCGCCGTGAGATCCGGCAGTTTGCTGATCGTCAGGGCGGCGAGGAAGGGCGGCGTGTCCGCGTCACGCCCGAGGAGCGCGGCGAGCGCCTCTCCGCCTGTCCGTACGCCGATCGGTTGAAGCGAGAGCGCACGAACCAGCTCGCACAGGGACGCGAGCGAGGTGGGGTTGTCGTCGACGACGAGCACGCGGTCACCGGGGCGGCCGACGACCGGCAGCGCGCGCAGGGCGGGGAGGGCCGCAGCCGGCCCGAAGGGGATGCGCAGCCGAACGGTGGTGCCGCGGCCGACCTCGCTCTCCAGCTCGATGGTGCCGTCCATCCTCTCGACCAGCTGCCGGCAGATCACCAGGCCCAGTCCGGTGCCCCCGAACTTGCGTGTAGTGGAAGCGTCCGCTTGCACGAAGGGCTGGAACAGGGCGGCCTGCTCCGCGGCGGAGATCCCGATCCCGGTGTCGCGCACCTCGACTTGCAGGTGCAACCGCTCACCGCTGGTGGCGAGCATTTGAGTGGTCAGGACGATCTCGCCCTGCTGCGTGAACTTGAGCGCGTTGCTGAGGAGGTTGTGGAGCACCTGCGAGAACCGGAAGGGGTCGCCGCACACCATCGAAGGGAGGCGGAGATCGTGACGCACCACCAGCTCCAGCCCCTGCTCGTCGGCCCGGAGCGCGAACAGCTCCGCGGCGCTCTGCAGGACGTCCTCGGGCGAAAAATCGATGGCCTCAATGGCGAGTTGACCCGCCTCGATCTTGGAGAAATCGAGAAGATCCGTGAGCAGCCCCCGCAAGCCGGAGGCGGCGGAGTGGACCTTCTGGACCAACCTCCGTGCCGGCGGGGCGAGGTCGCCTCCGAGCGCGAGCTGGCTCATGCCGAGGATCACGTTGAGCGGCGTCCGGATCTCGTGGCTCATGTTGGCGAGGAACTGGCTCTTCGCCGCGGTCGCGCCCTGCGCCGCGTCCCGCGCTTCGATGTACGCGCGCTCCACGCGCTTGCGATCGGTCAGGTCGAGGACGGACAGGACCAGGGGCGCCCCGTCGGCGCCCTGGATCGTCCGCGCGCGCACCTCCACCGGGAAGCACCGTCCGTCGAGCGCGGAGGCCTCGAACTCACCGGGCGCGCGGGACAGCGCGGGGTCGAACCCGGGCAGGAGGAGGCTGACGGCGACGCTCTCGATGTCGCCGCCTTCGCCCCCGAACAGTCGGCGCGCCTCCTCGTTCCCGCGCAGCACATGGCCCTCAGCGTCGAGGAGCATCATCGCGACGGGAGAGGCGTCGAGCACCCGCTGGAGGGACTCGAGCGCCACCGTGACCACCTCGAGCCGCCTCCGCTTGCTGTCGAGGGCCTCCTCCAACTGCCGACGCGCCCGCAGATCGCGCACCGAGACCACCGTGCGCCGGGTGATGCCTCCTCCGCGCCGCGGGGCGTCGCCGGAGGGCGGCGCGCCCAGGACTTCGGCGACGTCTGGTTCCCCGCCAACGTTGGGGGTGGCCGGCGCGATGGTGGAGAACCCCACCTCCGCCGGAAACCGGCTGCCGTCGACGGCCACGCCGACGAGCTCGATCCAGCGAACCGCCTCCCCACCCCGCGAGGCGGCCTCCGAGGCACCTTCGAGCATCTCGGCCGCCCGCGCCCCTTCCTCGAACAGGTCGGACAGGCCGGCCCGCGCCCCGAACATCGCGGTGGCGCGTTCGTTGGCTTCCTGCACGGCGCCGCTCCCGTCGAGGAGGAACATCGCGTCCGGCGAGCTCTGAAAGATGGCCTCGAACTTCCGCCGGGCCTCGTCGCGCGCGGCGAACTCCGCGTAGACCTCGGCGACGCGTTCGATGAGCGCCGGCAGCGCCTGATCACCGACGTAGCGAGAGGTCGCCGCCGCCTCGATGACGCCGAGGATCCCCGCGGGGCCGGGAATCGGGAACGCCACCACCGCCTGCACCCCGAGCAGGTCCGCCGCTTCACGTTGCGCTCCCAGCGCGGCAGCCCACGCGCCGGGCGCGCAGTCGTCTCGCAACACGATGGAGCGGCTCCCTGCTTTCCACGCGTCCAGGACCATGCGTGGGATCGCAGCGCCGCCCGGATCGGAGCGCCCCCCGGAGGCGCTGCGCGGGTGGGTCGCGAGCGCCTCGAGCTCGGGGCGAATCGCGTCTGCGATCGGGACGATGCCGGTGGCGGACTCGCCGCCCAGCCACAGCCGGGCAGAGGCGACGTCGAGCTCACCGACGATCCCGGCGACCAGGTGGCGCGCGGCCTCGGATAAATCCTGACTGAGCATGACCCGCTCCGCGACCCTCCGGGCGACGTGCTGCTGCGTCACCTCGAACATGATCGCGAGCACCCGCGTCACGGTGCCGTCCGCGCCTCGATGGGGGCACAAGACGATGCGCAAGGCGACGCCTTGGCTCTTCGTGCCCCAGTCCACCGCGGCGATGTCGAAGTTGAACGAGAATTCGGGCGTGTGGACGATCTCGCCGGCGTACGCGCGCCGGTAATAATCCACGATCCCGCTCCGGACGGAGAAGGGGTCGGTGAGGATGTTGAATTTGCCGACCGCGACCTCCGCGTTCGGGATCCCCGTGAACTCCACCATCGCGCGATTGAGCCAGAGCGCCAGCCCGTCCGCGTCGTACAGCTCGAGGCCGACGGGGACGTGCTCGAAGGCCTGGTACAAAAAGTCCCGTTCGCCCTTTGTCGCGGCGAGCTCGCGTTCGAGCCCGGCGATGCGGGCGAGGAGCTCGGCGGGGGTGGGTTCGCTCGCGGACAAAAACGCTCCTGGACGCCGGCGCCGACCGCCATCGCCCTGCCCGCTAACCGATGGGAGCGCGTTCGCGCAGCCTGTCCAGCGACCGCTCCCAATTTGACACACCGCTGTCCCTGCGCGTCCAGCGCCTCGGCGACGACTACCGGGTGACCGTCCACAACGCCGTCGCCGTCGCCAACACCGTCGCCTACCTCTCCGAGCAGCTCGATCCGATCAGCATCATCCTCGGCCTGACGCGCGAAAACCCCATGACACAGGCGCTCCGCTACCTGTTCTTGGGCGAGGGCGAGACCGGCATCCTCGTCTACCAGATCCTCCTGAAGCACTGGCGGTCGACCCCCGAGGACGATCTGCGGCCGCACATCTACTTGATGAGCGACTGATCGAGGAGGGCGCGCCGGCGTTCGCCGGCCGGGTGCTATCGGGCGGCGGCCGCCCGACGGAGCCCGGCCGGGGCGCCGGTCTCCGCCCTTCGGGTGACGCCCCCTCGCGCGGGGGGGGCCGCCCACCGGCTCTTCCCGGGTGACCCTCGGCGCGCACGCCGTCCAGGCCCTCCGCGCCGGGGTCCTCGCCGCCGCTGCCGCCGCGCCGCTGTTCGATGGCCCCTCTCCGCGACGGCGCCCCGAGCCCCGCCGAGCCGCGGCCGCGCTCCGGTCGCCTGGCGAGGGGAGGCGCGCCCCACCGGCCCAGAGAGGGGTTACATCGGGCCCCTTCCCCGGATCCGCATGCGCCACGACATCCTCCTCTGGGGAGCCACCGGGTACACCGGCCAGCTCGTCGCCGCCTACCTCGCGCGGCAGGAGGGCGTGGGCCGGGCCCTCTCCTGGGCGCTGGCCGGGCGCGACGCGGCGAAGCTGGCCGCCGTGCGCGACACGCTCGCGACGATCGACCCCGCCGCGAGCGCCCTGCCGCTGCTCCTCGCGGACGCTGGCGACGACGCATCCATGCGCGCCCTCGCCGCGCAGGCGCGGGTGGTGATCACGACGGTGGGGCCCTACGCGCGCCACGGCGCGGGGCTCGTCGCCGCCTGCGTCGCCGAGGGCACCGGCTACGTCGACCTCACCGGCGAGCCCACCTTCGTGCACCGCATGATCGCGGCGCACCACGAGGCGGCGCGGGCCCGCGGCGTTCACATCGTGCACGCCTGCGGCTTCGACAGCGTCCCGTCCGACCTCGGCTGCCTGCTCGTCCAGGAGCGCGCCCTCGCGCGGTGGGGAGAGGTGCTCCCCGACGTGACGCTCTACGTGCGGAAGGTGCGCGGCGCCTTCTCCGGCGGCACCGTCGCCTCCATGGCCGAGCTGCTCGCGGAGGCCTCCCGCGACCGCGACGCCGCGCGCGCCCTCGGAGACCCCTACTCGCTCGGCGGGAGCGGGCCCCCGGTGAGCGACACCGAGGGCCCCGCCTGGGACGCCGCGGAGGGGGTGTGGACCGCCCCGTTCCTGATGGCGCCGACCAACGCGAAGATCGTGCGCCGCTCGGCCGGGCTCCTCGGGTACGCGCCCTTCCGCTACACCGAGCGCCAGAGCTTCCCGACCGGCGCCGTCGGGTGGGCCGCCGCGAGCGCCGTGGCGGTCGGCCTCGGCGCGGGCGTCGCGGCGCTGCGGGCCCCGTGGCTGCGCCAGCTCCTCGTCGACAACGTGCTCCCCAAGGCCGGCAGCGGCCCAACCCCGGCCGAGCGCGCGGCCGGCTTCTTCGAGACCCACACGGTGGGGCGCGGGCCGGACGGTCGGTGGGTGCGCGTCACGGTCCGCGGTGACAAGGACCCCGGCTACGGCGCCACCAGCGGCATGATCGCGGAGTCCGCGCTGGCGCTGCTGCGGGCGCCAGTCGCGGAGGGCGCCGGCGTCGTGACCCCCGCCGTGGCGCTGGGCACCGGGCTCGTGCCACGCCTGGCACGGGCCGGCGTGACGTTCGAGGTGGTGGAGAATTGACCGGGTGACGCGCGCGGCCGCCGGGTTACACGTCGCGCTGCCTCACGGAGCCGGGTTCCCAATGAGCAGTCGTCAACGAATCCTGCTCACCGGGGCGTCCAGTGGCTTCGGCGCGCTCACCGCGCGTGCGCTCGCGCGCGCCGGGCACGACGTGTACGCCGGCATGCGGGACCTCGCCGGCCGCGGCGCCCTCCCCGGCGCCGAGCTCACCGGGTGGGCCGAGCGCGAGGGGCTGAGCGTCACCGTCGTCGAGCTCGACGTGACGGACGACGCCTCGGTGGATGCCGCCGTCGCCGCCGTGCTCGCGCGTGCCGGCGGCATCGACGTGCTGGTGAACAACGCGGGCGTCGCCGCCGCCGGGCTCGTCGAGACCTTCTCCGTCGCCGCCGCACAGCGGCTCTTCGACGTGAACGTGTTCGGCGTCCTTCGCCTGCTGCGGGCCGTGCTGCCAGGGATGCGCGCGCGCGGCGCGGGCCTCGTCGTCTACGTGTCGAGCACGGACGGCCGCGAGGTCATGCCCTTCCTCGGCCTCTACAACGCGACCAAGTTCGCGGTCGAGGCCCTGGCGGACGCCTACCGCTACGAGACCGACCCCCTCGGCATCGACAGCGTGGTCGTCCAGCCCGGCACCTTCCCGACGACGCGCATCCTCCCCAACCTCCTCCCGGCGGACGACCCCGATCGCGCCCAGGGCTACGGCCCCGTGGCGGAGGGCCCCGCGCAGCTCCTGGTCGGCATCGAGGCGATGATCGCCGCCGGCGCCCCCGACCCCCAGCTCGTAGCGGACGCCATCGTCGGCGTCGTCGCCACCCCCGCGCGCGCCCGCCCCACCCGGGTCGTGGTGGACGCCTCCGGCTTCGACGGCGCCGCGCGCCTCAACGCCCTCTCCGACACCGTCCAGGCCGAGCTCCTCGCGCGCTTCGGCCTCTCGTTCCTGGCCGGGCGGCAGCCCGCACGCGGAGCGTAAGTATGCCCACTCTCCCGGTCGACCTCCTCCGCACCGTGATCCAGGAGACCCCCCTGGTGATCTACGCCAAGGACACGGATCGGCGGTTCGTGCTCTCCAACCGGATGCACGGCCTGCTGGTCGAGCGGCCGGAGGGCGCGGTGCTGGGTCGCACGGACACGGAGCTCTTCGGGGACGCCGCCGCCGAGGTCGAGGGGAACACCGCGCGCGTCCTCGCGGAGCGCGTCGTCATCGCCAGCGAGTACACGCTCCCCATCGCGGGCGAGCTCCGCACCTACCTGGAGACCATCTTCCCGCTCCGCAACGCCGCGGGAGATGTCATCGGCGCCGGGGGCATCGCGACGGACATCACCGCGCGCCGCGCGCTCGAGGTCGCCCTCCAGGAGCGCGCCACGGAGCTCGAGCGCACCCTCGTCGCCCTCCGCGCCGCCCAGTCCGAGCTCATCCGCAACGAGAAGATGGCGGCGCTCGGCACGCTCGCCGCCACCGTCGCGCACGAGGTCAACACCCCGCTCGGCGTCGGCCTCACCGCGGCCACCGTGCTTCAGGACCTCGTGGACTCCCTCTCCGACAGCGCGGACCACGGCACCCTCACCCGCGCCGGCCTGCGCGCGTCCCTCGACGACGCCCGCGCCGCCGCGACCCTCGCCGTCCGCAGCCTCGAGCGTGCGGGCAAGCTCGTGGCGAGCCTCCAGCAGGTCGCGGTCGACCGCAGCATCCCCGACCTGCGCACCACGCATCTCGCCGCCTGGCTCCGCGAGCTGGAGGACAGCCTCCGCCCCTCCGCGCGGCGATCCGGCGTCGCGCTCGCCTTCCGGGTCGAGGGTGACCACCTCCTCGTGTTCGCCGCGGGCGAGCTCCAGCAGGTCGTCACGAACCTCGTCGTCAACGCGTTCACCCACGCCTTCGAGAGCGCGTCTCAGGACCTCGCGGATCGCCGCGTCGACGTCATCGTCACGCTCACGGACGCCGTGCTCACGCTCTCGGTGCGCGACAACGGGTGCGGGATGGCGCCCGAGGTCGCCGCGCGCGCCGTCGAGCCGTTCTTCACCACGCGCCGCGCCGGCGGTGGCAGTGGCCTGGGCCTGCACGTCGCCCACTCCATCGCCGTGGAGCGCTTCGGCGGGGCCCTCCACATCGACTCCGCGCCCGGGCGCGGCACGGCGATCACCCTCGAGCTGCCGCTCGGCACCCCGGCCCTGGCCCTCGTGGAGTCCCGATGATGTTCTCGGCGGATGACTCCCCCCTCTTCGCCCCGGCGGAGGAGGATCCGCGCACCCCGGCGCGCGTGGGGCCTCCCTGGCGCATCCTCGTCGTGGACGACGACCGGGAGATCCACCTCATCACCGCCCTCACCCTGCGCGACGTGCAGGTGGACGGCCGGCCCATCCAGCTCGTCCGCGCCGACTCCGCCGCGGAGGCACGCGCCGCCTTCGGCCAGGGCGCCGCTTTCGCCGTCGCCCTCGTCGACGTCGTGATGGAGACCCCCACCGCCGGCCTCGAGCTCGTGCGCTGGGTGCGCGACGAGCACCGCGACACCGCCGTCCGACTCATGCTTCGCACCGGCCACCCCGGCGGCGGAACTGAGCGGCGGATCACCCAGGAGTACGACCTCCACGACTACCTCGCCAAGGCGGACACCACCGGGCGCGGCCTTGTCTCGCGGCTCGTCGGCGCCATCCGCGCGTGGCGGGACATCTGCGCTGCCCGCTCCGATGCCCAGATCGCGCGGGCCCTCCTTCAGGTGCTCGCTGGTGGTAGCCCGGTCCCCGACGAGGCCCTCTACGGCGCCGCCCGCGACCTCCTCGTGCCCCCGCGCGGCCTCGTCCGCCGGCACGACCCGTCCGCCCCCGCGCTCCCCCCGGAGCGCCTCGCGCCCCTCGCCGGCGGCTGGGAGCTCCTCGCCCCGGAGGACGCCCCGCTCGACCTCGTGGAGCAGGCCAACCTCGCCGCGTACGCCTTCGAGCTCACACAGCTCCATCGCTGATCAGGTCAGGCCGTACTGGCGCAGGCGCCGGTAGAAGGTCGAGCGCGGCATCCCGAGGCGGCGGATGGCCTCGCTGGCGTTTCCGTCGGCGTCCGCGAGCGCTTGCACGAGGGCCTCGCGCTCGCTCGTCTGGGCGGCCTCCCGCGCGACCGGGGCCGCGTCCGCCGCGCCGAACACGGAGGGCGGGAGCACGTCCACGTCGAAGCGCGGGCCGGTCGCGAGGACCGCCGCGTACTCCGCCGCGTTCTTCAGCTCGCGCACGTTCCCGGGCCAGTCGTGGGCGGTGAGCGCGGCGAGCGCGGCGGGGGTGAAGGTGCTGGGCGCGCGGCCGTTGCGACGGGCGAACTCCGCCGCGAACTGCTGGGCGAGCGCCGGGATGTCCTCCTTGCGGTCGCGCAGGGGGGGGACACGCAGCTCGAAGACGGAGAGGCGGTAGAAGAGGTCGGCGCGAAAGCGGCGTTGGCGCACCTCCTCGCGAAGGTCGCGGTGGGTGGCGGCGATGATGCGCACGTCCGTGCGGAGCTCGGTCGCACCGCCGACGCGGTGGAACGTGCGCTCCTCGAGCACGCGCAAGAGGCGCGGCTGGAGCGCGGGGGTGAGCTCCGCGACCTCGTCCAGGAAGAGGGTGCCGCCGTCCGCCTGCTCGAAGCGCCCCACCCGGCGGGCGTGCGCCCCGGTGAAGGCGCCGCGCTCGTGCCCGAACAGCTCGGAGTCCTGCAGGGACTCCGGGATCGCCGCGCAGTTGAGCGCGACGAAGGGTCCGGCCGCGCGCGCGCTCGCGCGGTGAACGGCCTGGGCGACCAGCTCCTTGCCCGCGCCGGTCTCGCCCTGAAGGAGGAGCGTCACGTCGCTGCGCCCCACCGACAGGATGCGGTTGCCGAGCGCGACCATGGACGCCGACGTACCCACCAGCCGGGCGAGCGGCTCGTTCGCCTCGCTGGAGAGGGGCGGGCCGCCGAGGCACCGGCGCGCGTCCACCGCGGCGCCCACGGCGGCGACCAGGTCGTCCCGCTGGACCGGCTTGACGAGGTAGTCGCGGGCGCCGCGGCGCATGGCGTCCACCACGACGCCGATCGTGGCGTCCCCGGTGAGCATCAGGACGGGCATGTCCGGGTTCGCCGCGCGGGCGTGCGCGAGCAGCGTGAGGCCGGACGCCTCGCCCAGGTGCACGTCGAGGAGGCACACCGTCGGGTTGGTGCGCGCGAGCACCTCGGGGAAGCGGGCCCCGTCGTCGCAGGAGAACACCTCGTACCCAGCGGCGCCGAGCCACAGGGAGACGATCGCGGCCACCGTGGGGTCGTCGTCCACCACGAGCACGCTGTTCCACATCCGAGAGCCTCCCGCCCGTCTCTATCTCCGGTCTCTACCACACGCCGACGCTTGGACACGTAACGGCCCGAACAGGTGCTCCTCGAACGCCATCTGCGCCTGTCGCGCCAGCGTCTGCCCTTCGAGGAACAGCCCATGGAGCTCCTCCTGAGCCTACCCCGAGGCCGCCTTCTCCAGGGCACGGCACGCGTTGGAGAGATCGATCGCGCCCAGCGTCCCCGCGGGGCCCACGCGCTGGTGGCAGATCATCGGATCACTCCACGGTCTGGTCGGGGCGGCGCGCGCCGTCGGCGCCCGTCGGCGCCCGGAACCAGCGCTCGGCCGTGCTCAACAACACGATCGGCTCGATGGGCTTGGTGATGTGGTCGCTCATGCCCGCCGCCAGGCTCCGACGGCGATCCTCGCCGAAAACCTGCGCGGTCATGGCGATGACGGGGAGGTCCGCGAGGTGGGGGAACGCGCGGATGCGGCGGGTCGCCTCGACGCCGTCGAGCACGGGCATCTGTACGTCCATGAACACGAGGTGGTAGCCGTGGTCCGGGCGCGCGAGTCGGGAGAGGGCCTCACTGCCGTCGTTCGCGAGGTCTACCTGGGCGCCCGCGGCCCGGAGCAGCTCGGCGCCGACGATCTGGTTGAGGGGGTGGTCGTCCACCAGCAGCGCGCGGAGCCCGTCGAGCCGGATCGGAGCGGCCCCCGCGGCGCGACGCTGCAGGTCGAGCTCGTGGTTCATCTGCCCGAAGCGGAGGGCGAAGCGGAACGTGGTGCCGCAGCCCACCGCGCTCTCGAAGTCGAGCGTGCCGCCCATGAGGCCGACCAGCCGGTGGGAGATGTTCAAGCCGAGGCCCGTGCCTCCGAAGCGGCGCGACGTCGAGCTGTCCGCCTGTGCGAACGGCTCGAAGATCACGTCGTGGAGCTCAGGGTCGATCCCGACGCCCGTGTCGGTCACCTCGAACTCCAGGTGCGCGGGCTCCTCGGAGCTGGGCGCGTGCCGGCAGACCAGGCGCACCCAGCCGGACGTGGTGAACTTGACGGCGTTCCCGAGCAGGTTGATCAGGACCTGGCGCAGGCGGAGCGGGTCCCCGAGGAGCAGCCGCGGCACGTCCGCCTCGATCTCGACCGAGAAGCCGACGCCCTTCGCGTGCGCCCGCTCGGCGAGCAGCGACTCCAGCGTCTCGAAGAGCTCGTCGAGCGAGAAGGGGACGCGCTCGGTCGTCATCCGGCCGGCGTCCATCTTGGCGAGGTCGAGCACGTCCTCCACGAGTCCGAGGAGCGAGGAGGCCGCATCGTTCAATTTCTCGACGTACTCGCGGGCGCGATCCGGGACGCCCGCCTCCCGGAGCGTCAGGTGCGACAGCCCGATGATGGCGTTCATCGGCGTGCGGAGCTCGTGGCTGACGTTCGCGATGAAGGACGCCCGCGCGGTCAGCGCGGCCTCCGCGGCGACGTTCGCGATCCGCAGCGCCTCCTGAAGGTCCCGGTAGGCGGTGACGTCGCGGCACGTCGTGACCACCAGTCGCTCGCCACCGACGGCGACCAGCGCCGATCGAAGCGACACATGCGCGAGGCCCGCCTCCAGCACGGTCATGTCCGCTTCCCGCTCGAAGGGCCGCTCGGAGCTGAGGGCGGACCATCCGGCCGCGACCTCCTCCCAGTCCTCCGGGCTAATCAGCTCGCGGAGCGATCCGGGACCGCCCGCCGCGCCCGCGCCCAACCGCCAGGCGGCGAGGTTGCAGTCCAGGATGAGCCCCGAGCGATCGTGGACGAACACGGCGTCCGCTGCGGCGTCGAGGAAGGCCCAGGCGAAGCTCTCCCGGGAGGGGTCACCCTGGTGCTCCACGAGTGGGTATCCGTGCCTCACGTTGCCGCCCGCGACCGCCGGAGAGGCGTCGGTCGGAGCGCCCCACAGATGAGGAGGAGCGCCGACCGGCCGGGATGCATGGGGCGTGCGGGCGCGCTTCGGAACGTTCGGCATCGACTATTGACTCATGCAAGAAGCGCGCCACCCGAACCGCCGTGTCACAGCTCGTTGCCTACGCAGGTTCGCGTTCGATCGACGGCATGCACGTTCGCGCACGCCAGGGGATCGGCCCGTCCCTTCCGGCCCACTTTCTGTGCCACCACCGGTTCACCTGTGCCACATGGGACAGCGAACAGGGGCGGCAGGGCCCGCCGGACGGTTCAGGAGGCCGAGAGGTGCTGCTCGAAGGCGCAGGACGCCTGACGGGCGAGCGTACGCCACTCGACGAGGAGGGCGCCGAGGCCGTCGTCCTCCGGTTGGGCGGCGGCATGCTCGAGCCTGCGACACACCGCCGAGAGCTCGTCCGCGCCGAGAGACCCGGCGGGCCCAAGCAGTTGGTGGCAGAGCGTCGCCACGCGCGCGTGGTCTCCCTGTTCGACCGCCTCGCGAAGGTCGGGCTCGGCGTCCCGGATTGCGTCGAGCATGAGCGCGACCAACCGATGGGTGCGGTCCACGCCGATCACTTCGTTCAGCGTCGCCAACTGAGCTCCGATCACAATGTGCCTCCTGGGGGGGCGGCCGCGGCGCCCGCGCCCGGCCGCCGGGCGGCCAGATTCCGATCCTCGAACGACGCGCGCCGCTCGCGGACGACGGCGGCGGACGACGCCGCGTCGAGAAAGGCCCACACGAAGCACTCCGAAGAGTCGCCGCGACCGGGCTCCACCTGTGGGCCTCCGGCCGAGCCTGCACGGTCGAGGACCGTGTCACCAGGCTCGAGGGAGGCGCCTACCGACCGAGACACGGCACCGAGCGTCCGGGGTGTCTGGGCGGGGAGGGTACGGTTCGCGGGCTTCAGCATAGGGCTCCTTTCTTCCCCTGCAATCGACGTGCCACGCGCCGACCTTCGTAAAAAATCATATCCAACCCCGGATCCCTCTCGGACGCCGCTCCCCCCGCGTGGGACAGCCGTCCGACCGCCGAAACGCCCCGGTCCTGTACGGTTTCAGGCGGTCTCACGACTGTCCCATCTGTACCGCGTGGAACATGTGTCTCTCGATACACACCCCCCAGCGCCATCCCGACCTGCGCTCGCCGCGGCCCGCGGCGTCGCCTATCGAACGACCCCAGTCCGCCCGGCCTTCCCCGCCTCGGCCAGCACCCCGCGCCGCGCCGGCTTGCCCCATCCCTGGGCGCCGCCCGCCGCGAGCCGCGCCACCACCACGACGAACACGGCGAGCAGGAACCACGGCCACACGAGCTGCCGGAGCGGCACTTGGGGCAGCTCGCGGAGGTCCTCGCCGTCCACGAGGTAGGCGCCCGCCGCGAGCACCAGCTCGGTCCCGAACACGCCGACGAGCGCCCACCCGAACGCCGTCCACCCCACCCCGTCGAACACGACGAGCACCCCGGGGACCGAGAGGGGCACGAGCGCGTAGACGAGCAGGTTCACGAAGAGCAGGTCCGGCATGCCGAACCACCCGAGGACGCCCGGCCGGAAGAAGGACCGCCGGTGCTTCCACAGGCACTGGAGGTAGCCGCGCGCCCAGCGCATGCGCTGGCGGAAGAGCCCCGCGACCGTGTCGGGGGACTCGGTGTACGCGAGCGCCGCCGGCTGGAACACGATGCGCTTGCCGGCCTCGAGCAGCGCGAGCGTCAGGTCGGTGTCCTCGACGACAGTGTCGGAGGAGAAGCCGCCCACGTCGGCGAGGGCCTCGCGCCGGAAGGCGCACGCGGCGCCCGGGATCGTCGTGATGCAGCCGAGCGCGGCCTGGCCGCGGCGGTGCAGGTTCAAGCCGACGACGTACTCGAGGCTCTGCCAGATGTTCAGCCAGCGGAGCCGGTTCCCGACCTTTACGTTGCTCGCGACAGCGTCGACGCCCGGGCGGGTGAGCGGGGCGCAGAGGCGCGTGAGCGCGGCGCGGTGAAGGAGGGTGTCGGCGTCGACGGTGACCACGTGCGGGCCGGTCGAGGCCGCGATCCCCGCGTTCAGCGCCGCCGACTTCCCTCGGTTCTCGGCCTGGATCACGGCGCGCACCCGCGGATACCGCGCGGCCAGCGCGCGCGCGAGGGCGGCGGTGCCGTCGGTCGAGCCGTCGTCCACGACCACGATCTCGAGGTCCGGGTGGTCACACGCGAGCAGGCTCGCGACGGTGCCCTCCAGCACGCGCTCCTCGTTGAACGCGGGCACGATCACCGAGGCGCGGGGCAGCGCGGCGTCGAGCGGCCACGGGTCACGGCGGCGCCGGGCCAACTCGACGGCGGCGGCGCCGAGGAGCAGCCCGAGCCGCAGGGTGACGAGGGCGGAGATCGCGGCGAGGAGCGCCCCCCAGAGGCCGGCTACTTGCACTCCTGGCCGGCGGGGCAGGCCGTCGCGGCGAGGACGAGCGCGAGGTCCGCTGCGGCGGCGGGGTCGTGGCGCACGGCCACCCCCTCGCCGAGGAGGCCCGCCACACGCGAGGCGAGCGGGCCGTCGTGGGCGTCCCGATGGAGGACGACGCTCGTGGTCTCGGCGGAGGGGCCCCAGGGTGTGGTGGTGAAGCTCGTGCCGAAGCGCTGCTGCTCGACGTTCCAGAAGCCGCCGAGCGCGCCGTTGAGCGCGGCGGTGCGCTCCGGCGACATCGGCGCCGCCGCGACGCTCACCGTGAGCGCGGGCGGGAGGAAACGCTGCCGACGGGGCGGGGACTCGACGTAGGTGTCCTGCGGCCAGGCGGCCAGGGACGTGTCGAGCACGAACCCGAACATCTGGCAGCCGGAGCGGGTCGAGTCGCAGGGCTCGATCTTCTTGCCCCAGAGGCCGACGATGATGTCCTGTACGTCGGGCCCGACCTCGGCCGAGAAGCTGAACGGCTCCGAGAGGCGATCCGGGAACACGGTCTGCACCGCCATGTCGATCTCGCCGCCGTCGCGGGTGAGCACCGTCGCGCCGAGCCAGGTCTCGCCCGGCGCGGGCGCCGCGATGTCCCCGTACTGACCGGGCGTGTGCTCGATCTGCACGCTCATCGTGACCACGCCTTCGTCGTAGCGGAGGAGCGTGGGGTTCACCACCCAGGCCTCGGCCGTGGCGGCACACATCGTCTCGCGGCACCCGGCGAAGGCCTCGGCCGCGGTCGCGGCGGCGCACGCAGCCTGGAGGCACGCGGCCTCCGCCCCGGTGTAGGCCGAGAGATCGGCGACGTAGGCGGGAGGGGGCGCCTCGCAAGCGAGGAGGGAGAGGAGCGGCAGTGCGAGCATGGGCGGAACGCTAACGCCTTTGTCGCCGGGTCGGCCGGGCGGAGGGCGCTCCGGGGGCGTGGCTCGGGCCCTCCCGCGCAGCGCGGTGCCCCGGCGCGACCGCGCGCGCGGAGATGATGTCTGGTGACATGACGGCGCCGAAACGCGGCGCCGCGGCTCCACGGCGGCTGCGGCGCCGGGCAGCGCGGGGCGCGTTCCTTGCCGCCCTGTCCCCCGCGCGTCAGACTGTCCACGATGCGGCTCCGTCGCCACTACCTGGTCCTGACGCTGCTCTTCGCGGCGCTCTTCGGGATCGTGCGGGGCGCGGCGCAGACGGCGGACGCGCTGCACACCCATGTGGTGTGCGCCGAGCACGGCGACCTCGTCCACATGGCCACGGGGCAGGCGTACTCCAAGCGCAGCGAGCTATCGTCGCTCGCGACGGATCACCACGACGACTGCGCGATGGCCGCCTTCGGCGCGCCGCCGGTCACGCCGCTCGCGGTGCTGCCGATCGCCTGCGTCGACGCGCCCGAGTCCGCGCTCCCCGACCTCGTGGCGGCCGCCGAGCACGGCGCCGTCCGCCCGATCCCGCTCCTCTCCACCGCCCCGAAGACCTCGCCGCCGGTCTGACGTCGCCCGTTCGCGCGCGTCCGTACCCAACGCATCTTCGGAGTCTCCATGCCCGTCCTCCTGGCCCTCGCGGGGCTCGGGGCGTCGCTCGCACACGCGGCCGATCCGCCCGTGCCCGCGCCGTCCCCGACGTCCGCCGCCCCCTCGCCAACCGCCCCACCCACGCCCGACGCGAACGCCCGCATCTCCGAGCTCGAAGCGCGCCTCGCCGCCATCGAGGCCGCCCAGGCCGCCGAGCGCGACGCCGCCTTCATGCGGGACGCCGAGGCCCTCGCCGCCCCCGCCGGCCCGCCGCCCCAGCAGGCCTCCGCGCGCGCCTCGTGGAACGCCATGAACCCCGGGATCACCGCCTTCGGTGACCTCGTGGGGCAGATCGGCGTCTCGCCCGACGGCGTGATGCCCGGCTCGACGGTCTACCTGCGCTCCCTCGAGCTCCAGCTCCGCGCCGACGTCGACCCCTTCGCCAAGGCCGACGCCGTCATCGCCTTCGAGCAGGAGGCGCCGCCCCTCGACGGCGGGCCCAGCGAGGGCTTCGGCGCCGAGCCGGAGGAGGTCTACCTCGACCTCGTCGCGCTCCCGTGGCGGCTGTCGGCGCGCGTCGGCAAGTTCAAGGCCCCGTTCGGCATCATCAACCGCACGCACCCCCACGATCTGCCCTGGACCGACGTCCCCGAGGCCCTCGGTCTCGTCGGGGACGAGGGCTACAACGACACCGGCGGCACCCTCGCGTGGCTGCTGCCGCTCGGCCGCACCGCCGTGACGTTCACCGCCGGCGCTTTCGCAGGCGAGCCCTTCGACCCGGACGGCGAACGCGCGGCGCTCGCGGGCCTCGGCCGCGTGGAGGTGTTCACCAACGCCGGCAACGTGGACGTGGGCCTCGGCGGCAGCGTCCTCCAAGACTTCGGCACCGGAGACCCGGTGACCGGCGCCGATCTCACCTTCCGGTGGCGCCCCAACCAGCGCAACAGCGTGGTCGTCCTCGCCGAGGGCTTCCGCGGCAAGGAGGGCGACCTCGGGGGCTACGCCGCCCTCCAGGTCCAGCCGAGCCGCAGCATCTACCTCGGCTTCCGCGAGGACGTGCTCCCCGCCGCCGAGGACACGGTCGACCTCAAGCACAGCCTCTTCCTCACGTACTACACGAGCGAGTTCCTCCGCGTCCGCGTGGGTGGTGGCTACGCCCCCGCCTCACAACAGGTCGACGCGCTCGCCCAACTGACCTTCGTTTGGGGCTCGCATCCCGTCGAGCCCTGGTGGGTGAACCGATGATCTCCTTCTTCTCCGCCCTCCTCCTGCTCGCCTCGCAGGCCTCGGCCACCGAGATCGTCTGCACGCTGCCGTGGCTGGGCGACATCGCCCACCGCGTCGCGCCGGACGCCCACATCACCACGCTCTCGCGCGGCACCGACGACCCGCACTTCCTCTCGCCCACCCCGGCGCTGATGGCGCGCGTGTCCGCGGCCGACCTCTACGTCGAGAACGGCCTGAACCTCGAACTGTGGTCCGAGCGCCTGCTCGACAGCGCCGGCAACCCGAAGATCCGCCCCGGCCAGCCCGGCTACGTCAAGGCGACCGTGAACATGGTCCGCCTCGAGATCCCGACGGACCTGACGCGCGCCAAGGGGGATCTGCACCCCGAGGGCAACCCGCACGTCTGGACGGACCCGCTCAATGCGCCCGTTGCCGCCGACAACATCGCGGCCGGGATGTCGCGCATCGACCCCGCCAACGCCGCGAAGTACACCGCCAACGCCAAGGCCTTCCGCGCCAAGATCAACGAGGCGATGTTCGGCGCCGACCTCGTCGGCTTCATGGGCGGGGACCTCCTCGCGCGGCTCGCGCAGAGCAACAAGCTCGACGAATTCCTGGCGAGCAAGGGGCTCACCGCGCGCCTCGGCGGCTGGGCGAAGAAGGGCGCGTCGCTCAAGGGCAAGCCCATCATCTTCTACCACCAGAGCTGGGCGTACTTCATCAACCGCTTCGGCGTGAAGGTCGTCGGCTTCGTCGAGGATCGCCCGGGCATCCCGCCCACGGCGGCCCACCGCGACGAGCTGCTCGGGCTCATCAAGGCGAACAACGTCAAGGTCATCGAGGTCACCAGCTTCTACGACCCGAAGATCCCGAACCTCCTTGGCCAGCAGACCGGCGCGAAGGTCGCGGTCGTCGCCGGGGACGTGGGCGGGACGCCGCAGGCGACCGACTACTTCGCCTACATCGACTCCCTCCTCACCGCCTTCACGCAGTAGGAGCCGGCGCCATGTCCGACATCTCCTGGATGATCCTGCCGGTCCTCTCGTGCGTGTGCATCGTGCTCACGCTCGGGTGGTTCGGCCTCCACGTGCTCGAGCGGGGGGTCATCTTCGTCGACCTCGCGCTCGCCCAGGTCGCCGCGCTCGGCACGACCTACGCCGTCTACCTCGGGCACGAGCCCGAGGGCGGCGTCGCCTTCGGCATGGCGCTCGCCTTCACGTTCATCGGCGCGGCCGCCTTCTCCGCGGCGCGCATCTACGAGGAGCGCGTGCCGCAGGAGGCGATCATCGGCATCGCCTACGCGGTGAGCGCCGCGACCGGCATCCTGATGATCCACTTCGCCGACGATCCGCACGGCGGCGAGAAGCTGGAGCACCTGCTCGTCGGCAACATCGTGTGGGTGCAGCCGGCGGACCTCGCGCTGCTCGCCGGGGTGTGCGGGGCGGTGGGCGTCGTCCACTTCCTGTTCCGCAAGCCGTTCCTGCAGATCAGCTACCAGCCGGAAGAGGCCGTAAAGGAGCGGCGGGTCGCCCTGTGGGACCTGCTCTTCTACGCCACCTTCGGCCTCGCCCTCACCGCGATCGTGTCGGTGTCCGGCGTGCTGCTGGTCTTCAGCTACCTCGTCATCCCCGCCGTCATCGCGCGCCTCGTCGTCCGGGGCGTGATGCCGCGGCTGCTCGTGGCGTGGGCGGTCGGGACCGTCGTGAGCGTGCTCGGCGTGGCGGTGAGCTACGCGCACCCGACCGGGCCGATGATCGTGGCCTTCTTCGGGATCGCGCTCCTCACCGTGCTCGTCGTGTACGCGGTGCGCAAGGCCGCCAGCCCGGCGAAGGCGCTCGGGCAGGTCGCGGGCATCGCGGTCGGGCTCGTGGCGGTGCTCTGGGGTTTTGCCCAGCTCCCCCCCGCGGAGGCCCACCACCACGACGAGGACGCGCTCCTCGCGCCGGTCGCGCCCGAGGGCGACGCCCTGCTCGCGGCGGACCCCACCGCGCGGGACGCCGCCGCCCGCGCCGCCGCGGGCAAGCCCGAGCGCGCTGAGGCCCTCGCCGCCGCGCTCACAGCGGAGGTGGACCCCTCGGTGCGCCTGACGATGGCGATCGCGCTGGCCCGCTGCGGCGACGCCCGCGCGCTCTCCGCGCTGGCCGAGCTCACGCGCGGCGACGTGCCCTTCGTGCGCATGGAGGCCGACTCCGCGCTCCGTGCTCTCGCGGCGGGCACCGCCCCCGCCTACGATCCGCTCGCCGGGCCCGACACCGGCGCGTGGGTCATGTGGGTGGCGGCGAACCCGACGCTCCCCGCGACCGCGGCCACGTTGGAACTACCGTAGTTCCATCGAGGGCTCCGCTCCCGGGTGGAGCCCTCGACGTCCCGCCGCGCCGGCGCTACGGTCCCGCCCGTGCTCCTCCTGCTCGCTTGCGCCGCGCCCGACGACACCCGCCTCGCCCCGGAGGACCCGGCGCCCGTCGTCCAGCCCGCCGAGGGCCCCGCCAACGCCCCGATCGCGGGCCTGTCCGCCGAGTGGCAGGATCGCTACGAGGACGGCTACCGGGCGTTCGAGCTCATCTACGGCCCGAGCCGCGGCCTCGGACCCACCTACATCAACACCACCTGCGTGTCCTGCCACGCCGGCGCCCAGCGCGGCCCCGACGTCGTCACGAAGATGGTCGTGATGGACGGCGACGAGCCCGCCGCCGACCAGTCCGCCCTCCCCTGGGGCAACACCGTGCGCGAGAACGTCGCGGCCGGCGGGGAGACGCCCATCCTGCCGCCCGAGGGCGTCGAGGGCCTCTTCCTCAGCGTCCGCATCGGCCCGGCGGTCTACGGGCGCGGCTACATCGAGGCCGTCGCGGACAGCGAGATCGAGCGCGTCGAGGCCGAGCAGGCGGCGGCGGGCGTCGTGAGCGGTCGCATCAACCGGATCACCTTCTCCGCCACCGACGCCGACAGCGAATTCCACGACCATGTCGCGGGCGAGACCGGGCTCATCGGGCGCTTCGGCCTCAAGGCCCGCGTCGCGACCCTCGACGAGTTCGCGGCGGACGCGCTCGTCGGCGACATGTCGATCACCAGCCCGATGCGCCCCACCGAGCACCCCAACCCGGACGGCGTCACCGACGACAACCACGACGGCGTCGACGTGACGCTCGACACGGTGAACGTCCTCGCCGACTTCACCCGCCTCGTCGACATCCCGCCACGCCCGGAGGGGATCCTCACCGGCGAGGGAGACGCCGCCATCGGCGCCGCACGCTTCGCCGCCGTCGGCTGCGACCTGTGCCACGTCCCCACGCTCCGCACGCGCGCCGACTACCCGATCCCGCCGCTCGCCGACATCGACGCCCCCATCTACTCGGACCTCCTCCTCCACGACCTCGGCGTCCTCCTGATCGACGGCATCGAGGACGGCGACGCCACCGGCACCGAGTGGCGCACGGCCCCGCTCCTCGGGCTCTCCCACCACGCGACCTTCCTCCACGACGGGCGCGCGGAGACGGTCGGCGAGGCGATCGCGGCCCACGGCGGCGAGGCCGCCTTCTCCGTCACCGCCTTCGACGCGCTGCCCGCGGACGAGCGCGCGGCCGTCGAGGGCTACGTCCTGGCGTTGTGATCCCGGCGCCGGGGTATCCTCCCACCGTGCCGCGTCGGCTCCTCCTCCTCCAGTCCTTCGTCCTCGCGCTGGTCCTGACCTGGCCGGCCCCGATCCGCCTCGGGGACGCGCTCATCGGCACGCCCGGCGGTGACGGAGCGAAGCACGTCTGGAACCTCTGGTGGACGCGCGCGGAGCTCCTCGGCGGCACCCCGGGGCTCGCGACGCGGCTCGTCAACTGGCCCGCCGGGATGGAGCTCTACCCGATCGAGCCGCTCGACGGCCTGCTCGCCCTGCTCGTCCCCCTCGCCCCCGTCCCCCTCGCCAACCTCCTCGCCATCCTCCACGTCGTCCTGATCGGCGTCTGCGCGGGCTGGCTCGGCCGCCTGGTCACCGGCTCCGAACGCGGTGCGCTCACGACGGGCGCGCTCGCGCAGGGTGCCTCCTTCGTGGCGTTCACCCTCCACGTCGGCGTGGGCGAGCTGCGCCAGGTGTGGTGGATCCCGCTGGGCCTCGCCTGCCTCGTGCGCGCGCAGGACTCCCGGGCGCCGCGCTGGTTCGTGGCCCTCGGCGTCGCGCTGGGCGCCGCCACGCTCGCCTGTTTCTACCACGGCTTCTTCCTCGCCACCGCCGTGAGCCTCCACGCGCTCGCCTCGCTGGTCTCCGTGCGCCTCCCGCGCGACCGGGCCCTCCTCCTCGGCTACGCCGGCGCCGCCACGCTCGCCGCTGCTCTCGTGCTCCCGGTGGTCCACACCTTCGCCGTCTCCTACGGCGCGTCCGATCCCAGCGCGGGCGTCCCGTTCTCCACCTGGATGGCCGGCGCGTTCACCCCCGACCGCTTCGGCGGCGCCGCGCTCGACCTCCCCGACCTCCTCCGCTCGCGCGCGGCCGACCGCGGCGGCGACCCCCTCGTCTACGCCTACACCGGCGGCCGCTACCTCGGCTGGAGCGCGCTCGCGCTCGCGATCCTCGGCGCCGCCGCCGCCCCGCGCCGGGCCGCGCCCTGGGCGCTCGTGGGCGTCGGGGCCACCGTGCTCGCCATGGGCACCGTCGTCTGGTGGGGCGGGGAGGTGCTCCCGCTGCCGATCGTCCTGCCGATGACGTGGATCAACCGCGCCCTCTCCTGGGTCGCGGAGCCGCTCAACTTCCCGGTGCGCTTCCTCTCCGTCACGATGCTGGCCGGCGCGGTGCTCGGCGGGCTCGCCGTCGCACGGTGGCGGTGGCTGGCCCTCCTCGTGCCCGTCGCGCTCGTGGAGAGCGCGTGGAACGACCTGGTGCCGTGGCCCCGCGACATGACCACGCTGCCGCTCGACGCGGACGTCGTGGCCCCTGCCGGCGCCGTCGCCGACCTCTCCGTCATCACCCACGGCGACGGGAAGCCCCCGAACTACGCCTCGAACGAGGGCGCGCTCCTCCCCTCGTGGCTGACCACGGAGCTGCGCACGCGCGGCATCGCCGCCCAGATGGTCCTCGGGCGCCCGTTCCAGACCGTCCCCGTGGAACGGCAGGAGATGTGGGCGTTGGACGGCTTGTTGTGGACGGCGACAGTGCCGCTCGTCGTGAACGCGGTGGAATGGAGACGCGGGCGGGAGGAGGCGCGCCAGAGCGTGTGGCTCCTCCGCCAGCGCGGCTTCGGCTCGGTCATCCTCACGCACGCGTGCGGGGACGAGCCGGACGCCCAAGCCGCCGAGGTGTTCGACCGCTTCATCGGACCGCGCTCCAGCGGCCGCTGCTTCGCCCTGTGGGCCCTCCCGCCGATCAGCGCGAGCCCGGCCGAGGGCCAGCACTGGCTCGAGGCCCAGGCCGACCGCGTCTCGCGGCTCCCCGTGCCCAGACTCCGCCCCGCGCGGATGCCCACCCGATGAGGCCCGCGCTCGCCCGCAGCCTCGCCGCCGCCGCGTGCCTCGGCCTCGCCGCCGTCGCGACCTGGCCGCTGCTCGCCACGCCGGTGACGCGCCTCGTGGGCCACCCTGACGTGGACGTGACCAACCACGCCTGGGGCCCCTGGTGGTGGTGGATCACCCTCGGCCGCGGGGGCGTGCCGTGGGAGACGACGCTGCTCGCGACGCCGCGGGGCGGCGTGTTGTGGTTCATCGACCCCTTCCTCGCCGGCGTGGGCGCGACGATGGTGGGGCTCGCCGGCCTGGTCGGCGCCTACAACCTCGTGATCCTGTTGTACGTGGCCCTCGCGGCCGCCAGCGGGCGTTCGCTCGCGCGCGCGTTCGGCGCCTCGGAGCGCGCGGCGTGGGTCGCGGCCGCCGCCGTCGCGACGAGCCCGTACCTCCTCTGCGAGATCCACAACGGCGTGAGCGAGGCCGTCGGCGTGTGCTGGTCCACCTTCGCCCTCGCCGCGGCCCGCCGCGCCCTCGCCGCCCCGGGCCCCCGACGTCGACCGCGCGCGCTGGCTCCGCGCGTGGGGCGTCACCGGGCTCTGGCTCGCCGCCGCCGCCGCCGGCA
>CAJBVW010000244.1 GCA_903959175.1 uncultured Pseudomonadota bacterium
CCCGCGGCGCCGAGCCCGAGCACCCATGCCTCCAGCCGCGGCGAGGGGGCGGTCACGGGCGCGCGGCCCACGTCACGCCGGGCTCTCGGCGAGCGGTCGCCACTGGCGGGCGGCGAGCAGCGCGGCGACCCCGAGGATCGCGCCGAGCACACCACCGATAACGAGGCTCCCAAGGCTGCAACTGAGGAAGAGGTCAGGTGCCTGCTGCGCCATCGACCAGAACGATCCGTCCGTGAACGGCGCCGCGGACCCGACGGTGTCCCCCCGGCGGAGCCACTCCCCCACCGCGATCTCGGCGGTGACGAGGAAGGGCGCGAAGAACGGGTTGGAGATGTTCGCGGCGGCGTAGAGGATCGCCTGGTTCAACCGCAGGGACCGCGCCGCCGCGACGCACACCACGAGGTGGATCCCGTAGATCGGCAGGCACCCGATGAAGATCCCGAGCCCGACCGCGACGCCGATGGAGGTCGGGGTCAGGTGGGCGCGCAGGAGCTCGTGGAACCACGCCCGTGCGCGCCGGAGGTAGCCTCGCATGGGTCAGGCACCGAGGGAGGAGGATCGCACCGCGCGGGCGAGGGTGGGCATGCGGTCGGCCATGAGGCGCGAGGCGGTGGCGCCGGTGCGGTATACGTCCCCCGCGAGGAGGCTCACGATGCCCCGGCGGAAGTAGGGCTTCTGCAGCTCGCGCGGGGCCAGGGCGAGGGTCATGAAGTCCCCCGCGTACCAGTGGTCGATGACCTTGCGGAAGATGCCCGCGCCCTCGCGGTACTCGGCCTGCCACGCGTCGAGCGCGGCCTCCTCGGCGGCGCTGCCCGTCAACGCCGCGGCGAGCCCGCGGGCGCCGTGGAGGCCGAGGAGCACGCCTGAGCTGAAGACGGGGTCGATGAAGGTGGCGGCGTCCCCGCAGAGGGCGAAGCCCTCGCCGTGGAAGGAGGTCGACGTGGCCGTGAAGTCGGACAGGCCGCGGAAGGGGAAGATCCGCTCGGCGTCCGCGAGGCGCGCGGTGGCGTCCGGCGAGGAGGCGACGGCGGCGGCGAAGCGCTCCTCAGCCGTGCCGCGGAGCGGGCTCGCGGGGCTCATCACGACGCCGACGCTCGCGACGCCGTCCCCGAAGGGGATGATCCAGATCCAGCCGCCTTCGATGCAGCAGATCGTGATGTCGCCGGGCTCGTCTGGGGCGAGCATCTTCACGCCGCGGCAGCGGGTGCCGATCGCGGAGTTCTTCAGCTTCGGGTCACCGACGCGCAGGCCGAGCGTGGACGAGAGCCACATGGTGCGGCCCCCCGTGTCCACGATGCGGCCCGCCGAGAGGGCGCCGACGGTGGTGTGGAGCGTCTTTCCCGGGACATCGGCCCGGATCGCCTTGCCGTAGACGATCTCGCAGCCGGCGCGGGTCGCGACGTCCCGCCAGCGGAGGTCGAAGACCTCCCGCTGGACCTGCCACGCGTGCGTATGGCGTTGGTCCTCGGCTTCCTTGAAGTCGAATCGCACGCTCCCGCCGTCCTGACAGAACACGGCGCCGTGCTTCACGAGGAAGCCGGTGGTATCGAAGCCGAGCTCGTCGAAGATCGGGCCGGAGCCCGGCAACATCGACTCGCCGACGACGCTCTCGGGCTTCTCGACGGCCTCGAGGAGCGTCACCTTCACGCCCTTCCGGGCGAGGTAGGTCCCCAGGGCGCAGCCCGTCGGACCCGCGCCGATCACGAGGACGTCGGCGCTCATCGGTGCGCCGTCACGTAGCGGGCGAGGGAGTCGACGGACGCGAAGGCCTCGCGCGCGCGCTCGTCCTCCGGCATCTTCACGCCGAGCTCCTCCTCGATGTGGATCGCGAGCTCCAGCGCGTCGACCGAGTCGAGCCCGAGCCCGCCGCCGAACAAGCGATCCTCGTCGCCGATGGAGGCGGGGGTGACGCCCTCGAGCATGAGGACGCGGACGATCATCTCTTTGAGCTGCGCGTGTAGATCGTTCACGAACTCGACCCCGTGCTACCAGTTGTATCGAAACGCTTGTGCCGAACCGCGCGGCGTCAACGACAGCCCCAGGGACACCGTCGGAACACCGTCGGTCTGCTAACTCACCCGAGGTCGCCGTGTTCTCGTCGCTGCTGCTCCTGTTCGCCTGCTCCCGCGCGACGCTCCAGGTCGGAGCGGTGGACCGCCCCCCCGTCGACGCCGCCATCGTCCCCGGCTGCCCCAGCCTGGACGATGGCCGCCTGTCCCCCTGTCAGTGGCGGCGCGTCGTCTGGGCGCACCACATGTGGGCCACCGGCCGCGCGCGCACGCTCATCGTGTCGGGCAACGCCGTGTACAACCGCTACGTCGAGGCCGAGGCGATGGCGGCCGGGCTGGTCGCGCTCGGGGTCCCGGCGGCGCGCGTCCGCGTCGAGCCGCGCGCGCTCCACACCGACGAGAACATCGCCTACGCCCTGCGCATCGCGGACGCCGAGGGCTACGAGACGCTCGCCGTCGTGTCCGACGCGGTGCAGACGCTCGGCACCTGCGAGATGGTGCGGGTGTGGTCCGCGCACGCGCGCACCTGCCTGCCCGCGCCGATGGACTACCCGCTGGTAAAGGCGCGGCTGGCGATGGGCCTCCCCGACGCGCGGTCGGAGGCCGTGCCGGAGGCCGAGTGGATGCCGATCGAGGAGCGCGAGCGTCGGATCGCAGAAGATCTCGGCATCCGCAAGCGCGGCAACTCCATGTGGATCTACTTCACGAAGAGCCTCGGCGCCCCGTTCGGCCTGTCCAAGCCGCCGGTGCTCCCGCCGTAGTCTGCGCCCCGCCCGCCCGATCCCGCAGCGGCGGGCGTCATCGCGCGTCCGTCTGCCCCGGCCTTCGGCTATCCCTCGTCCTTCTTCCGGTCGAGGCCGCGGTGGCGCACGTCCTCAGCCTCGACGAGGAAGACGACCATCTCGGACACGTTGGTGGCGTGGTCCGCGATGCGCTCCAGGTAGCGGCAGACGCTGGTGAGCGCGAGCGCGCGGCCGAATTCGTCGGGTCGTTCGTGGGCGATCCGGATGAGGAGCTCGAAGGCGCCGCGGTTCAGCGCGTCGATGTTGCGGTCGTTGCGGAGCACGTCGCGGGCGACGGCGCTGTCCCGCGCCTGGTAGGCGCGCACGGCGTCCGACACGGCGGCGAGGGAGGCGGTGGCGAGCTGCTCGACCTCCCGCCCGGCGGAGAGGCCCGGCCCCTGCATCAGCTCGAGGGCGCGCTCGGCGAGGTTGACCGCGAGGTCACCCATGCGCTCGAGGTCGGTGACGATCTTGAGGTTGACCGTGACGAAGCGCAGATCCTCCCCGAACGGGGCGCGCCGCGCGAGGAGGCGCAGGCTCATCTCGTCGGCTTCGAGCTCGAGGCGGTCGAGCTCCCGATCCGAGCGGATGACGGCGCGCGCGAGCTCGGCGTCCCGATCGAGGAGCGACCGGATGGCGTCCCGCACCATGCTCTCGGCGCGGACGGCCATGCGGGTCATGTGGACGGCGAGTTCGTTGAGCTCGCTGTCGTACTTCGAGTCCAGGTGGCGGGAACCCATCATCAGCCGAACCTCCCGGTGATGTACTCCTCGGTCTCTTTTACCCGAGGCCGCGTGAACAGCGTGTCGGTGGGAGCGACCTCGACCACGCGGCCGTGGAGGAAAAAGGCAGTCGTATCCGACACGCGCGCGGCCTGCTGGAGGTTGTGCGTCACAATGACGATCGTGTAGGCGGCGCGGAGCGACTGCATCAGCTCCTCGAGGCGGGCCGTCGCGATGGGGTCGAGCGCGCTGGTGGGCTCGTCCATCAGGAGGACCTCGGGCTCGACCGCGATGGCGCGGGCGATGCACAGGCGCTGTTGTTGGCCGCCCGAGAGCATCATCGCGGAGGCGGAGAGGCGGTCCTTCGCTTCGTCCCAGAGGGCGGCGCCCCGGAGCGCCCGCTCGACGCGGCCCTCGAGCTCGGTGCGCGGGAGCTTCATCCCGAGCCGGAGCCCGTAGGCGACGTTGTCGAAGATCGACTTGGGGAACGGGTTCGGCTTCTGGAAGACCATGCCGACGCGGCGGCGGAGCTTCACGACGTCGACGTTGGGGGCGTAGATGTCGGCGTCGTCGAGCGTGAGCATGCCGCGGACGGAGGTGCCGTCGAGGGTGTCGTTCATCCGGTTGATGCAGCGGAGGAACGTGCTCTTTCCGCAGCCGGAGGGACCGATGAGCGCGAAGATCTCGCGCGTCTTCACGCCGAGCGTGACGCCGTGGAGCGCCTGGGCGGTGCCGTAGAAGAAGTCCAGGCCGCGGCTCTCGATCTTCATGCGTGCATCCGGGAGCGCGCGCGGGCGCGCAGGTACGTCGCGGTGAGGTTGAGCACGGCCACGAGGCCGATCAACACTGTCGCCGTGGCGAACGCAATGGGGCGGACGCGCACGATGTCGTGGTGCTGGGTCGAGAGGATGTAGAGATGGTAGGGCAACGCCATGAACTGGTCGCCGAGCCCCGTGGGGAGCTTCGGCAGCGAGAAGGCGACGCCGGTGAAGAGGATGGGCGCGGTCTCGCCGGCGGCGCGGGAGAGCCCGAGGATGACGCCGGTGAGGATGCCGGGCGCGGCGGCCGGGAGCACGTTCGTCTGGATGGCCTCCCAGCGCGTGGCGCCCAGCGCGAGGGCGCCGTCCCGGTAGGAGCGCGGCACGGCCTTGAGCGCCTCTTCCGACGCGGTGATGGTCGTCGGGAGGGTGAGGAGGCCGAGGGTGAGACCGGAGGCGAGGATGGAGATGCCGAGGTCGAGGGCGTGGACGAAGAGGCCGACGCCGAAGAGGCCGTACACCACGCTCGGGACACCCGAGAGGTTGCGGATCGAGAGGCGGACGAGGCGGATGAACGTCCCTTCCCGCGCGTACTCGACGAGGTAGATCGCGGCGGCGATGCCGACGGGGACGCTGCTCACGGCGGTGAGGATCGTGAGGAGGAAGGTGCCCAGGAGCGCGGGGAAGATGCCGCCCTCGGTCATGCCGGCGCGGGGGCTCTGGGAGAGGAACTCCCACGAGAGGACGGAGGCGCCGCCGCTCACGATGTAGGTGAGGAGCGCGAAGACGAGGAGGACGAGCGCGCCGGTGGCGGCCGCGAGCGTCGTGAAACCGATGCGTTCGCGGAGGGTCACGAGGGCCTCGGGGCGCCGCGGCGGAGCACCATGTCGCTGACGAGGTTGACCACGAACGTCATCACGAAGAGGACGAGGCCGACGGCGAAGAGCAGGTGGTAGTGCCGGGACCCCTGCGGGACCTCGCCCAGCTCGATGGCGATGGTGGCGGTGAGCGTGCGCACGCTGTCGAAGATGCTGCCCGGCATGGCGACGGCGTTGCCGGTCGCCATGAGGACGGTCATCGTCTCGCCGATGGCGCGCCCCATGCCGAGCATGACGGCGGCGAGGATGCCGGAGGCGCCCGCGGGGAGGACGACGCGCACGAGCGTCTGCCAGCGGTCGGCGCCGAGCGCGAGGCTGGCCTGGACGTAGTCCTTCGGGACGGCGCGGATGGCGTCCTCGGAGATGGAGATGATGGTGGGGAGGGCCATGACCGCGAGGAGGACCGCGCCGTTGAGCGCGTTGAGGCCGTTGCCGAGGCCGAAGACGCGGGCGATGAGCGGGCCGACGAAGACGATGCCGATGAAGCCGACCACCACCGACGGGATGGCGGCGAGCATCTCGAGGATCGGCTTGAGGATCTCGCGGGCGCGGGGCGGCGCGACGTACGCGAGCCACGCGGCGACGCCGACTCCGACCGGCGCGGCGATCGCGATGGCGAGGAGGGTGACGATGAGCGTGCTGACCACCATGCCGAGCACGCCGTAGGCGGCGGTGACGGAGGAGGTGGGGTTCCAGTGCGACGAGAAGAGGAAGTCGGCGCCGACCGAGGGGGCGTGCTCCGTGTGGCGACCGAGCTCGGCGAGCTCGGCCTCCGAGAGCATGGCGCGCTCGTCCGCCGAGAGGTTGGCGAGGCTGACGCCGTCTCCCGTGCCGAAGGCCTGGACGCCGTTGACGAGGAGGACACCGAAGATGCCGAGCAGGACGAACACGGAGGAGCCCGCCGCGAGGGCGAGGGCGGCCTCGATCAGCCGTTCGCGGAGGCGCCGGCTCGCGCCGCCTCCCATGTCGCGCGGGACGCTCACCTGCTCGGCGGCCTCCATCTCAGTTGCCCGAGACCAGCGCCTGGTTGCCGGCGGTGTGCGCCGCGGCGATGGCGTAGAAGCCCATCTCCTTCACGATGGCCTGGCCCTCGGGAGAGGCCTCGTAGGCCAGGAACTCGCGGAGGGCGCCCGTGGGGATGCCGTTGACGAACTGGTAGAGGGGCCGGGCGAGGGGGTAGGCGCCGGAGAGCACGGCGGCCTCGTCCGTCGGGGAGATGGCCGGGGCGCCGGGGGTGGGCGAGATCGTCAGGATCTTGACGCCCGCGCCGTTCGCGCCCGCGACGTAGCCAGCCGCGACGTACCCGATGCCGCCGGGGTCGGCCTTCACGCCCTCGACGATCTGGGCGTTGCCGTTCATCTGCTTCAGCGAAGCGGCGTACTCGCCGTTCACGGCCGCGCCCTTGAAGTAGTCGTACGTGCCGGAGTTGGACTGGCGCCCGTAGAGGCTGACCGCGCCCGTGCCGCCGCCCGCGGTCTCCCAGGTCGAGAGCTCGCCGCGGTAGATCTTGCCGAGGGTGTCGAGGTCGAGGCTGGTGGCGGGGTTGGCCGAGTTCACGATGACGGCGAGGCCGTCCGTCGCGAAGACGAAGCTCTTCACGTCGACGCCCTTGCGGCTCGCCTCGATCTTCTCGGCGCCCTTCATGTCGCGGGAGCTGTTCGCGATGGTGGTCGTGCCGTCGATGATGGCGGCGATGCCGGCGCCGGAGCCGCCGCCGGTGACGGCGATGCTGGCTCCGGGCGACTTCTTCATGAACTCTTCGGCGAGGCGCTGGACGAGGTTGACCTCGCTGTCCGAGCCCTTGACCTGGATGCTCCCGGTGGCGGCCGCGGGCGCAGGGGCGGGCGCGGGCGTGGCCTCGGGGGCGGCGGTGGGGGTTTCCGAGCAGGCGAGAAGCAGAAGAGAGACGATCACGGTTCCTCCGGACGGGCGGAAGGTATCGACGGACGGTGTCAGCCACGTGACGTTCAGGCGCCGCTTCTGAGCGGATCGGCTACGTCTCCTCCACCGGCTCGCGGCTGAATCGGTAGCCCACGCCGCGGACGGTCTCGATGTGACCCGAGGCCGCACCCAGCTTTTCCCGGAGGCGCTTCATGTGGGTGTCGACGGTGCGGGTGTACATGTCGGGGGGGAGGTCCCACACGTCCTGGAGGAGCTGCGCGCGCGACTGCACGCGGCCGGCGCGCCGCATGAGCGTGAGCAGGAGCTTGAACTCCGTCGCGGTGAGCGCGGCCTCCTCGCCCTTCACGAAGACGCGGTGGGCGGCCTCGTCGACGCGCAGGACGCCGACCTCGAGCGCGCCGGCGGGGCCCGGGGCCTCCGCGACGGGCGGGGCGCCGCGACGGAGCACGGCGCGCACGCGGAGAACGAGCTCACGCGGGCTGAAGGGCTTGGTGACGTAGTCGTCCGCGCCGACCTCGAAGCCGACCACCCGGTCGATCTCCTCGCCGCGCGCAGAGAGGATGATGATGGGGACGTCCCGCGTCTCCGGCTCGGCGCGGAGCCGGCGGCAGACCTCGGTTCCGGGCAGCCCCGGCAACATCAGGTCGAGGATGATGAGCGCGGGCGGCGTGCGGCGCGCGATCTCGAGCGCCTGAAGCCCGGTGGCCGCGGCGAGCGTGGTCAAGCCCTCCCGTTGCAGTTGGTGAACGACCAGGTTGCGGATGTCGTCTTCGTCCTCGACGACCAGGATCGGGCCTTTTCGTTCCATGTCGGCCGGATAACCGCCAACCGGGGGCGGCGGTGTGACATCTTGGCGACGGTCGGGCGCCGTTGTGGCACGAGCGCGGCCGCGGGCGGCCTCAACCGCCCCGCTCGCTACCTCCGCCGCCCCGGATCGCGTATTCTACCGCGCGCCGGGCCACCGCTCGGCCGAGGGCCCCCTGCCGACCGATCCATCGCTCCCGCCGCCGCGCCCGCAGGGGAACGTGCCCGAGGCGAGCGATCCGAGCCTGACCCCGTCCCGGAGCCCGCGCACGGACGGGATGCTCGGCAAGGTGCTGGACGACCGTTACCGAATCGTCGCGCTCGTGGCGCGCGGCGGCATGGGGCGCGTGTACCGCGCGGAACAGGCGCCGCTGGGGCGCACGGTCGCCGTCAAGGTGCTCGACGTGGGGCTCGAGCACGACGAGGACCAGGAGTTCCGCACGCGCTTCGTCAAGGAGGCGGAGGCCTGCTCGCGACTCACGCACCCGAACACGGTGCGCGTCTTCGACTACGGAAAGACCTGGGATGATGTGCTCTACATCGTGATGGAGTACCTCGAGGGGCGCAACCTCTTCCAGGCCCTCCAGACCGACGCCCCGATGGAGCCCGAGCGCGTCGTCCGGATCGGGCGACAGATCGCGGCGTCCCTCCGCGAAGCGCACGGCCTGGGCCTCATCCACCGCGACCTGAAGCCCTCGAACATCATCCTCACGCGGCCGGGCGGGGACGACGAGTTCGTGAAGGTCGTCGACTTCGGGCTGGTCAAGGAGATCAGCGTCGAGTCGGAGCTGACCCGCGAGGACGCCCTCGTCGGATCGCCCAGCTACATGTCGCCCGAGCAGATCCGCTCCGCGCCTCTCGACCAGCGCAGCGACATCTACTCGCTCGGCGTGTTGCTCTACGCCTGCCTCACCGGCCGCGCACCGTTCGTCGGGGCCACCTCGCTGAACGTGCTGATGGGGCACCTGAACCAGCCGCCGCCTCCCATGGCGACCGTGTGCGCCTCGATGAAGCCCACGCCCGCGCTCGAGGCGGTCGTGCTGCGCTGCCTCGAGAAGGAGCCCGAGGACCGCTACGCCGACATGGA
>CAJBVW010000245.1 GCA_903959175.1 uncultured Pseudomonadota bacterium
CGTGCCCCGACGGGCCGGGCGGAGGGGTTGACGGAGGGGCGGGGCAGGTGCGAGGATGACGGGATGCGGGGTTCATTTTTCCTATCCGTTCCGTGCCTTGGAAACAGGCAGGCAGGCCATGTCGTCACTTCAGGTACCCGCGGTCGTTCGTTCGATTGACGCGGTCGTGGCCGCGCACGCGTCGACAGGCGCCCACCGGGTGTCTGGTGCCGTGCACGCGATCGAGGCGGTGGTCAGGAGCGCCGCGCCTGCGCTCGAAGCACGCCGGTCTTCCCTGCGCGAGGCACTCCGCGTGGCGGTCGAGATGGCAGAGCGGCGGGGGCGGCCACCGCCAGTCTTCACGATCATCCGCCGGCAGGACGACGAGTTGCCGCTCAACCGCCTCCTCGCTTGGCTGCTGGATCCCCAGGAGCGTCACGGACTCGGGCGTCGTCCGCTCCTCGCCTTGGCGCGGGCGCTCCAGTTCGACGCGCTCGCCGACGACCTCGTGGCAGGCGACCCCGTCGAAGTGCGCGGCGAGGCGCGTTGGCCGGCGGACGCCGGGTCTGCCGACGAGCCCGATCTCCTCGTCCTCACGACGAGGTGCGCGCTGCTCGTGGAGAACAAGGTGTGGTCCTCCGAGAGCGGGGGGAGCCAGTACGCAGACTACCGCGACGCGCTCGCCTTGCTCGCGTCCGCGTCCGATCGCGAGTACACCCGGGCACTGCTGGTGGCTCGCAACCGGAGAGCGGTCCCCGAGGGGTGGACAGGGTTCCGGACGCACCGCGAATTGGCGGCCACGTTCGTAGCATTGGCGAGTGAAGTCGATCGGGAGGCCCCAGGCCATTGGGGGTCCATCGCACTGCGGCTCGTCGCCCATGCACTCTGCGGCGAGCCCGACCTGCGCTGGGCTCTCCAAGAGGCGCGCGAGGTCCTTCTACGCCTCGAGCGCCCAACCCCTTCCGACCTGACCCGCGCAGAGCGCCTGTTGGTCGACCTTTCTGCCGCCGAGGAATTATGAGGCATACCTGGAACGATGCTCTTGCCGCCTACGATCGCGAACAGCACGTCCTTCGTCAGGTCGCTGAGGAATACGACGCCTTTCAGCGGGAACTGCTGGAGGGTGTCGGCCAGCGCGTCTCCGGAGCGCTCGGGGCGGTCCTCGGCGAACCTTCGCTCGGCGGAGATGCGCCTCACGATTGGGGGCTCGATTGGGCGGACCCTTCGCTCCCGGCCTGCGCAGGGGTAGACGTGACGCTTTACAACGCGGCGCCCGGAGGCGTCGGCGTGGCGTCGATGGCGCTCGAGGTGCGGCTCGGACTAAATCCAGCCGAGCATTGGCCCGAGCCCCAGGAGAGACGGCGTCGCGTCGTCCCGGCGGGCGCCGCGCCCGATCGCGATGGGCCTCGCCTTGTCCTCCGGCGGGCCCTCATCCCGATCGCCGGTGCGAACCCCGTCGCCCTGCTCGCCGACGCCATGATCCAGGCCGTCCGTGAGGCGAAGGCCCTGAACGCCCGCCTCGAGGAGGGGACGGCGCTGGGCCCCGTCCGGTGGGCGCGGGATGTCATGAAGGCCAATCCCCGTCGGGTGTTCGTCGACGCCGATGCCGGCTCGGTTAACGACCAAGTCTGGCATGGGGCGCCCCGCATTGACGGGGCGCGCGTCGGCATGAAGGCCTGGTTCGCGCTCTTCGGCGACGGGCGCGTCACTCTCCATTGGGGGGCCAAGGGGCGCGTCGATGATGCCGAGCACCGCCGCGTTCTCGCAGCGATCGGGCTGGATACGGCCGATACCACGCGAAGCTACGCGGGCGGGATCGTCGTCCATCCCGCGATGCTGCGGGACCTCGCCGACCGCGCGGACACTGAGGCCTTCGTGGACACGCTGCGGATCGCTTGGGTGCGCTTCTGTGAAGCGCAGGGGGTGTGAGACCGATGCGTCGACACCGGCGCGGCGTATCTTGCGCGGGTTCGCGAGCACTGGAAGTCGGCGTGCTGGGAACACCTCCTTGCTACGGGCGCGATGATATCGCCCGGCTGGCAAACCGTTACGCGGCGAAAAAAGGCGGCGGGGCCGGGGCTGCTTCCGTCTTTTGCCGCCTACCACGACGAGGTCCTCGAACCCTGGGTCGGGCCGGACTTCTTCGCGCAGCGTCCCGGGTGGGAGTCTTCCTCCGGGAGTATCCGCTGCCGGCTTCGGACAGGAAGGCCCGCCGCCTCCTGCCGGGCCGTCACGAGAGAGCTTGACGGGAGCGGGTGCGGGCTCGGTGCTCACGATGTCGGAATCGTACCGCGCGGCGGCGGGATCGTGTTGCATTATCGCTTACCGAAGCTCTACACCCGCGGTGCCGACGACCGCCTCTCCTTCCGCCGCGTGGTGCCGCACACCGAGGACATCGAGCGCCTCGTCGTCCGCATCGCCGAGGCGTGCGAGGCGTGGCTGGCCCGCCAGGGCTTCGGCGCCGAGGACGAGGGACA
>CAJBVW010000246.1 GCA_903959175.1 uncultured Pseudomonadota bacterium
GCCACGCGGCCGTACCAGAGGTGGGCGAAGAGCGCCGTCGTGAGCGGGGTGGTGTCGACGAAGAGCCATCGGTTCGCGTCGCGTCGCGCCGCGGCCGTCCTCTCCACCTGGGTCCGCGCGATGCCGGGGAAGTCGCCCTCCGAGAGCCCGCCCTGCGCCTCCCAGAGCGTGCGCCCGTACTCGGGGACGCAGACGGTGCCGAGCTCGGCGGCGAGGCGCGTCGCGAGCGCGGTCTTGCCCGTGGACTCGGCGCCGACGAAGGCGACGGTGGTGACGAAGTCGGCGTAGACGCGCGGGTCGAGGAAGCCCCGGAGGCCGTGGGGGTCGGCGCGGAGCGCGGTGCCCGAGACGGGGACGGCGGCGCGGTCGAGGTCCACCCGGCGGTGGCGGACGGGGTGGCCGAGGGCGGTCGAGAGCGCGGCGGCGAAGCCGTCGCCGTAGCCCTCGCTCGTGTAGACGACGTCCACCGGCCAGCGCGCCGCGCGGAGGAAGCGGGCGACGAAGGCGCGGGGCTCGGCGTCGGGGGCGTCGTTGGCGGGGAGGGCGCCGAGGAGGGGGTCGACCGGATCGAGGACGGCGACGGCGGCGAGGCGACCCCCGTAGAGCGCGTCGAGCCACGCGCGGCGGCGGGGGGCGGCGCACCCCGGGAGCTCGGGCGCGGACCACGAGAGCACCCGCACGGCGGCGCACTCGGCGAGCGCGGTGTCGAGCACGAGCTGGTGGCCGCGGTGGAGCGGGGAGAACTTGCCGACGACGAGCGCGTTCACGCGAGGAGCGCGTCGCGTCGCGCGAGCGTCCGCCAGTGGGCCAGGCCCCAGACCGCGTTCACGAGGTAGCCGGCGTAGAGGAGCGCGGTGACGGGGATGCCCTTGCTCACGTAGAGGGGCACCGAGAGCACGTCCGCGGCGATCCAGAGCCACCAGCTCTCGACCTTCCGCTCCATCAGCAGCCAGGTCGCGGCGACGGAGAGCGCGAGGATCGCGGAGTCGACGAAGGGCGCGGACGCCTGGGTGAAGGCGTGGAGCACGCCGCCGTAGCCCCCGACCACCACGGCGACGAAGAGGAGGGTCAACGCGGCGTCCCGGCGGGTGGCGTGCGTGACGGGCAGCTCCGTGCGCGCCTCGCCCCCGAAGCGCCACCGCCACCACCCGACCGCGCCGGTGACGACAAAGAAGAGCATCAACGTCACGTCCGCGTACAGCCGCACCCCCGCGAACACGACCGCGAGCAGCACCGCGCCGACGATGCCCGTCCACCAGGTGTGCGCCGAGTTGCGGTTGGCCGCGACCACGGAGGCGGCGTTCAGCACGTTGGACAGCGGTTCGAGCAGGGCCGCGAAGGCGGAGGGCATGCCCGAGCCTACTACGGGCGGGGGCGTGCCTGCGCGGGTGGGCCTACGCCGGGGGCTCCTACGTCTCCGGCTCGGCGGGCTCCGACGCGCCCGGCTCCGACGCCGCGCCCTCCCCCGCGATGACGAAGGTGACGTCGACCTGTGCGCGGTAGATCTGCTCGCCCGCGGACACCGGCATCCCCGCCACGTCCGCGTCCATCGCCTCCGCGCGCTCGAGGTACATCGGGCCGGGGCCGCTGTCCTGCGTGCGGATCGACACGCGCGCCGGCTCCACGATCGTGACGCCGAGCTGGTTCGCGACCTGCTCCGCGTTGCTACGCGCGTCCGCTACGGCGGCGTCGAGGGCCTCCTGCCGCACGGCGGCCTCGTCCTCGATCTTCCAGTTCACGCCGACCACCTCGTTGGCGCCGGCGCCGACCGCGGCGTCGATGACCGCGCCGGTGTCGAGGGGGTCGTCCACGCGGATCTCGAGGATGGAGCTGGCTTCGTACCCGATGAGCTTCGGGCCGGTCTTCTCGTTGTAGCTGTACCGCGGCTGGAGGGAGAGCTGGGAGGTGCGGATGCGCTCGGCGGGGACGAGCGGCGCCGCCCCGCCGGTGAGCGCGGTCTGGATCGCCTGCATCTCGGTGGCCGCCGCGTCGAAGGCGCCGCCGGCGGTGTCGGCCTCGGCGCGTACCCCCAGCGTGAGCACGGCCTCGTCGGGGGCCACGTACACCTCACCGACGCCGGTCACGTCGAGGGTGTTGCGGGGAGTGGGCTCCGGTTCGGCGGCGTTCGCCGAGGCCAAGAGGTAGAGCGCCGTCGCGAGCATGAACCCTCCGTTGTCTCCCGGAGAGCGTAGGGGCCGCCGCCGCGGATCCAAGCGCGAACCCGAACGCTACGCCGCCGACCCCACCGTGCGTCGCAGGGGGGAGGGCGTGCCCTCCGCCGCCGCGAAGGGGAAGGACCCCTCGCCGTCGAACACGCGCAGCTCGGCCTCGCGCGCGTCGCGACCGGGGCGGATCCACGCGAAGCCGTTCGTGCCCACCTTCTGCGTGCACTCCACGTCGTCGTAGGCGGGCGACCAGTGGCCGGTGTTGAGGAAGGTGACGCCGTCGTGGGTGCGCACCGCGGCGCGGTGGGTGTGCCCCATCACGACGCGGGACACCCGCGCGATGCGGCCGAGCTCGCCGACGCGTCGCTGGATGTTGGCCTCCGTGTTGCCGATCTCCGAGCGGCAGCTCCGCGCGTAGGCGACGTAGAAGGGGAGGAGCGCGACGAAGAGCGCCACCGCCCACCCCGGGCCCACGCCCGACATCCAGTGCAGCGCCGTGGACACCTCGAACACGACGAACACCAGCAGCAGGAGCAGCGCGGCGCGGTCCAACCACAGCTCGCGGGCCACCTTGAGCGGCGAGAACACCGCGGGGTGCACGGCCACGTCCCGCAGGGCGCGCACCATCGGCGGGGTGCCGCGGGCGCGCCGGGCCACGTCCCGGACGTGCTCCTCGAGCCGCGCGGGGTCGCGGATGGCGGGGCGCAGCCCCTCGTCCACGGACATCCAGAGCGTCGCGATGGCGGTCCAGCACCACGTCCACGCGAGGAGGGGCTGGAGGCGCGCGACGTAGCGGAAGAAGAACCGCACATGCTCGGCGAAGGGACGGATGAAGCTGCCTTCGACGTGGGGGTTGAACAGCCCCATCCCGTTCATCATCAGCTTGCCCGCGAGGTTGCCGAAGGGGAGGCGGACGCGGCGGCGCCCGTGGACCTCGATGAAGGGGTGGAGCGGGTCGTGGCAGACGCAGTAGGCGTCGAGCTGGTTGCCGTGCATCACGAGCGTGTCGCCGCCCGCGATGCGGAAGAACTCGCAGACGGTGAGCGCGTCGGGGCGCGGGGGCGCGAGCGCGGCGCGGAGGGC
>CAJBVW010000247.1 GCA_903959175.1 uncultured Pseudomonadota bacterium
CCCCCGAAGCCGCCGTTCGACAACACGGCCACCACGTCCCACGGCAGGGCGTTCGCGCCGACGACGGCCACGATCTCCTCGACCGTCTCGTAGGTGAAGGCCTCGATGCCGCGCGCGCGCAGCTTCTCCACGAGGCGCACGCTGTCGAAGCGCTCGTCCTCGGCGATGCGCGACTGGTCGTGCGGGTGCGCGATGACGACGACGTCCGCCGCCCCGAAGGCGTCGGCGTAGGCCTCCTGGAAGACCGCTCGCCGCGACGTGGCGCTGCGGGGCTCGAAGATGGCCCACATGCGGCGCTTCCCGAAGCGGAGCCGCAGCGCCTCGAGCGTGACCTTCACGGCGGTCGGGTGGTGCGCGAAGTCGTCGAGGACGGTGATGCGGCGCGGCTCGCCGATGACCTCCTGGCGTCGCTTGACCCCGAGGAAGGTGGAGAAGCCCTTCTGGAGCTGCTCGGGGGTGAGGCCCTCGCGCTCCAGCGCGGCGACGGCGGCGACCTGGTTGTAGAGGTTGTGCTCGCCGACCAGCACGCTCTCGAAGCGGCCCCACGGGTTCCCGTCGCGCAGGACGGTGAACAGTTGGACGCCGCGCTCGGTGTCGACGCTGTCGATGCGGCCGTCCCACTGCTGGCCGACGCCGTACTTGCGGACCTCGCACGTCGCCTCCTGACAGACGTCGCGCACGTCGTCGTGGTCCCACCGCGCCACGATGCAGCCGCCGCCGCCGCCCTCGTCGGTCGGGGGCACGATGGACACGAGCTTGCGGAAGCTCTCCTTGACGTGGTCGAGGTCCCGGTAGATGTCGGCGTGGTCGAACTCGACGCTCGTGATGAGCGCGGTGCGCGGTCGGTAGTGGAGGAACTTCGGCCCCTTGTCGAAGAAGGCGGTGTCGTACTCGTCGCCCTCGATGGCGAAGGCGTCGCCCGTGCCGGAGCGCGCCGTGCGCTCGAAGTTGGGCATGCGCCCGCCGACCAGGAAGCCGGGGTTCTTTCCGGCGGCTTCGAGGAGCCAGGCGATGAGGGCCGTCGTCGTCGTCTTGCCGTGCGTGCCGGAGACGACGATGCTCCGCTTCTTCGCAAGGACCAACGCGCCGAGGAGCTGGGGGAACGAGCAGTAGAGCAGCTCGGAGGCGAGGAGCGCTACGGCCTCCTCGTAGTCGGCGCGGATGACGTTGCCGACGACGACGAGGTCCGGCGCGCGGCCGCCGCGGGGAGCGGCGAGGTTCTTCGCGTTGTAGCCGATCATCACGTCGATCCCGAGCGACGCGAGGTAGTCGCTCATCGGCGGGTAGACGCCCGTGTCGGAGCCGGTGACCTGGAACCCGGCGTCCACCAGCATGCCGGCGAGCGCGGCCATGGCGGTGCCGCCGATGCCCATGACGTGAACGCGGTGCGCCGCGGGATCCGCGAGGAGTGAGGCGGGGAGATCACCGGTGAGGAGCGGCATGGGGGGAGTCCTGGAGGAAGGCGCGGGTGTGGGGTGCGACGGTCGGGTCGAGCGTGCGAAGGTGGTTGCGCAGGAAGGTGAGGTCGGCGGGGGTGTCGACGTCGTACCAGAACCCGAGCGTGCCGCACGTCAGGTGCAGCGCGCGCGCCCGCTCGACCGAGGCGGCGCAGGTCTCGGCGGTGGACCACGGGATGCTGTCGAACACCCCGAGCGCCTCGGGGCCGCGGACGCCCACGAGCACGTACCCGCCGTCGAACGCGGGGCCGAAGACGACCTGGTCTTGGCGAAGGAGGAGCATCGCGCCGTGGAGGGACGCGCGGGGGAGGGTGGGGGAGTCGGTGCCGATGGCGATGCCGCCGTCCCGGAGCGCGTGGCGGAGGCGCGCGCCGAGATCGCCGCTGGCCTGGGGCTCGACCGCCGCTCCCAGCCCGCGCACCCAGGGATCGTCGAGGTCCCCGTCGAGCGCCACCCTCCAGCGCAGGCCCTCGTAGCTGCGCACCATGGCGAGCGTGTCCTCGGTCATCGCGCGGCACAACCCGGCGGCGCCGTCCGCCCCGAGGAGCGGGATGAGCCGGGTCTTCACCCGTCCGGGGACGGGCACCTTTGCCATCACGACGACGTGCGGGTGCTCCGCGCCGCTCTCACTCATCGGTACCTCCAGCACGCCCAGAGGATCTTCGCGCCCGCCCGCGCGACGCCGGAGACGGTGCCGCTGATCTTGCTCGTGCCGATGCGGGTGCGGTAGCGCACGGGCACCTCGAGCACGCGGACGCCGTGGCGCAGCGCCTTGAGCTGCATCTCGACGTTCCAGCCCCAGGTGGGGTCCTCCATGTCGAGGCGGCGCAGCGCGTCCCAGCGGATGGCGCGGAGCGGGCCCATGTCGCGGTAGCGGTGGCCGGTCTGCCTCGCCATGATCGCGGTGGCGAGACGGTTCCCGAACTTCTGGGGGACGGTGAGGGCGTCGGGGTCACCGAGGGTCATGCGTTCGCCCATGACGAGGTCGGCGCGGCCGTCGCGCAGGGGGGTGAGGATCGCGGCGAGGTCCTCGATCCAGATGGAGTGGTCGCCGTCGAGCACCACGACGACGTCGGGCGGATCGGCGGCGAGGTGGCGGATCCCCGCGAGCACGGCGCCGCCGTAGCCCCGGCGGGGCTGCGAGACGACCTCAGCCCCGGCGGCGAGGGCGATCCCGGGGCTCCCGTCCGACGAGCCGTTGTCGCACACGACCACGCGATAGCCCTCGTCCAGGCTATGGATCTCGGAGAGGACGACCGGGAGCGCCTCCGCTTCGTCGAGGACCGGGATGAGGATCGCGATGCGCACGCCGGCCTTCGCCTTGTCCGAGGAGGGGGGGAGCGAGCGGCCCATTAATCCGTGCGCCGCCGTGCGGTGCCGCGCCGGTACGATAGGGGTGCGCTCGCGCCCGGATACTGCAGTGCTTGCGTCCTTCCTCCAGCTCCTCTGCCTCGTCGTCGGGTTCGCGTTCGCCGGCCCCCCCGAGGATCCGTTCCGCGTCGAGGTGACCGACGTGACCGTCGCCCCGAACGGCACGACCGCGGCCCGCGTCACCGTCGTGGTGCCGAAGGGCTTCCACGTCTACCGCGACATGATGGACGTGACGGTCACGGACGCCGGCGGCCTCACCATCGGCCCCGCGTCGTTCCCGCCGGGCATGATGACGGACGATCCGGCGTCCCCCGGGACCAACCGCGAGCAGTTCGACGAGGACGTGCTCATCGACCTCCCGGTCACCGCCCCCGCGACCGCCGGAACCTACACTGCCGCCCTCTCCGTGCGCTACCAGGGCTGCAAGAAGAACCTCTGCTATTTCCCCGCGGAGCAGACGCCGAGCCTCGTCGTGACCGTGGCCGGCGAGCCCGTCGCCCCCGGCACCACGGGCGCCGCGACCCCCGCCCCGGCTGGGGACCCCGCCGGCGAGCAGGACGTGATCCTCACCGGCAAGGCCGGCACCCCCAACACCGTGACGATCGGCCTCGATCTCCAGGGTGACTGGCACGTCAACAAGGCCTTCGTCTCGCTCACCCTCGTCGACGCCGCCGGCTTCACCCTCGGCGAGCCGATGCTCCCCGCCGGCGAGAAGAGCGGGGACGCCGCCGCCGGCACCGAGCGCGAGGACTACACCCACGACCTCGACCTCGTCGCGCCGATCTCCGGCCCCCCCGGCGCCGCCACCGTGAAGGTGGAGGTCGGCTTCCAGGCCTGCAAGGGCGTCTCGCTCTGCAAGATGCCCGAGGTGAGGATCGTCGACGTGCCCGTGGTGCTCGACCCCACGTACGTCGCCGGCGCCGCCACCCCCGCCGCGCCCTCCGCGACCTTGGGCGCCTCGACCGGCTCCGCCGGCACCGGCCTCTCCAAGGGCTTCGCCGTCGCCCTCTACCAGGGCGTCTGGACCCTCGCCTTCCTCTGCTTCGTCGCGGGCGTAGGCGTCAGCTTCACCCCGTGCGTGCTCCCGATGGTGCCCATCACGATGGCGCTCATCGGGGCGAAGGGCGCGGGCTCGCGCTTCGCCGCCTTCGGCCTCTCCGCCACCTACGTGCTCGGCCAGGCGCTCGTCTACACCAGCCTCGGCGTGTCCGCCGGCATGACCGGCGCGCTGTTCGGGAGCTGGCTCCAGGAGCCGCTCCTGCTGGCGGGCGTCGCCGTCTTCTTCGTGGTCATGGGCCTCGGGATGTTCGGCGCCTTCGACATCGGCGTGCCGAGCTTCATCGCCAGCCGCCTCTCCGGGAAGGGCGGCGGCGGCGGCTTCAGCGGCGCGTTCCTGCTCGGTATGATCGGCGCCGTGCTCGCGGGGCCGTGCTCTGGTCCTGTCGTCGCCAGCGTGCTCGCCCTCATCAGCCAGGGCGGCAACCTCGCCCTCGGCGCCGGCCTGATGTTCTCGTTCTCCCTCGGCATGGGGATGATCATCCTCGTCGCGGGCGGCGCGACGGGCTGGCTCCCGAAGCGCGGCATGTGGATGGTCGCCGTCAAGCAGAGCTTTGGCATCTTCCTCTGGTTGGGCGCCATCTACTTCGCGCTTCCGCTCATCCCGTTCCCGTACGGCGTCTTCCTCACCGCGCTCGTGTTCCTCGTGACCGCGGTCTTCGCCTGGCCGAGCGAGGAGGACGGTGAGTCCTTTGCCCTCCGCCGCCTCCGCCAGTCCTACTCGTTCATCGGCGGCCTCGCCGGCGCCTACCTGCTCCTCGCGTTCACGCTGGTCCAGGCCGGCTTCCTGCACGAGGGCGGCGTCGTGGCCTCCGGCTCCGCGGCGTCCTCCGAGGGCGGCGCCCGCCCCGGCATCCAGTGGGTGCGCACGGAGGCCGAGGCCCTCGAGCTCGCCAGGAGCAGCGGCAAGCCGGTGATGATCGACTTCACCGCGGACTGGTGCGCGGCTTGCCACGAGATGGAGAAGTTCACGTACACCGACCCCCGGGTCATCGCCGAGTCGGGCAAGTTCGTGACCGCGATGCTCGATTGCACCAAGAAAGGCGACGCCGTCATGGACGCCGTGCAGAAGAAGTACGGGGTCTCCGGCCTCCCGACCGTCGTGTTCGTCATGCCGGACGGCCGGCGCCTCGGCGGCACCGTCGGCTTCGTCGAGGCCGAGGACTTCCTGAAGGAGATGCAGGCGGCGCTGGAGGCGAAGGGATGAAGGCGAAGCTCCAGAACCTCGTCGAGACCTACGGTCGGCGCGCCGTCTACCTCTACGTCGGCCTGTGCCTCGTGAACTTCGGCATCGTCTTCGCGCTCCTGCGCGCGGGGATGCAGGACCTGTTTCCCGCCTCGATCCTCGCGTACCTGCCTGCCCACAGCGGCGCGACCCTCATCGGCGCCTACGCCATCTACAAGGCGATGCAGATCCCGCGCATCGCCTTCGCCCTCGTCATCATCCCCGTCGTGGCCCGCTGGATCTGGCGCGCGCCGCCCGCCGTGGCGGAGCGCGCCGCCGAGGCCCCGCCGGCCCCCGCGCCCCCGGTCGAGTCCGCGGGATGACCCCCGCGTGGCGCGCCGGCCTCGTGCTCGGCGCGTGGTGCGCGGCCGCCGGGTGCAAGAGCCCCGAGCAGCAGGACTGGGAGTGCATCGGGCCCGTCATCGAGCTGGTGCGCTGGCGGGACGAGCTGGAGACCGCACGCATCCTGCGCGGCGAGCCCGTAGCGCCCTTGGACATGGCGAAGCGCGAGCGCGCGCACATGGAGGCCGCGGTCGCGACGCTCCTGCCGCGGCGGACGGCCTGCGAGCTCACCTGGAGCGTGTTGATGCACCAGGCGCCCGACAACCCCGGGCTGCGGCTACGGGAGGAGACCCTCCTGCGCGTGCTTGGCCTGCCCGCCCGGGACTATCCGCCGGACGCGGTGGGCTGGTCGGGCGTGACGACCACGGGGCGGCCGGCCGTCGTCCCCGCCCGGTAGGGAGGCCTCCGGGATAGGAGGGCGGATGGAATCACAACCTGCGGGCCGCTTCGTCGCGGCATTGGCGTGCGAGGGGCGGGTGCGGGTCATGGCCGTGGTGGCGGTCGGCCCCGCGGAGGAGCTGCGGCAGCGGCACGGGCTCACCGGCCAGGCGGCGATCGTCGCGGCGGAGGGCCTCGTGGCGTCGCTGCTGATGTCGGCGCACGTCAAGGGCGAGGAGCGCCTCACCATCAACGTGCGCGCCGAGCGCCCGCCGTTCTCCTTCTTGGCGGACGTGAACGGGGACGGCACGCTCCGCGCCCGCTTCACGCCGGAGTTCCTAGGCACGAACGGCGCCTTCTCCGGGATGATGTCGGTGCTCAAGTCGCTCGGCCCCAAGGAGCTCTACAAGGGCGTGGCCGAAGTGAAGAACGAGCGCTTCGAGGGGGCGCTCCAGCGCTACCTCACCACCTCCCAGCAGGTGGACGGGCGCGTGCGCATCCAGGCCGACCTCGACGCCGACGGGGAGGTCACCTTCGCCGCCGGCCTGCTCGTCGAGCGCCTCCCCGACTTCCCGCCCGAGGAGTTCGCCGCCCTCTTCGCCGGGGACGTGCTCAGCGACTTCAAGGAGCTGATGACGCAGTTCGCGTTCGGGCAGCTCGCGGGCGGCAACGTCGAGGTCCTGGGCGCGACGGACGTGCGCTACCAATGCACCTGCACGCAGGAGCGCGTGGTGGACGTCCTCCGCGCGCTCGGGCAGACCGAGGTCGCGTCGCTGCTCGAGGAGCAGGGGCAGGCCGAGGTGACCTGCCACTACTGCAACACCCGCTACGAGATCGACGCCGAGGGCCTCGCCGCGCTCCTGCTCGAGCTGGGTGGGCCCCCCGCCTGAGGGGTTGGTTCAGCCGTCGAGGTGGGCCGCGTCGTCGAAGGAGAGGACGGGCGTCACGTCGTCGAGCGAGAGGGTTGTTATGCCCGTGTTCCGGTGCATGTAGCTCCGGAACTGTGCGAGTGGTGCGCCCGCGCTGTGACACACGACCGTCGCGAGGATGAGTTGGTGGGTCACGACGGCCACGGTCTCGCCGGGGGCCACGGTGGCGGCGATGCGCGCGAGCGCGGCGAGCCCGCGGACCTGCACGTCCGCCAGGACTTCCCCCCCGGGGAGCCGCACGGCGTCGGGCTCGTCGCGCCACTGGACGACGAGCTCGGGGTAGCGCGCGGCGAAGTCCGTGCCGGAGAGCCCCTCGAGGTCTCCCATGTCCATCTCGACGAGGCCCGGCTCGATCCGCGCGTCCCCGAGGACGGCGGCGGTCTGGCGGGCGCGGGCGAGGGGGCTGGCCCACACGGCGGCCAGCGGAAAACCGGCGAAGCGACGGCCGAGTCGCGCGGCCTGGTCGAGGCCGACGGCGTCGAGCGGCACGTCGGTGCGGCCGAGGAACCGGCGCTCGATGTTCCACGCGGTCTGGCCGTGACGGATGAGGAGGAGGCGCCGGGCGTGCAAACTTGCTGTCAGGGTGGTCTCCATCCGAGCGTTCGGTGCGGGTGCGAGTATCATTCTTGCGACCGGGCGCACCGGCTGGAGTTGGGATGAGCGTTTCGAAGAGGGAATACGATCCTTTGTCCGGGCTCTTCGGCCCGGGCCCCAGCGTTCCGCTCCCCGAGGCGCGGGAGGAGTCCTTCGCCGGTTCGGCGGCCGACGCGCCGGAGCCCGGCCTCGCCCGCGTGGTCCGCAAGCCCTTCGGCGCCAACGTGCCCGTGCCCGCCTCCGCGCCGCGGCCCGCGCCGGTCTCCGAGCCGGTGGACGTGCCGGCCGCGCGCGCCGCC
>CAJBVW010000248.1 GCA_903959175.1 uncultured Pseudomonadota bacterium
CCCGGCCCGCCCCCGGCCTCCCCGACGTCGTGCTCGTCGTCGTCGACACCCTCCGCGCGGACCACGTCGGCGCCTACGGCTACGGCCGCCCCACCACGCCAAACATCGACCGTTTCGCGACGGATGGCACGCGCTTCTCCCAGGCGTGGTCGACCTCCTCGTGGACCCTCCCCGCCCACGCCAGCCTCTTCACCGGCCTCGCCCCCTCGGCGCACGGCGCCACCGAGGCCCACCCGCGCCTCGGCCCCGCCCCGGAGACCCTCGCCGGCGCCCTCGCCGCCCGCGGCTACCGCACCGTCGGCCTCTCCGCGAACGCGTGGGTCTCCGGCGGAACCGGCCTCGACCGCGGCTTCTCCCGCTTCGCCTTCCTCGGCGACGAGGGCCTCGTCAGCCAGCTCCTCCTCCCCCTCGTCTTCGCGCGCCCGGACGACCTCGGCGGCCGCGCCCTCACCGACGCCGCGCTCGCCGCCATCGCCGCCCCCGACCCCGCGCCGCTCTTCCTCTTCGTCAACTACCTCGAGGCCCACGAGCCCCTCGGCACCCTCCCGGAGCCCGCCCGCAGCCGCTTCGCCGACGCGCCGCTCGACCCCACGCTCGGCCGCGCCTGGATGCGCGAGATGCCACGCTGGTGGGCCCGCTGCGCCGCCGCCTCCCCCGACGCCGCCGCCTCCCCCGACGCCGCCGCCACCCCCGTCCCCGCGCCCACGGACACCCCCGCCCCCGACGACGCCGCCTCCCCCGACGATGCGGCCCCCACCGCCCTCCGCTGCCGCGACGGCCTCTACCGCGCCGACGCCGCCCGCGTCCGCGCCGTCACCGACCGCTACGACGCGGGTATCGCCTACGTCGACGCGCGCATCGGCGAGCTGGTGGCCGCGGTGGATCGCGCTGGCCGCGCCGAGAACACCCTCTTCGTCGTCACCTCCGACCACGGCGAGCGCCTCGGCGAGGACGGCCGCCTCGGCCACATGGTGTGGTTGGACGCCCCGCTCGTCACCGTCCCGCTCGTCGCCCGCTTCCCCGGCCGCCTCCCCGCGGGCACGGTCGACGCCACGCCGGTCGACCTCGCGTGGGTCCACGATTGGATCCTCGCGCTCGCGACCGGCGCCGCGCCACCTCCCGCCCGCGACGCCCGCGCGGAGATCCACCCGCATGCCCCCTCCACGATCGCCGCGTGGGAGGCCCTCTTCGGCGACGACTTCTCCCCCGCCGCCACCCCCCGCCGCGCCGTGACCGACGGCGTCACCGCCGTGTGGCGCGACGGCGACACGGTCACGACGGACGGGCGCCCCGCCACGGCCGCCGAGATCGCGTGGGTCGACGGCGGCGCCGCCCCCGCGCCCCCGTCGCCCGCGGCCGAATTGGATCCCGCCACGCGCCGCGCCCTCGAGGCCATCGGCTACCTGCGCTGACACACCCCCCGGCGGGCGGCATCCCTACGCGAGCAGGACCGCCGCGAAGAACACGAGCGAGACGTAGCCGTTCAGATCGAAGAAGGCCTTGTCGATCCGGGAGAGATCGCCGGGCTTGACCAGCGCGTGCTCGTAGACGAGCACCCCGGTGATGAGCGCCCAACCGACCCAATAGGCGATCCCGAGCGGCACGAGGAACGGCAACGACGCCAACAGCGCGACGGTCGCGACGTGGAGGCCGCCGCTGACCCAGAGAGCGCCTACCTGACCGAGGGCGACGGGGATGGAGCGGAGGCCCTGGCCGCGGTCGAAGTCTTCGTCCTGGAGCGAGTAGAGGATGTCGAAGCCGGCCACCCACGTCATCACGGCGGCCGCGAGCACCCAGGCCGCGGCGGACACCGTGCCGGTGACCGCGATCCACGCGGCGACCGGCGCGATGCCGAGCGCGACGCCGAGCCAGATGTGGACGAACGCCGTGAAGCGCTTGGCGTAGGAGTAGCCGCCGACCACGAGGAGGGCGACGGGCGAGAGCATCGCGCACACGGGGTTGAGCGCGATCGTCGCGAGCACAAACAACACGGCGGCGGCGGCGGTGATCGCCGTGGCGGCGCCGACCGACATCTGGCCGCTCGGGATCTCCCGGATGGCGGTGCGCGGGTTCATGGCGTCGAAGCGGCGGTCCACGATGCGGTTCACGCCCATCGCGAAGCTGCGCGCGAGCACCATACACACGACGATGAGCGCGATCGTGGTCCACGTCACCGGCACCACGCGCGACGCGAGCACGGCGGACGCGAGCGCGAAGGGCATCGCGAAGATCGAGTGGGAGAACTTGATCATCCGGCCGTAGACCGCGATGACGTTCCCGGGGGAGCTCAGAGTGCCGGACATGCGAGCCACCTCCGCGGCCACACGGTGCCGTCGAACAGGGCGCCGAGCGGATCGTCGCCCGGAACGTCGAGGAGCAGGAGCCCGGGCGCCTGTCCGGTGACGATGCGGCCCATGGGGAGGTCGAGCGCGTCGGCGCCGCCCTCGGTGAGCGCGCGGAGCCACACCTCGGGCGGCACGTCCGGGAAGGCGCGCCGCAGCGCCACGGCCTCGGCGAGGGGGTCGAGGTCGGGGCTCGAGGCGAGCGAGTCGGTGCCGACGGCGAGGGGGATGCCGCGGTCGAGCATCCCCTCCACGTCGGGGAGGCGGCCGGTGATGTGTAGGTTCGACCGGACGCAGAGGCACACGCGGGCCGCCGCGATGAGGTCGAGGTCGGCGCCGCGGGTGCATGTGGCGTGGACGAGCAACGCGCGGCGGTCGAGGAGCCCGAGCGACGCGAGATAGGCCGCCGGCGAGAGCCCGGGGACGGCGAAGGCCGAGAGGTCCCGCCCCGACCGCTCCATGAACGGGCGCCACGCGCCGGTCCCGGAGGCGAGCCACGCGGCCTCCTCGGGGTCCTCGTCGAAGTGGATGGACCACGGCCCCGGCATCGCCGCGGCGGCGCGGAGGATGTTGGGGTGGGTCGAGTGCGGCGCGTGGGGGGTGAGGCGGCCGTGGGGGTCCGCCGCGACGTCGGCGGGGACGTTGACGCAGTCGATGCCGAACACCTCGCGCCACAGCCGGGCGGGCAGGCGCGCGGCGCGCACGGCCCCGGAGGACTGCCCGGTGTTGCTGATCTCGCCGAGGGCGGCGGTGCCGGCGCGGATGGCCTGATACACGCCGCGTCCCGCCTGCGCGGCGGAGGGCGGCGCTCCCGCGCGGAACTGGCCTACCCAATGGATGAAGCCCGCCTGGCGCGCCGTCACCACCGCGGGAAGCTCGAGGTGGGTGTGCGCGTTCACGAAGCCAGGCACGAGCAGCCCCGGCCGGTCCTCGACGGGCAGGCCGGCGGCGTCGCAGATGAACCCACGTTCGTCTACGCCGATGACCGGCGCCCGCACGAGGCCCTCGGGCGTCCACGCCCACGCGGGGCGGTAGGCGCGCGCGGCGGCCATCGTCAGACCCGCGCCGACGGCTGGGACGCGACGCCCCGCACCTCGAGGTGGTCGTAGCGCATGTTGCGCCGCACCGGCACGAAGCCGGCCGTGCGGATGTTGTGCTCGACCTCGTCGATGGTCAGGCTCCACGTCGAGCCCGCGGCGCTGACCACGTTCTCTTCCAGCATCACGCTGCCGAAGTCGTTGCACCCCATGTAGAGCGAGGCCTGCGCCACGCCCGGCCCCTGGGTCACCCAGCTCGCCTGCATGTTGTCGAAGTTGTCCAACATCAGGCGCGCCACCGCGTTGACACGGAGGTAGTCGGCGGCGGTGTTGTTGGCCGGCGTCACGTAGGTGTTGTCCGGCACGAAGGTCCAGCAGATGAACGCGGTGAAGCCGTTGTATTCGTCCTGGAGGTCCCGCAGGCGGACGAGGTGCTCGACGCGGTGGGCGGAGGTCTCCCCCATGCCGAACATCATCGTCGCGGAGGAGCGCAGGCCGCGCTTGTGCACCTGCCGCATGACCTCGAGCCACTCGTCGCTCGAGCACTTGAGCGGCGCGATGCGCTTGCGCACGCTGTCCACGAGGACCTCGGCGCCACCGCCCGGGATGCTGTCCATGCCGGCGGCGATGAGGCGGTCCAACGTCTGGTCCATCGTGAGCTTGGAGACGTTCATGATGTGGAACACCTCCTCCGGCGAGAGCGCGTGCAGCGCCACGCCCGGCCACCCGGCCTTCATCCAATGGAAGAGGTCCTCGTAGTACTCGATGCCGAGCGCGAGGTTCAGCCCGCCCTGAAGCAGCGTCTCGATGCCGCCCACCTTGACCAATTCGTCCAGCTTGCCGGCGATCTGGTCCTTGGTGAGGGTGTACGCTTCCTTGTGGTTCTTCGGGCGGTAGAACGCGCAGAACTTGCACGCCGTGACGCACACGTTCGTGTAGTTGATGTTGCGGGAGATGATGTAGGTCACCTCCTTGCCCGGGTGCAGCGCCATGCGGCGGAGGTGCGCGGCGTTGCCGAGGTCCTCGATGCGGCCCTCGGTGGCGAGGCGGACGCCCTCTTCGTACGTCAGGCGCTCGCCGTCGGCGCCCTTGGAGAGGAGGGTGTCGAGGTCGACGCGGACGCGCGTGCGCGGGGGGCCGTAGAGGCACACGTCCTCGCTCTGCCAGAACCCGGCCTGCTTGCCGAGGGCGGCGAAGCGGCGGAGGCCCATCAGCGCGCGATCGTCGAGCTCGTAGCGCATCTGCTCGGTCAGGTAGGTGACATCCTTCGCGGGGGCGCTGGCGCGCTCGGGGAGGCCCTTCGCGGCGGAGGCGCGCAAGCCGGCGATGGCGTCCGCCGGGAGGTCCTTGCGGCCCGCCCACACGGCGAACACGAAGGGGAGCCCGGTCCACGCCTTCCACTCCTCGCCGAGGTCGATGCGGGTGGTGAGGCGATCCGGCAGGTTGCGCGCGGCGTCGCCGATGACGACGGCGCCGGTCTTGCCCTGGGCGTGGAAGGCGGGGCTGCCGGGGTCGACCGGGAACAGGCGCAGCTCGCGGCCGCCGAGGCGCGCGGCGAGGGGGCCGCGGAGGAGGATCTGCGCGAGCACGACGGACGTGCGGCTGGCGCCGTCGAGCGCGACGGAGTCCCACTCCTCGATGGGGGTCTCTCCCACGAGGAGCACGCTGCCGACGGCCCCGTCACACCCCAGCGCGATGCCGGGGACGACGTTGTAGTCGCCGTCGGAGAAGAGGCTGGCGACGGGGATGAGGCCCACGTCGGCCTCGCCGCTGGAGAGCTTGCGCGCGGCCTCGGACGGCACCGAGCCCGTCACGTCGAACAGCTCGGGGTCGAGGTGGCGCGTCAGGGGCCAGGAGTTGGTGTAGCCGACGCAGGCGACCTTGAAGCGTGCCATCTAGGCCTCCGCGACGATGTGGTAGAGGGTGTCGCGCTCGACGGGCACGCGGCCGGCGTCGCGGATGAGCTGCACGAGCTCGGCCCGCGTCATCTCTTGGGGCGTCTTTGCGCCCGCCATGTGGTAGATGCGCTCTTCGCGCACGGTCCCGTCGAGATCGTCCACGCCGAACGCCAGGGACACCTGCGCCAGCTTGATGCCGAGCATGATCCAGTAGCCCTTGATGTGGTCGATGTTGTCGAGCATCAGGCGCGACACCGCCATCGTCCGCAGCGCGTCGTAGCCGGTGGGCTCCTTGATGCGCTGGAGGCGGTTGTTCTCGTTGTGGAAGCGCAGCGGGATGAACGTCTGGAAGCCGCCGGTCTCATCCTGCAATTCGCGCAGGCGGATCATATGGTCGACGCGCTCCTCGATCGTCTCGATGCTGCCGAACAGCATCGTACAGTTGGACCGCAGGCCGAGCTTGTGCGCGACGCGGTGCACGTCCAACCAACCGTCGGCGTCCACCTTGTCGTGACACAACTTCTTGCGCGCGCGGGGGTGGAAGATCTCGGCGCCGCCGCCGGGGAGCGAGCCGAGCCCTACCGCGACGAGCTCGGTGAGGACCTGCTCGTAGGACTTCCCGTACTTCTCGGCGAAGTAGTGGATCTCGACCGCGGTGAAGCCCTTGATGTGGAGGTCCGGACGCTCGGCCTTGATGCCGCGCAACAGATCCGTGTAGTACTCCCAGGGGAGGTCCGGGTTGAGCCCGTTGACGATGTGGACCTCGGTGATGAACTCCTCGCGGAGCGCGCGCACCTTGCCGACGGCCTGGTCGATCGACATCGTGTAGGCGTCCTTGTCCCCCGTCTTGAGCCGCGCGAAGCTGCAGAAGATGCAGCTCGCCTCGCACACGTTCGTCGCGTTCACGTGCAGGTTGCGGTTGAAGTAGGTGAGGTCCCCGAAGCGCTGCTCGCGCACCCGGTTGGCGAGCGCGCCGACGGCGGCCACCTCGGGGGTGTGGAAGAGCTGGACGCCGTCCTCCATGGACAGGCGAACGCCGGCTTCGAGCTTCTCGCGGATGGCACCGAGGCCCGCGGCGTCAATGGCGCGGCGGGTGGTGGAGCCCAACTCAATCATCGCTCACCTCACGGGTCACAGGCTCGGCGTCGTCGTCGTGGAGGCCCGTCCAGCGGCGGACGAGCTCGTTCGCGATGCCGCAACGGTCGAAGGCGCGCGCGACGACGGTGTCGAGCAGGGCCTCCATCGTCTTGGGGCGGCTGTAGAAGGAGGGCGCGGCCGGCATGACGACGCCACCGGCGAGGGTGACGGCCTCCATGTTGCGCACCTGGATGAGGGAGAACGGTGTCTCCCGGAGCACGAGCACGAGCGGGCGGCGCTCCTTGAGCATCACGTCCGCGGCGCGGCCCAACAGATCCACGCTCATGCCGTGGGCGATGCGCGCCATCGCGCCCGCGGAGCACGGCACGACCAACATCGCGTCGTAGCGGGCGGAGCCCGAGGCGAAGGGCGCGGTCATGTCGCCAGAGGGCCAGATGCGCAGGCCGTAGTCCGCGGGGTTGGTCCCCATCTCGTGCTGCCACACGAGGCGCGCGGTCTTGGTGAAGACCACGTCGGTCTCGATGCCGGCCTCCCGGCCGGGGCCGGCGAGGAAGCGCATGGAGCGGTCGGCGTAGGGGGCGCCCGAGGCGCCGGAGATCCCGAGGACGAGCTTCATGCGACCCCCCCGACGCGGGCGATGACGATCGACGCGACCGGTGGGAACAGCTCCCGGCCGGTGACGGCGCCGAAGCCGGCGGTGCGGCACGCGCCCTCGAAGCCGGGGCGGTCGTACCAGGCGGCCATCGAGCCGGCGAGGTAGCGGTAGGCGGAGCTGTGCCCGGTGACGAGCCCGCCGACGATCGGCAGCACGACGCGGTTGTAGGTGCCTGCGAAGAACTTCTGCGCGAGGCTGGTCGGCCGGAAGAAGTCGACCACGACCATGACGCCGCCGGGGCGGAGGACACGGCGGGCCTCGGCGAGGGCGCGCTCGGGCTCGGGGACGTTGCGGATGCCGAAGCCGATGACGATGGCGTCGACGCTGGCGTCCGGCAGGGGGAGCTCGCGGGCGTCCGCGCAGATGGTGCGGACGTTGGCGCCGGCGGGGATCTTGGCCATGCCGGCGTCGAGCATCGGCGCGCAGAAGTCGAGCGCGACCACGCTCTTCGCGCCGCCGGCGAGGGCCGCGGTGAAGTCCATCGTGCCGGCGCAGAGGTCGAGCACGTCGCCCCGGGCGCTCGCGCCGAGCTCGCGGATGGCGATGCGGCGCCACGCGCGGTCGATCCCCATCGACATGAACTGGTTCGCCCTGTCGTATCCGGGGGCGATGCGCGCGAACATGTCGCGCACGGCGGGCGCGCGGTTGGGATCACCGGGGACGGGGCCGCCCGCGACGAGGGGCTGGGGGTCCAGGGGGCCGTTGCCCCCTGGCGGGGCGTTACGGGGCAGCGCCCCGTCCCCAGAAGAAGAGTCCGCGCTCACGACGACCGCTCGACGAGGTGCCGGCCGAGCACGGCCAGCGCGTCGCGGTAGACGGAGGGGGGCAGGGCCTCGAGGGCGCCGAGGGAGACGCCCACCCGGCGGCGGGCCTCGGCCTGGGCGGCGTCCAGCGCGCCGCAGCCGCGCACCACGTCGAGGAGGACGGCGAGGTCGTCCGTCTCGAGGCGGGCGCGCAGGTCGGGCACGCGCTCCATCGCGAAGAGCAGCGGGAGGGTGAGCTTGCGCTCGCGGAGGTCCTGGCCGGCAGGCTTGCCGGTGCCCTCGGCGTAGTCGAGCACGTCGTCCGTGATCTGGAAGGCGACGCCGACGCCGCGGCCGAACAGCTCCAGGGCCTCGGCTGCGGCGGGGTCTCCGGCGGCGAGGGCCCCGGCGGAGGCGCACCACGCGATGAGCGCGGCGCTCTTCTTGTCGATCATCTCGAGGTACTGCTCGAGCGTCGTGTCGAGGTTGCCCGCGCGCTGGAGCTGGAGGACCTCGCCCTCGGCCATCGCGGTGACGGCGGCGGCGAGGGAGGTCACGGCGGCGTGCCCGCCGTCGGTCGCGGCGAGGAGCACGGCGCGGGCGAGGCAGAAGTCACCGGTGAGGATGACGGCGGCGTTGCCGTAGACGCGCTGGGCGGCGGGGAGGCCGCGGCGGGTGCTCGCGTCATCCACCACGTCGTCGTGGAGGAGGGAGCCGAGGTGGATGAGCTCGCCGGCGCACATCAGGCCGTCGAGCCGGCCGCCGTAGCCGACCGCGCCCGCGCCGAGCGCGGTGAGGAGCGGGCGGAGGCGCTTCCCGCCGGCGGCGGAGAGGTAGGCGCCGATGGCGGCCACGACGTCGACCTCGGAGGCGACGAGCTCGCGGAGGCGGGCCTCGGCCGCGGCCATGGACGTGGCGGCGAGGGCGAACACGTCCGCCGGGGTGGCCACGAAGGAGAGCGGCGCGCCGGCGTGCACCCCCACGGGATGGAGGCGGCGCACCACGGTGTCCGCGTCGAACGAGGCGAGCGCGTCCGTCGGCGGCTGTGGGGCGCGGGAGGCTCCGTCGGTGGACCGACGCGGGGCCGCGGTGTTCATGAGTCCTCCCGTCCGCGATGCAGCTGGCGCCGCTTCATGGATTTCAATACTAATTGAAGTTAGTGAAAGCGGCGAGGCGTTCATGGCAAGCAGCTCCGACATCGGCGTCGACGAGGCGAGGGATCGGGCCGTCGGCATCGTGGCGGACGCCGTCGGGGAGCTGATGCGCTTCTGGAACTTCAAACCTTCGCTCGGGCGGATCTGGGCGATCCTCTACCTCTCGCCGGGGCCCCTCGACGCCGAGGAGATCGAAGCGAGGAGCGGGCTTAGCACGGGCAACGTCAGCATGTCGCTGCAGGAGCTGCTGCAGTGGGGCGTCGTCAAGCGCGTGCCCGTCTCGCCCGCGGGTGCCGCCGCCGGCGTCTCCAGCCGCCGCCGCCTCTTCGTCGCCGAGACCGACATGTGGGCGATGGTCGCGCGGGTGTTCCGCGAGCGCGAGCTGCACCTCATCGAGCGCACGATCGCCCAGCTCGAGGAGGCCCTGGACCTCCTCGACGGCGTGGGTCGCGGCGCCGGTCCGACCGCCATGCTCCAGAGCCGCTTCCTCGTCACGCGCGTCCGCAACCTCCTTGAGCTCGCGAAGACGGGCCGCCGCCTGCTGGAGGGGCTCTCCCGCACCGGCAGCGTCGACTTCACCGCCATTCGCGACGTCTTGCGGGTGCGCTCGTGATCCTCTTCGAGCGCGCTCCCGCCGATGCGCTCTCCACGGCCACCCCCGAGGACCGTCTCGCCGCGGTGCACGCGTTCACGACGCGCTGTCGGGCCTACGCCGTCGCCGAGATCGCCCGTCGCGGCGCCGCCGGCCGCGCCACGGACGAGTGGGAATCGTACCTCCGGTTCACCGACCACACGCTCAAAGAGCTGGAGGACGGCACCCTCGATCACTGGTTCGTCGAGAAGTCTTGACGTCGGGGCCATTCACCGGCCAATACGATACGTGGGGGACGAGGGAGACCATGCTGCTGAGCCTCTTGCTCACGGCC
>CAJBVW010000249.1 GCA_903959175.1 uncultured Pseudomonadota bacterium
AGGAGCACGACCGCGGCGAGGGCGCACGCGGCCACGGCGGCGAGCACACCGACGCGACGGGCGGTGGCGCCCGTGCGGCTCGGGGTCGCGACGCTGCGCGCGGGGGCGGCGACGGGGCGGGCCTCGGTGAGGAGGCGGTCGAGGAAGGCGGCCCGGCCGGAGGTGGACGACGGGGCGCGGGCGAGCGCGCGGCTGCGGATCGGGTGCGAGGGGCGGAGGAGGTCCGCGTCGGGGAAGGCGGCCGCGAAGGCGCCGTCGAGGTCGGGCGCGTCGAACGTCATGCGGGAGAGGCGGGCGGTCAGCGCGGGCGGCGGCGCGTCGAGCGAGAGCCCGCCGAGCAGGCCGGGGAGCGCGGACATCTCCGCCCAGGCGCGGGAGTGCGCGGGGTCGGCGGCGATGCGGGCGCGGAGGGCGGCCTCGGAGGGGGCGTCGAGGTCGCCGGCGAGGAGCCGGGAGAGTTCCTGGTACATCACGGGCCTCCCAGCAGTTCCATCAGGCGCGCGCGCGCTCGGTGGAGCCGAGACTTGACCGTCCCCACGGGGACGCCCTCCTCTTCGGCGATGTCCTCGAGGGCGACCCCGTGGACGTGGTGAAGGATGACGACGCGCCGCTGCACGTCCGGGATCTGCGCCAGCGCGCCCTCGAGCTTGCCGAGCTCCGGCCGCGGCGTGACGCTCACGAAGAGCTCCTCGTCGGCGTCCACCGAGATGCCGCGCACCTTGCGGCGGCGGTGGCGGTCGACCAGGTGGCGGTGCGTGATGCGGGCCACCCACGTCTTCACCGAGGCGGGGCCGTCCGGATCGAAGCGGGGGAGGGCGCGGAGCACCTTCTCCCAGATCTCCTGGCAAGCGTCTTCCGGGTCGGGGTCGAGCTGGCGGCTGATGGACCACACCACCGGCGAGAGGTGCTCGATCAGCGCGCGCCGGGCGTCCGGGTCGCCTCCGATGGCCATCGTCAGCATGGTGTGGTGGGTGAGCATGGGCTTCGTCACCGTACACGCAGACGGGCCCACCCGCGTTCCGGAAGGATGTGACCTTTTCGTGGAGGCGGCGCCGGCGTCCGTCGGGGTGGGGGGGCCGAGCTACTCCCCGCGCCCGTAGTAGAGCCAGGCCCCACCCGCGTTGAAGTACCCGAACCCGTCCCAGCTCGGCGCGCTGGTCATGAAGTCGGCGTAGCCGTCCGCGTTCACGTCGCCGCCGCCGGTCACCGCGTAGCCGACGGCGTCGGAGGTGTTGGCGCCGGTGTAGCGCACGTCGTAGGTGTTCACGTCGTTGGTGCCCGCGGCCGCGGGGCCGTAGACGACGTAGGTGCCGCCGGAGAGGGAGAGGCCGCCCGCGTCGTAGCCGGTTGCGCCGAAGAAGAGGTCGGAGAAGCCGTCGCCGTTCACGTCGCCGATGCCGGCCACGGTGCGACCGAGGAAGTCGCCCGCGAGCTCGCCGGTGTAGGTGCTGTCCGCCGTGGCCGCCGCGACCGCGCCGGTGGGCGCGGAGGTGTAGATGTAGACGGCGCCCGCGTCGGTGCCCGCGGTGTCCTCCTTGTCGGCGGTGACCGCAAAGTCACCGTAGCCGTCGCCGTCCGTGTCACCAAGTCCGGCGACCTGGAGGCCGAAACGATCCGCGGCGGCGGTGCCGGTGAGGATGGCGTCAGCGGTGCTCGCGGAGACCGTGCCGGTGAGGTCGCCCGCGCCGTAGAAGACGTAGGCGTGCCCGGCGGAGGTGGTGGAGTTCATCGCGGGCGCGCCGATGACGAGGTCGGCGAAGCCGTCGCCGTCGAGGTCCGCGGTGAGGGCCGCGCCATAGCCGAGGTTGTCCCCGGCGGTCTCGCCGGTCACGAGCAGGGTGGCGTCGGTGGAGACGCTCTCCGCGCCGCCCCCGATGGCGGTGGCGTTCCAGAGGGCGACCACGCCCGCGGCGCTCGTGCGGCCGTAGGCGCTCACCATCACGTCCGCGAGGCCGTCTCCGTCCACGTCGCCGCCGTCGATGGCGACGCCGGTGTAGTTGTTGGTGTCCGGGGCGGAGAAGCTGGCGAAGGCGTCGGAGACGGTGGTCGGGGTCGTGCCGCCGAGGAAGAGGTAGGTGCGGCCGCGGTCGTTGGTCTCGGCGCGCCAGGAGGAGGAGAGGAGGTCGTCCGTGCCGTCGCCGTCCACGTCGCCGGCGAAGCGGCTGGACCAGCCGAATTGGTCGCTGCTGATGGTCGTGTCACCGTCGATGACGACGGAGGCGGTGCCGAGGGCGTCGGTGGTGTCGACGGGGCCGTACCAGAGGTGGAGGCGGCCGTTGTCGACGCGCGGGGAGGTGTCGTGGTAGGCCTGACCCACCACCACGTCGTCGAAGCCGTCGCCGTCGAAGTCGCCGTTGTTGGCGATGGAGTGGCCGACGGAGAAGCTGGCGCCGGTGCCGTAGGCGCGGAAGTCGTAGTCGGCCTTCACGGTGTCGCTGCCCGTCCACTCGCACACGGTGGGGTCGGGGTCGCAGTCGTTGTCGACTCCGTCGTTGCAGACCTCGGGGTTGCCGGGGAAGGCGGTGACGTCAGCGTCGTCGCAGTCGGTGGCGTCGGCGACGTAGCCGGTGGGCGCGGTGCACGCGGACGTGCTCGTGGCGGCGTCACCGAAGGTGTCGGCGTCGGCGTCGGCGTACCAGGTGCCGGGGGTGACACCCTCGTCCACCACGGTGTCGCAGTCGTCGTCGACCGAGTTGCACAGCTCGGTGGCGCCCGGGTAGATCGTGGCGTCGGCGTCGTCGCAGTCGGTGGCGGCGGTCACGCCGTCGGCGTCGGCGTCGTTGTCGGCGGGGCAGTCGTAGTTGGCGGCGCCGGGGGTGCCGAACTCGTCGTTGGCGGTGGTGGTGGTGTCGTACCAGCGCCAGGTGTTGCTGACGGAGACGGTGCCGGTCAGGCCGCTCGAGGTCGAGCACCACGACGCGACAGCGTCGTTGTCCGTGCCCGTCATGTGGAGGGGGTCGAGGCTCGTGGAGTAGCCGGCGTTGCGCGGCCAGTAGCCGTTGGTGGCGTCGTAGGCCCAGGTGACGCTGTCGACGAGCGTGCCGGTGGTGCGGGTGCCGTTCGCGTAGACGGCGAAGGTGTCAGCGTCACGACGGATGTACCAGGTGTTGTCGTGGTACGTGCCCTTGTAGGTCGAGGCCCGGGTCTCGTCGCCCCAGACGTAGTCGCAGGTGAGCGGGTAGGCGGCGGCGGAGCCTTGGTAGTTGTCCGTGTCACAGAACACGGCGTACTCGCCCGGCGCGAGGATGGGGGCGACGGTCGGGTCGAGGGTGACCTGGTTGCCGGAGGTGGAGGTGCCGCGGGCGATGGTCCAGTTGGTGAGGTCGACCGTCCGGGCGGAGGCGTTGTAGACCTCGACCCAGGATCCGTCGTTGTTGATGGCGGCGGCGCCGAAGCGGGCCTGGCGGTGGATCTCGCTCACGACGAGATCGCCGGCGGAGACGAAGCCCTCGTCGACGTAGCCGTCGCAGTCGTTGTCGATCACGTCGTCGGCTTCGGTGTTGCCGGGGTAGGCGACGGCCGCGGTGTCGTCGCAGTCGGTGGACGTGGTGGCGTAGCCGCTCGGGACGCTGCACCGGGTGGTCGTGCTCGCGGCGTCGCCGTAGCCGTCCGCGTCGGTATCGGCGTAGAACACGGTGGGCCCGGCGAGGTCGCCCTCGTCGACAGATCCGTCGCAGTCGTCATCCTCGCCGTTGCAGGTCTCCGTACCGATGGGGGAGATGCTGGCGTCGGTGTCGTCGCAGTCGGTCGCGTCGACGACGTAGCCGGCGGGCAGGCTGCACGCGTTGGTGGCGCTGCCGGCGTCGCCATAGCCGTCGCCGTCGGTGTCGGCGTAGTAGGTGCCGCCGGTCGGGGCGTCGTCCACGGTGCCGTTGCAGTCGTTGTCGATGCCGTCGCACACCTCGGTGGCGCCGGGGCTCACGGTGGCGTCGTGGTCGTCGCAGTCCGTGGTGCCGGTGTAGGTGTCACCGTCCAGGTCCGGGAGGCTCTGGCACGAGTAGTTGGCCGCGCCGGGCGTGCCGTACTCGTCGCGCACGGAGGCGAGGTTGTCGTACCACCGCCACGAGGTGCTGGCGGACACGGTGCCGGCGGCGTTGCTCGAGGTCGAGCACCACACGGCGCGGCTGTCGTTGTCGGTGGCGTCGAGGTAGCCGTCGTCCAGGCTCAGCGAGTAGCTCGCGTCGCGCGGCCAGTAGCCGTTCACGGCGTCGTAGCTCCACCGCAGCGAGTCGACGAGGGTGCCGGTGGTGCGGCTGCCGCCGATGTAGAGGGCCACGGTGTCGTCGTCGCGGCGCAGGTAGAACTTGTTGTCGTGGTAGGTCCCCGTGTAGGTCGCCGCCATCGTCTCGTCGCCCCAGACGTAGTCGCAGGTGAGCGGCCACGCGGCGACGGAGCCCTGGTAGTTGTCCGTGTCGCAGAACACGGCGTAGCCGCCGGGCGCGATGACCGGGGCGCTCGCGGCCTCGAGCGTGACGCTGTTGTAAGGGGCGGCGGCGCCGCGGGAGAGCACCCAGTTGGCGAGGTCGACCGTGCGATCCGAGGTGTTGTGGACCTCGAGCCAGCTCCCGTCGGCGACGATGGCCGCGCCGCCGAAGCGCGCCTGGCGGTTCACCTCGGTGAAGATGACGTCGCCGGCGGCGACGAAGTCCTCGTCGACCCAACCGTCGCAGTCGTCGTCCGCGAGGTCGTCGGCCTCGGCGGCCCCGGGGTACGCGGTGGCGTCGGCGTCGTCGCAGTCGAGGCTAGTGCCGTAGCCGTCGCCGTCCGCGTCGGCGCCCGTCCCGAGGACCACGGCCATGCGGGCGTCGTCGTCGCGCGACGTGTCCGGCCGGGCGGCGGCGGAGTCCTCTGGTTCGGGCGCCACGGCGCACGCGCCGAGCGCGAGGAGGAGGGAGGAGCGGAGCAGCAGCAGGGAGACGTTCGGACGAGTCATCGGGATCCCAGGTCGGCTGCCCGGCATCGGCCACGACCGCCGACGGTTGAGCGCGGTCTGCGGAATTGATCGATCGAAACCCGGATCCGGCGGCGCCGGCGGAGGGCGGGGCTCGGAGGCTGCCCTGCGCGGCGGGGCGGGCTACGTGGGGGCCCGGAGGGGGGGATGGGCGTCCGGATGGAGCACGACGGTCCGATCACGAGGGTGATCCTCGACCGCGCGCCCTACCGCCGCACCCACGCCGACGCGCTCGTCGCCTTCGCTGGCGCCAACCCGCCGAGCCCGCTCCTCGCCCTCCCCGCGCGCCGCATCCTCGTGTCGCTCGCGCCGCCGGAGGGCGTGTTCGACCTCGCGCGGGACGGCCGCCGGTGCTTCGTCGCCGCCGTGGTCGACCGCTGCGACAACCTCCACGACGCCGCGCTCCTCGAGGTCCTCGGGTGGGACCGCGACGTGCCGCTGGACACCCTCCTCGCCGAGGTCACCCCCGACGCCCTCGAGGTCGGCCGCGCCGCCGGGCGCGCGCTCCTCTCGCTCTCGCTCCCGGCCGGGGTGGGCGGCGATCTTGCGGCCGCCGGGTGGGCCGTCGCGGAGGGCAGCTACATCCTCGAGCGCGACCGCTCGCCGTGGGACACGCCGCCGCTCCCGCCCGGCGCGCGCTGGGAAGACCTCGATCGGCGCGGCGTCGCGGAGCACTACGCGGTGCTGCGGGCCGCCTTTGCGGACGATCCCGCCATGATGGTGCCCGACCTCGCCACCTTCTCCGCGGTGTCACTCGGGGCGCCGCTCCCGGTACGCGTGTTGCGACGCGACGGGTGCGAGCTGGCTTTTTCCCGTGTCACCGTCGAGGATGGGCGGGTGGGCTACGTGGCGAGCATCGGGCGGGCGCCGGAATGGCGGGGGCGGGGCCTGGGTTGTGTCGCCCTGGCCGAGGCCCTGCGCCAGCTCGCGACGCAGCCCGTGGGGCGCTTCCGCCTCGGCGTGACCGCCACCAACACCGCGGCCGTCGCGCTCTACCTGCGCGCCGGGTTCCGCGTACTCGAGACCTGGCAGACCTGGCGACGCCCCCTGGAGAGCGCATGACGGAGATCCTCGGCGCCCGCATCGTGGAGAACCGCGAGGTCGCCCGCGCTACACGCTGGCTCGTCATCGAGACCGACGAGCCCCCGGAGATGGCCTACGTGCCCGGCCACATCGTGGCGCTGTACGTGCCGAGCCCGGGTGAGAAGTGGGTGCGCCACCCCTACACCGTGTCGTGGGCCGAGGGCGCGCGCATCGGCGTGCTCTACCGCGTCGTCCGCGGCGGCCGCACCAGCCCCTTCATGGCGACGATGACCGCCGGCGACACCCTCCGCCTCGGCGGGCGCTTCGGCGAGGCCGTCTCCACCCTCGTCGACCCCGAGGCCGCCGCCATCGTCGGCGTGTCTACCGGCTCCGGCGTCGGCCCCCTCCACGGCTTCGCCGCGCGCGCCCTCCCGAACGACCCGCGCCCGATCACCCTCCTCGCCGGCTTCCGTGACGCCGCAGACGCCGCGCTCGTCCCCGAGCTCGACGCCCTGGCCGCCGCGCACCCCCACTTCTCCTGGCGCGCCGCCCTCTCCCGCCCGGACGCCGGCGCCCTCGCCGGCCGCGCCCTCGCCGGCCGCGTCACCGCCCACGTCGGCACCCTCCGCGCGCTCGGTGTCTCCCCGCTCGCTACGCACTGGCACCTCATCGGGAACGGCGCGATGGCGATCGACCTGCGCGCGGGCCTGCTCGCCGGGGGCGTCTCCCGCGAGCGGGTCACCTTCGAGACCTACCACAACCGCGGCACGAGCCCCGATCTCGCCGTCGTGGCAGCGATCGCGGCGGCCCTCGCCCGGTAGGGTACGCGCCCCCGCCCGGCCGAGGGCCTACCGCGCCGCGCCGTAGAACAGGTAGCTCATGCCCGCCGCGCTGCCGTTGGTGTCCGAGCCCCAGGCCCCCACGAGCAGGTCGTCCAGGCCGTCGCCGTCCACGTCGCCGTCGCCCGCCACCGCGTAGCCCGCGCTGTCCTGGTCGTCGGTCCCGACGAGCACGCCGTCCGCGCTCTTGAGCAGCACGCTCCCGCTGACCGGACCGCACACGAGGTAGGCGGCGCCGGGGTGGAACGCGCCCGAGGCCTGTTCCGGCGCCCCCACGAGCACGTCCCGCGCGCCGTCGCCGTCCACGTCGCCCGCGCCCGCCACCGCCCATCCGGCGGAGCCCGTGGTGCCGTCGCCGCGGAAGATGGCGGCCGCGTCGGCGAGGGAGGAGGCGCCCGAGGGCGCGCCCGTCACGAGGTAGGCGCGCGAGCCCGCGTCGGCGCCGACGAGCAGGTCGGCGAGGCCGTCTCCGTCCATGTCGCCCGGCCCGGCGACGGAGATGCCGGCGCGGTCGTTCCGCACCTCGCCCACGAGGGTGGCGTCCGCCAGGGCCAGTCCGAAGGTCCCGTACACCGGGCCGTAGACGACGTAGGCCACGCCCGCCCGCACGCCGTCGGTGCTGTGCGACCACGCGCCGACCACCACGTCGTCCACGCCGTCGCCGTCGAGGTCCCCGGGCCCGGCCGCGGCGGTGCCGGCGCGGTCGAGGGAGACCTCGCCGGTGAGCTTCGCGTCGGTGGCGCCGAGGTCGATGTCGCCGGAGGGGGTGCCGTAGGAGAGGTAGACGGCGCCCGCGCGGCTGCCGGCGGTGTCCTCGTAGGGGGAGGCGACGAGCAGGTCCGGGGCGCCGTCACCGTCCACGTCGCCCGCGGCGCGCACGTCGTAGCCGGCCCAGTCGCCGGCCAGCTCGCCGAGGAAGCGCGCGTCGGCGCTGTCAAGTGACACGTCACCGGCGACGGGGCCGCGCAGGAACCAGGCGGCGCCGGCCTCGGAGCCGTTGGTGCCGTCGCCGTAGCCGCCGATCAGGAGGTCGCCGAAGCCGTCCCCGTCCACGTCGCCGAGGCCCGCGACGGAGCGGCCCGCGTAGGCGCCGGCGACCGTGCCGGTGATCGTCGCGACGGCCGCCTCGATGTCCACCCGGCCGTCCAGCCCGGTACCGAAGATGTAGGCGCCGCCGCCGTTCGCCGCGGTGTCGTCCAGGCCCATGCCGCCGATGACCACGTCCGCGAGGCCGTCGCCGTCCAGGTCGGGGGCGAGGGTGAGGGCGCGGCCGAGCCCGTCGCCGGCGTAGCCGCCGGGGAAGGTCACGTCGGCCTCGGCGAGCGGGCGCCCACCGTAGGGGCCGCAGTACGGCGAGACGCGGTCGCAGTCGTCGTCCATGCCGTTGCCGCACACCTCGGTGGCGTCGGGGTTCACCTCGGCCAGCGCGTCGTCGCAGTCGCGGGCGTCCGCGATGTAGTCCAGCGGCGCGGTGCAGGCGTGCACCAGGGTGCTCACGTCGCCGTAGCTGTCGCCGTCTACGTCGAGGTACCACGAGCCCTGGCGGACCGCGTCGTCGCCGTCGGTGGCGCCGTCGCAGTTGTCGTCGATGCCGTTGCACAGCTCGGTGCGATCGGGGTTCACGGCGCCCGTCGCGTCGTCGCAGTCGGTCGCGTTGAGCACGTAGCCGTCGGGGGCGGAGCAGGAGTAGAGCGGGGCCGCAGCGTCGCCGAAGCCGTCGTGGTCGGCGTCCACGAAGTAGACCTGGGCGCCGTCCTCGGTGTCCTCGTCGATGAGGCCGTCGCAGTCCTCGTCGAGGTCGTTGCAGACCTCCGCCGCGGCGGGGTTCACGTCGGCGTCCCGGTCGTCGCAGTCCCCGGCGTCCGGCAGGTAGCCCGCGGGCATCTCGCAGGCCGGGCGATCCGAGGTGTCGCTGCCGTAGCCGTCGCCGTCCGCGTCCGCGTACCAGACGGTGGCGTCCTCGGCGGAGCCCTCGTCCACGTACCCGTCGCAGTTGTCGTCCAGCTCGTTGCAGACCTCGGTGACGGCCGGGCTCGCGCCCACGTCGCCGTCGTCGCAGTCGCGGGCATCGGCGACGTAGCCGTCGGGCGCGTCGCAAGAGGTCAGGGTGTCGGACACGTCGCCGTAGCCGTCGCCGTCCACGTCGCGGAACCAGGCGAGGGCGTTGCTGGGGGTGCCCTCGTCCACCGCCCCGTCGCAGTTGTCGTCGCGGTCGTTGCAGAGCTCGTCCGCCTCGGTGGAGACGGCGCGGGCGCCGTCGTCGCAGTCGAGGTCGTTGGACACGATCCCGTCGAGCGGGATGCACGAGGGGACGGGAGAGGCGGCGTCCCCCTCGCCGTCGCCGTCGAGGTCCGTCCACCAGGTGGTGATGCCCTCGCCCTCGCGCTCGTCCACCTGCCCGTCGCAGTTGTTGTCCAGCGCGTCGCACTGCTCGACGCCGCGGGGGTTGATCTCCTCGTCGCCGTCGTCACAGTCAGAGGCGTTCGCCGCGTAGTCGCGGGGCTGGCGGCAGGCAGAGACGACGTCCGCGGGGTCGCCGTAGTTGTCGTCGTCGAGGTCGGCGTACCAGTCCACCCACTCGACGACATCGGGGTCGTCCACGCTGCCGTTGCAGTCGTTGTCTTGGCCGTCGCAGAGCTCCTCGGCGTCCGGGGAGACGATCGCGGAGTGGTCGTTACAGTCGGTCGCGTCGGCGACGTGGCCCTCCGGGGCGGCGCAAGCGAGGCTGACCTCGGCGGGGTCGCCGAAGCCGTCGCCGTCGATGTCGGCGTACCACTCGGTCCACGGGAGGTCCTCTTCCTCGTCGATGTCGCCGTCGCAGTCGTTGTCCTCGGTGTCACACAGCTCGGGCGCGCCCGGGTAGGCCGTGGCGTCGCGGTCCTCGCAGTCGGTCGCGTCGGCCACGTAGCCGGCCGGCGCGTCGCAGATGGTGAGGTCGCCGGAGAGCCGGCCGAAGCCGTCGCCGTCGGCGTCCACGTACCAGGTGGGGGCGCCCTCGGCGTTCACGTCCACGGCGGTGTTGCAATCGTTGTCGACGCCGTCGCACACCTCGGGGTTGCCCGGGAAGCGGTTGGCGTCGGTGTCGTCGCAGTCGTCGAGCAGCGCGGAGGTCCCGACCGGCGCCTCGCACGCGTAGGCGGCATCGGTGGTCAGCCCGTGCCCGTCGCCGTCCTCGTCGGGGTACCAGGCGAGCATGTCGAACGCGTTCTCGTCCACGCTGCCGTCGCAGTCCTGGTCGACGCCGTCGCAGGTCTCGGTGCCGCGCGGGTGCACGTCGTCGCTCGTGTCGTCGCAGTCGGTGTCGCGGGCGGCGTAGCCCTCGGGCTCCTCGCAGGCCTCGACGACGCCGTCCGGGTCTCCGTAGCCGTCCAGGTCGGCGTCCGCGTAGTACAGGCGCATGTCGACGGCGTAGGTGTCGATCTCGCCGTTGCAGTCGTCGTCGAGGCCGTTGCAGCGCTCGGCGGCGCCGGGCCAGACGGCCGACCGGGTGTCGTCGCAGTCGCTCGCGTCGCGCACGCCCTGGGTCCCGCCCACGCAGCCGAGGACCTCGCTCGAGGCGTCGCCGTGGCCGTCGAGGTCGAGGTCGGGGTGGAGGGCGATGGCGTCGGCGGCGTCGTCGTCGACGAGCGCGTCGCAGTCGTCGTCCACGCCGTTGCAGACCTCGGTGGCGCCGGGGTTGGTGGTGGCCACGCGGTCGTCGCAGTCCGTGGCGTCGCCCGCGTAGCCGCGGGGCGCGTAGCAGGCGCGGTGGGGGATGGCGGCGTTGCCGTAGCCGTCGGCGTCCACGTCGCGGTACCAGCTCACGGCGTCGGCGGCGTCGGCCTCGTCGGTGGTGCCGTCGCAGTCGTTGTCGAGGCCGTCGCAGACCTCGAAGGCGCCGGGGTGGGCCTCGCTCGCCGTGTCGTCGCAGTCCGTGGCGTCGGCGACGTAGCCGGCGGGCTGGGCCGCGCTCAGCAGCGTGGAGACGGCCTCGCCGTAGCCGTCGCCGTCGGCGTCGGCGTACCAGGGGGTGACGGGGTCGACGGGGGTGTCGGTGCCGGTGTCGACGGGGGCGCCGGTGTCGGTGGGCGAGCCGGTGTCGACGGGGGAGCCGGTGTCGGTGTCCTCGGGCGTGTCCGTGTCGACGGGGGAGCCGGTGTCGGTGGGCGAGCCGGTGTCGACGGGGGAGCCGGTGTCGACGGGGGAGCCGGTGTCGGTGTCCTCGGGCGTGTCCGTGTCGACGGGGGAGCCGGTGTCGACGGGGTCGATCACGATGATGTCGGTGTCGCCGGTGTCGCCCGTGTCGCCGGTGTCGCCCGTGTCGCCGGTGTCGCCGGTGTCGCCCGTGTCGCCGGGATCCACGACCACCGCCGTCCCCTCGTCCACGAGGCCGTCGCAGTCGTCGTCGAGGGTGTTGCGGGCCTCCGTCGCGCCCGGGCGGACGTCCGCGGAGGTGTCGTCGCAGTCGGTGGCGTCGGCGAGGAACCCCTCGGGCACATCGCAAGCGGCGATGACGGTCGTGAGGTCGCCGAAGCCGTCGGCGTCGAGGTCGGCGTACCACACCAGCGCGTCGACCCCGTCCTCGTCCACCGTGCCGTCGCAGTCGTCGTCCGTCGTGTTGCAGAGTTCGACGGCGGAGGGGTTGACGTTGGCGTCGTCGTCGTCGCAGTCGGTCGCGTCGACCACGAGACCCGCCGGCTGGGACGCGCTCACGATGGAGTCGGTGGGGTCGCCGAAGCCGTCGCCGTCCGCGTCGGCGTACCAGGTGGTGCCGACGATGCTGTCCTCGTCGACGAGGCCGTCGCAGTCGTCGTCCGCGCGGTTGAGCAGCTCGGTGGCCTTGGGGTGGGCGTCGGCGCGTGCGTCGTCGCAGTCGGTCGCGTCGGCGACGAAGTCGGCGGGCTGGGTACACGCGTCGACCGACCAGCGGGCGTCGCCGTAGCCGTCGCTGTCGAGGTCCAGGTACCAGGTCGGCGCGTCGCTGGCGTCCTGGTCGACCGTGCCGTCCTTGTCGTTGTCCTTGCCGTCGCAGACCTCGATCTTCACCTTCTTCTTGCCGTGGCTCTTGGGCGGCTCTTCCTTCTCCCAGCAGCCCGCGAGGGACACGAGGAGGGCCGGCACGGCGAGCAGGCGGAACAGGGTGCGCGCGGTGGGCATGGGGATCTCCAACGATCCCCCTTTCGGCCCAGGGCCGATCGATCTTTAACGGCGGCTCGCGCTTCGTCGGATCTCAGGGCGATTCGCGCCCCGCCTACACCCCCTCGGGCACCAGCAACCGCTCGAGCAGCGCCCGCGCCGCCTCGACGCCGTCCACGCGGTGGCGCGCCGGCAGCGGCACGTCGCCGACCTGCACGGTGTGCGCGTCCGCGGGGAGCGCCGCGAACAGGTCGATGTCGGTCGTGTCGTCCCCGAGCGCGAGCACGACGCCCTCAAGCTCGCCGCGCTCCCGCATCGCCGTCGCGATCGAGCCTTTGCTCGTCCCGCGCGCGCGCAGCTCCAGCACACGGTTCCCGGGGAGCACGTCGACGGGCAGCCACCGGGCGTACTCGTCCGCGGCGCGGCGCAGCTCCTCGGGGGCCTCCAGGAGGCCCGACTCGCGGTAGTGGAAGGCGAGCGAGGCGGTCTTCTCCTCGATGGCGGTGCCTGGCACGCGCTCGGTCCACGCCTCCAAGGTGGGGCGGACGAGGGCCTTCCAGTCGTCGGGCGGCACGGGGCGCATGACCCACGCGGTCTGCCCGGGCCAGCGCGACCACAGCCCGTGTTCGGCGTGGAGGCCGAGGGGGAGGTGGCCGAACCAGCGCTCGAGGTCGGCGCGGCGCCGCCCGCTGACGAGGTGGACGGCGGTGCCGGGCAGGATCGCGAGACGATGCAGGAGCGAGAGCAGGGCTGCGTCGGGCGCGGCGAGGGAGGGGCGCGGCGCGAAGGGGACGAGGGTGCCGTCGTAGTCGAGCAGGAGCACGCGGCGGGGCGCGGCGCGGAGGGTGGCGAGCACGTCGTCGATACGACGCACGGGGGTGGGGGAGGCCGGTCCGATGCGGGCGAGCGGCGCGGTCAGGTGGCCGAGGAAGCGGGCGGCCCAGGCGTGGACGTCGCCGACCTCGACGCGGGCGCGCAGGGCGGTCATGCGGGCGCGGCGCTCGAGGGCGGGCATCGTGAGGGCGCGGGCCATGGCGGTGGCGGTGCCGGAGATGTCGTAGGGGTTCACGAGCACGGCGGCGTCGAGCTCGTCGGCGGCGCCGGCCAGCTCGGAGAGGAGCAGCACGCCGTCGAGGTCCCCGCGGGCGGCCACGAACTCCTTGGCGACGAGGTTCATGCCGTCGCGCAGCGGGGTGACGAGCATGACCTGCGCGGCGCGGTAGTGGGCCACCACCTGCTCCTCGGTGAGCGCGCGGTACACGTAGTGGATCGGCACGATGGCGCCGTACGTGTGGAGGCCGTTGATGCGCCCGACGAGCTCTTCCACCTGACGACGCATCTGGCGGTATGCGTCGAGGCGCTCCCGGCTCGGCACGGCGACCTGGAGCAAGCGCGTGGTGCCGCGCAGGGCGGGCTCGCGCTCGAGGAGGCGCTCGAAGGCCAGCATGCGGCGGGGGATGCCCTTGGTGTAGTCGAGCCGGTCGATGCCGAGGAGCAGGTGCGTGCCCGGCTCCCGCAAGGCGGTGGCCTCGGCGTTGACCCCCACGCTCTCCGCGCTCGCGTGGAGGCCGGCGAAGTCGACCCCCATCGGCGCGACGACGAGGCGCACGCACCGGCCGCCCACCCGGAGCTCCTGGGCCCCCTCCGCGTCGGGAGCGGCGCTACGCTCGACCCGGTGCCCGAGCACGAGGGAGACGGCGTCTGCGAAGTGGCGACGGTAGGCCGCGGTGTGGAAGCCGATCACGTCCGCGCCGAGCAGGCCCTCGAGGATCGCCTCGCGCATCGCGAGCGTGCGGAACACCTCCGCGGAGGGGAACGGGATGTGGAGGAAGTAGCCGATCCGCAGCCCCGGGCGGCGCTGGCGGAGGAGCGCGGGGACGAGGCAGAGCTGGTAGTCGTGCACCCAGGCGATGTCGCCGGCGCGGGCCTCCTCGGCGGTGATGTCCGCGAAGCGGGTGTTCACGCGGACGTAGGCGTCCCATGAGGTGGCCTCCAGCGGCACGCGGTCGAGGAGGTAGTGGAAGAGCGGCCAGAGCACGCCGTTGGCGAAGCCGTCGTAGTAGGCGGTGACCTCGGCGGGGGAGAGCGGCACCGAGCGCACCCGCATCGCGTCGAGGTGGCGCCCGAGCTCGGCGCGCTGGCCCGGTGTGAGGCGGGAGGTGTCGCCGGGCCAGCCGATCCACAGGCTGTCGGGGTCGGCGTGGACGCCGCGGAGCCCCGTGGCGAGGCCGCCGGCGCTGCGCTCGGCGGCCACTTGGCCGCGTTCGAGCCGCACCGTGATGGGCAGGCGGTTCGACACGAGGAGGAGACGCGGGATCGGGAGCTCCTCGATCGCCCTGGATCTAAGCACGTCGACGGGGGCCCCGCGGTCCGGTGTCCTTCGGTGCCCCGGTGCGGGCGCCGCCGGAGGGTGCGCGGGCGCCGCCGCGCCACGAGGTTACCCACCGGCCATGCACAGCGTGTTCGTGACCGGCCTCCTGCCGTGGATCGACGCCCGGCGGCTCCTCGGCCCCGGCGAGTGGACGTTCGAAGCCCGCACCGCGCGCACCGAGCTGGTCACCCACGCCGCGGCCGATCTCGCGGCGCGCCTCCACAACGTCGCTCTCGGCGGCTCGCCCATCACCGCCGAGTTCCGCCCCGCGCTGCCCCGCCCCGCCGTCCGCGCGGCCCGCACCACGGACGCCCGGCGCCGCCGCGACACCTCGCCGGGCTTCACGCGCCCCGGCGTTCGCCTCGACGAGGAGGGCAGGTTCTCCCTCACCCCCGAGGCCCTCGCGCTCGAACTCGGGCGCCGCTTCTCGGGCCGGCTCGTGGTGGACGCCACCGCCGGCGCCGGCGGCAACAGCATCGGCTTCGCGCGCGGCGGCTGCCGCGTGGTCGCCATCGAACAGAGCGCCGCCCGCCTCGCCGACGCGCGTCACAACGCGCGCGTGTACGGCGTCGAGGGCGCCATCGAGTTCCTGCACGGAGACGCCCTCGCCCTCGCCCCGAAGCGCGCCCACGAGGACGCAATCCTCTTCCTCGACCCCCCCTGGGGCGTGGACTGGCCGCGCGCCGGCCTCGGCGTCGCCGACCTGCCGCTCCTCGACGCCGCCCTGCGCGCCGGGATCGACCGCGGCTACCACACGCTCGTGCTCAAGCTCCCGCCCTCCTTCCGCGCCTCCGAGCTCGACGGCGGCCGCCCCGAGGCCGTCTACGGCTTCGCCCCCGGGGACACGCGTCGGGTGAAGTTCCTGCTCGTGACGCGGCCCGCTTTGCGGTAGGCCGCCGCCGCCTACCCCACCGCGCCCCCGAACAGCCGCCCCGCGCCCCACGTCGCCGCGCCCGCCGCCGCGCCGATGGCGAGCATGCGGAGCCCGCCCATGACGGCGCTCCGGCCCGAGAAGAGCGAGAGCGCGGCGCCCACGGCGAAGAGCGCGGCGGAGGCCAGGGCCGCGGAGACGGGCACGGCGTAGGGCAGGGCGAGGGCGAGCGGGAGGAGGGGGAGGGCGGCGCCGAGGGCGAAGGCGGCGAAGGACGAGATCGCGGCGCCCCAGGGGGAGCCGAGGTCGTCGGGGTCGAGGCCGAGCTCCTCGCGGGCGAGGGTGGCGAGGGCGCGCTCGGGGTCGGCCACGAGGAGGGTGGCGACGCGGTGGGCCTCCTCCGGGGGGAGGCCGCGCGCGACGTAGATGAGGGCGAGCTCCTCGGCCTCCGCCTCGGGGTAGCGGCCGAGCTCGTCGCGCTCCTCGGCGATCTGCTTCTCGAACAGCTCGCGCTGGCTCGCCATCGAGACCCACTCGCCCGCCGCCATCGAGAACGCGCCCGCGAGCAGGCCCGCGACCCCGGAGAGCAGCACGGTGTCGGGGCTGGCGGAGGCGCCGGCGACTCCGAGGATGAGGCTCGTGTTGGACACGAGGCCGTCGTTCACGCCGAAGACCGCCGCGCGGAGGGTGCCGCCCTTGCCGCCGCCGTGGCGCCGGCCGACGTCCTCCACCCGCGTGGGGAAGATGTGCCCGGTGAGGGGCGGGAGCGGGGACCAGGCGGACAAGCCGCGGATCTTGAGGGAGGGGAGGACGGAGCGGAGGCGGCGCGGGCCGACGATGCCGGCGAGCCACGCCACGAAGCGCACGCGCGGGGTCGGGACGAGCGGGGGCACGGTGCCGCCCTTCGCCCGGATGTCGGCGGCGATGAGGTCGGCCTGCTTCGCGGACGCGGCCTGGAGGCCCTCGAAGAGGGCGCGCAGCCGCGGGTCGGGCTCGGCGGCGACGAGGGCCCCGTAGAGCCAGGTGGACTGGGCTTCGTCGGTCCAGCGCTCCGCGTCGGACTCGCTCACGAGGCGACCGCTTCGGCGGCGATGTGCTCGAGCACCCGTCGATGGATGTCGTGGAGGAGGGAGTCGCTCCAGAGCGTCCAGTAGAGCTGGGGGCCCATGTCGAGCGTGTACCAGGTGGTGCCCTGGAGGCGCGTGCCGCCGTCGGGGAGCGGGGTGAGGAGGAATTCGCCGCGGCGGCTCTTGAGCGTGCCCTGGAGGTGGGGCGCGTCCACCACGCGGAAGGGGTTCCACTCCGTCATCACCGGGGGCTGGCCGGTCACGTCGAAGCCGAGCCGACCCACGCCGGTGGCGGAGTCCTGGGGCGGCTCCCAGACCGTGATGGGCTCGACGAAGGGGCCGGTGGAGAACTCGCAGTAGCGGACGGCGCCGACGCCGGAGCCCTCGATGCGGGCGCGCACCGGGTAGGCGACGCCGTTGTCGAGCCACCAGCTCCCGGTGCCTTGGGCGGCGGTGGGGGCGGCGATCTCGGGGAAGGCGATGACGAGGCCCCACACGGCCTCGGGCGGGGCGGCTACGTCCACCACGGTCACGACGGGGCGCAGCTCCGGCTCGGAGGGGTCGAGCACGGTGAGGGCGGGCACGACGGCGAAGGAGGCGACGACGCTACGACCCTCGGCCCGCGCGAGGGCCGCGCCGAGCAGGCCGCCGATCGCCGCGAGAACGACGGCGATGGGCGCCGCCATCGCGATGCAGAGGATGCCCTCGAGCGCGAAGAGCAGCATCAGCCCGCCAGTGACCGCCACGGTCAGCGTCGTGACCGCGAGGGTGGCGAGCGTGCCCTGGGGCCGGCGCAGGTTGAACAGCCAGCTCGCGACGCCGCCCATCAGCACCGGCGCCCCCACGAACAGCCCGGCGCCGTACTCCCCGAGCACGTACACCGATAGGACGGTCATCCCGAGGCCCGACGCCACGCCGGCGCCGACGCCCATCATCGCGGCCCAGGTGGCGCGGTCCAGGCCCTGGAGGGGCGCGGGGACGAGCGCGGTGCCCGGATCCTTGGCGGCGCGGGTGGGCGCGAGGGAGAGGGCGGCGATCGCCACGTAGTTGACGATCGGCACGTAGAAGAGGAGGCCGAGCGGCGCGGGCAGGCCGGCGTCCTGGGCGCGGCGCACGCTCATGGTGCCGCCGATCCAGGCGAAGGGGAGCGTCCAGAGGAGCAGGCCGAGCATCACGAGGTCCGACGGCTCCGCGCCGCTGAAGCGGAGCTGGGCGATCGGCAGGAGGTACAGGAGCGGCGAGGCCCACACGCCCGTGTCGAGGTAGAGGACGCCGGCGTCCACGAGGTACTTGGCGATGCCGAGTGCAAGCCCGGTCACGACGTAGACGCGGCGGGAAACGGGCGCGCGGATGGCGAGGACGGCGGGGACCATCGGGAGCTCCGGCTCGAGGGGGGCGAGCGAGGCGAGGATAGCGGACTTCCGTCCGTGGCGCCGTCGCTACCGCGTCTCCCCGCCCCGTCCGGAGCGCTCGCGCACTCCCGGGAAGGGTTTCCGCCCGGGGAACGCGTCGCGCAGCGCGTCGACCCCCTCCTGCGGATGGGCGTCCCGGATGAGCGGGCGGCGCCGCTCCCGGAGCGTGGCGCTGTCGACGCCGAGCCGCGCGTCGCGGGCGTTCACGAGGCGCTCGGGCAGCTCCCCGGCGGCGTTGAAGGACCACCCGAGGCGCGCCTCCCCCGTCGGCAACGGCGCTCCGGGCCTGCCCGGCGCGCCCATCTCCCAGGTGTGCCAGACCTTCCCGTAGCTGTTCAGGAGCGCCCGCATCAGGGCGTCCTCCTGCGCCGCGGGCATCCCCGCCGCCACGAGCGTGCCCGACAGGATCTCGTAGTTGTGGGGGTGCCAGTAGGCCTGCTCGCGGTCGGGCAGCCCCTCGAACGTCGCCTCCGGGACGATGTACTCCACGCCCACCAGCCGCGCGTCGGGGCGGTCGGAGTCGTAGAGCACGCACTGGATGAGGTCCGCGTCGCGCTCGTGGCAGAAGTGGTGCACCTCGGCGACGTGCGTGGGGTCGTCCTTCTCGACGTGGAAGGCGTCGAGCCAGGTGTCGATCTCCGCGACGGGCGCGAGGGGGCGGGGCTCCTCCTCCTCGCCGAGCGGCTCGGCGCCCCGGCCGATCCAGCCGCAGCCCGCTATCGCCAGCATCCAGCCCACGCCTACGGTGCTCGGGTGCATGTGCGTCTCCTCCGGACCCAAGGTGGCGCCCGGGGGAGGAGGTAGGGGTAACGCCGTGTCTCCGCGGAGGGGCCGTGTGGGACGGTGACGCGGCCAGGGGCGGAGCAGATGCCGTAAAATATCAAAAAGTAAAGGTTGAACGTAGCTCTACTGAGTATACCTCCGTTCGCGCCGGCGCCGACCCCCGACGCCGCCTTCCGCCCCCCCCCCTCGGAGGAACTTCGTGACCGTCCTTCCTGTCCTTCTCGCCCTCATCCGCGCGCGCGTCGCCCACCCCACCTACGACTGGCTCCGCGACACCGTCGACGAGATCCGGGCGCCCTTCGACGCGCGGGCCTTCCGCACCGCGTGGTCCCGCGTGGGGCGCCGCCTGGGGTCCCAGCTCGTCACGCCGACCCTCGAGGAGGCGGGCCAGCTCCGGCTCGTCGGGCTCTGGCCCTTCGTCGCGTGGGGCGCCGACGAGTGCGGCCGCGCCGCGCTCCTCCTCCAGGCCGCGGCGGTGATGCCGTTCGAGGCGCAGGGCCTCCTGATCGACGGGCTCTACCTGCGCGGCACCATCCGGGAGCGCCAGGCCCTCCTGCGCATCCTCGCCTTCCTGCCCGAGCCGGAGCGCTTCGAGGAGGTCGCCGAGCAGGCGTCGCGCACGCACGTCGTCTCGGTCTTCGAAGCGCTCGCCGTCGGCAACCCCTACCCGGTGCGCCACCTCTCGCGCGCCCGCTTCGACGAGATGGTCCTCCGCGCGCTCGCGCTCCGCGTCTCCCCCGAGCGGATCGTGGGCCTCTCCGAGCGCCTCTCCACCGAGCTCACGCGTTCGCGTCCGCCCGCGGGCCCGCGGTGGGGCCCCGAGTCGACGCGCGTGGCGCTCCGGGCGCCGTAGGGCGGGACGATCCGTTTGCGAAACGGGACACGGGGGGCGGGCCGGTCGTGGGTTGGTGGCTCGGAGGTCCTCGTTGCCACGGTCGGTGCCCCGGTTCGGCCCCCGCGCCGTCTCGCTCGCCTACGTCGCGCTCGGGAGCCTCTGGATCCTGCTGTCTGGGCAGGCTGTCCTGGGCCTCTCCGCGGGGGACGCCTCCCTGCTCGCCGTCCTGGAGGCCGGGAAGGGGTGGGCCTACGTGCTCGGCAGCGGCGCGCTCCTCTGGGGCCTCGTGCACGGTCGCGACCGCGCGCTCGCCATCAGCGCGAAGCGCTTCTACACCCTCGCCCGCCTCGCGCCGGTCGCGATCTTCCGCGCGGACGCCGCGGGCCGGTGCGTCTACGTCAACGAGCGCTTCTGCGCGATCTCGGGGCTGGCGGCGTCGGCGGCGCTCGGCAACGGGTGGGCCGCCTGCGTCCACCCCGACGATCGCGTCCGCGTGGTGGACGACTGGACGCGCTCCGTCCGGGAGCGCTCGCCGTTCCGCACCGAGTACCGCGTGCTCGCCGCGGACGGGTCCGTGCAGTGGATGCTCGCCGAGGTGGCCGAGGAGCGCGACGGCGGCGGCCGGATCGTCGGCTACGTCGGGACCCTCACCGACATCACCGAGCGCAAGCTCGCGGACGACGACACGCGCCGGCTCGCGGACGACCTCGAGACGCGCGTGGCGGAGCGCGCCGCGCAGCTCGAGGCCACCGTGCGGGAGCTGGACACCTTCAGCTACACCGTCTCCCACGACCTGCGGGCGCCGCTGCGGTCGATCAGCGGGTTCAGCCAGATGATCCTGGAGGAGACCGGCGAGACCCTTCCCCCACGCGCCCGCAGCCACCTCGAGCGCGTCATCGCGGCCTCACGGCGCATGTCCGAGATGATCGACGGCCTCATGGACCTCGCCCGGGTGGCGCGGAGCCCGCTGCGTGGCGAGTGGGTGGACGTGAGCGCCCTCGCGGAGACCGTGTTCGACGAGCTCCGCGCCGAGGAGCCCGCGCGTGTCGTGGAGACCCGCGTGGCGCCGGGCATCCGGCTCTGGGGGGATCCCACCCTGCTGCGCATCGCGCTCGAGAACCTCCAGCAGAACGCCTGGAAGTTCACACAGGGCGTCGAGGGCGCCCGCATCGTGGTGGAGCCGGCGACGGAGGGGCCGGGTGTCGCGGTGCGCGACAACGGGGCGGGCTTCGACATGGCGTGGCAGGACAAGCTCTTCCGTGCCTTCGAGCGGCTGCACGGGCCGGAGGTGTTCCCGGGGAGCGGCATCGGGCTCGCGACGGTCCACCGCATCGTGGCGCGGCACGGCGGGCGGGTGTGGGCGAGCGGGCTGGTGGGGGTGGGGGCGAGCTTCGCGTTCTCGGTGCCGCCGGGGCCGGACGCGGCGGTGGGGGCCGAGGTGGCGGCGCCGCCCCGCTGACCCTCGGGCCCGTCGATGCGCCTCGTTGACGCGGCAAGAGTGCTAACCGTCAGTTAGCAGGGCCGTACTCGCCCGTTGAGCCGCCGCCCATGCCTGACGCCCTCCCCGCCATCCACGCCAAGACCCTCCCCGGTCCGGCGGGATCGACGCGCGCGATCGTCTTCCTCCACGGCTGGGGGCAGTCGCACACGTCCATGCTCCCGATGGCCGAGCTCCTCGGCGCCGTCGGCACCCGCTACGTGCTCGACCTCCCCGGCTTCGGCGTCTCTGAGGCGCCCCCCATCGAGTGGGACACCTTCGCCTACGCAAAACGCATCCGTACATGGCTGGACGAGCAGGGCATCGACAAGGCCGACCTCGTCGGCCACTCCTTCGGCGGCCGGGTGAGCGTCCAGATGGGCGCCCACTTCCCCGAGCGCGTGCGCTCCATCGTCCTCATCGGCGCGGCCGGCCTCCGCCCCAAGCGCAGCTTCCGCCAGCGCTTCCGCGTCGCCTTCTCCCGCTGGCTCGGGAAGCTCGCGCGCATGCTGCCGGGGTCCCTGCGGGATCCGCTGCTCCGCTGGCGCGAGGGCAAGTTCGGTTCCCCCGACTTCCGGAACGCGAAGGAGCCGCTGCGCTCCATCCTCTCCCGGGTGGTGGCCGAGGATCTCCAGGAGCAGGCCCGGCAGGTGCGCGCGCCGACCTTCCTGCTCTGGGGCCGCGACGACGACCAGACGCCGGTGGACATGGCCGAGCGGTACAAGGGGTTGATCGCCGGCTCCGAGCTCGTCGTGCTCGACCACCTCGGGCACTTCCCCTTCGCCGGCGTCGGCTCGCACCCGTGCGCGATGCAGCTCAAGCGCTTCTACACCACCCAGGCGGCCTCGTGAATCCGACCGCGCTCCTTGTCCTCCACACGGCCCTCGCGCTCGTCGGCGTCGGCGCTTTCGCGTGGCGCCGCACCCTCCACCTGATGCGGTACTTCCAGCAGGAGGAGTACGACAGCAAGCGCTTCTGGGCGTGGCTCCAGGACAACAAGGCATTCGACCGCCGTGGCACCGCCGTCGCGCTCACGACGGCCCTCGTCCTGGTCGCCGCCCAGGCGTGGTGGTTCGTGGTGTTCGGCGTCGCGATCGCCGGCATGGTCGGCCTCCTCGTGATGGCCCAGGGCGAGGTCGACCCGCGCGTCACCGGCAAGAAGAAGCTGGTGATGACCCAGCGCGCCTCCCGCATCCACCGCCTCGCGCTCGCGCTGTTCGCCGGGTTCTCCGCCCCCTTCCTGGTGATGCTCCTCGTCGCCGGCGGCGCGATGGGCCCCGCGTTCGCGTGGGGCTGGGTCGTGGTCCTCGTCCAGATCGCCCCGTTCTTCCTGATGCTCTCCGAGCGCATGCTCGCCCCCGGCGAGAAGCGCATCCAGGACGGCTTCCAGGCCGAGGCGCGGAAGATCCTCGCCGACGTGGCCCCCACCGTCATCGGCATCACCGGCAGCTACGGCAAGACCTCCACGAAGATGATCCTCGGCGAATTGCTCTCCGCCGACGCCCCGACCTTCTGGACCGCAAAGAGCATCAACACCCCCCTGGGCGTCACCCGCGAGATCCGCGAGAAGATGAAGGCCCACCACACCTGGGCGGTGATGGAGATGGGCGCCTACAACATCGGCTCCGTGAAGCGCCTCTGCGACTTCACTCCGCCGAAGGCCGCGATCGTCACGGCGGTCGGCATCATGCACCTCGAGCGCTTCGGTAGCCCCGAGAACGTCTACACGGCCAAGAGCGAGCTCGCCCAGGCCGTCCCGGCGGACGGCGTCCTCGTCTGCAACGGCGACGACCCCGGCGCCCGACGCATGTCCGTCGAGTACCCGAAGACGACGACGCTCCTCTACGGCTTCGACGGTGCCGACCTCGCCTGCAAGATGACCGACGTGGAGACCGTCCCCGAGGGCAGCCGCTTCACGTTGCACTGGCAGGGCAAGGCCTACCCCGGGACCACGCCGCTCCACGGCCGCCCGATGCTCTCCAACCTGATGGCCGCGTTCACGATGGCCGCCGCCCAGGGCGTGCACCCCGACGTGCTCCTCGCCGTCATCCGCACGCTCAAGCCCGTCGAGAACCGACTCCAGGTCCAGCAGAACGGCGCGGTCACCTGGCTGCACGACGCCTACAACTCCAACCCGGCCGGCTTCACCGCCGCGCTGGACGTGCTCGCCGCGATGCCCGGCCAGCGCCGCATCCTCGTGACGCCCGGCATGGTCGAGCTCGGCGACCAGCAGGAGGCCCGCAACCGCGAGGTCGCCGCCAAGGCCGCCACCGTGTGCGATCTGGTGCTCCTCGTCGGCGAGACCAACCGCATCGCGCTCGCGACGGGCCTGAAGGACGGCGGCGCGAAGGACGAGGCCGTGCGCTGGTACGCCCGCCGCGACGAGGCCTTCGCCGCGCTCCAGAAGGAGCAGGCCCCCGGCGACGTGGTGCTCGTCGAGAACGACCTCCCCGATCTGTACGAAGGCACCGTCATCCTGTAGGTCCGCCCGCGCGGATAGGAGCGCCCCATGAAGAACGTCGCCATCGTCTACGGGGGTCGCTCCGTCGAGCACGAGATCTCCGTCATCACCGCGCTCGAGGCCGCCCAGGCCATCGACACGACCCGGTACAAGGTCACCCTCGTCTACATCGACCTCCACGGCCGCTGGTGGACGGGCGAGAAGCTGCGGGACCGCTCGTTCTACGCCGCGTTCCACGGCCGCACCGAGGGCGCCAAGCTCGAGGTCGAAGAGGTCACCCTCCTCCCCACGCCCGGCATCGGCGGCCTCGTCCGCGGCAGCAAGGACGGCGTGCTCGCCGCCGTCGCGCGCCTGTTCGGCGGCGGCCCGAAGAAGGACGTCGTGATCCCCGTCGACGTGTGGATGCCGCTCCTGCACGGCACCTACGGCGAAGACGGCTGCATCCAGGGCCTCTTCGAGCTCACCGAGCTGCCGTACACGGGCGCGCCCGTCCGCGCCGCCGCCGTCGGCATGAGCAAGCCCACGACCAAGGCGCTCGCGGCCCAGCGCGGCGTCCCCGTGCTCCCGTGGGTGGTGGTCGAGCAGCACCAGTGGTCCACCAAGGATCCGGGCCCCGTGCTCGATCGCCTCACGACCGCCCTGTCTCGGGAAGGCGGCGGCGCCTGGCCCCTCTTCGTCAAGCCCGCCAACCTCGGCTCCAGCGTGGGCGTCGCCAAGGTGGAGGACGCCCCCGGCCTCATCGCGGCGCTGGTGAAGGTCTTCCAGCACGACAGCCAGGCCATCGTGGAGCCGTGCGTCGTCGATCTGTCCGAGATCAACGTGTCGGTTCGCCGCGTGAACGGCGCGCCCGTCGCCTCCGTCGTCGAGATGCCCGTGCGCCGCTCCAAGTCGGGCGTGCTCACCTACGAGGACAAGTACGTCGGCTCCGGCGGCAAGAAGAAGGCACCGAGCGCCGGCATGGCGACCATGGCCCGCGTCACCGATCCGCCCGAGCTTCCCCAGGAATTCAAGGACGCCGCCCGCGCCCACGCCTGCACCGTCTACGACGCCCTCGGCTGCATGGGCGTCTCCCGCATCGACTTCATCCTCGACGGCGCCGCCGGCCAGCTCTACTTCAACGAGATCAACACCTTGCCGGGCTCCGTGGCCCACTATCTGTGGTCCGCCTCCACCCCGTCGCTCCTGTACACCGAGCTCCTCGGCGCGATGATCGAGGAGGCCGAGGCGCGCCGCGGCGCAGAGCGGCGGCTGTCGCGGGAGTTCGGGTTCAAGGCGTTGAAGTAGGGGTGCAAGGAGCGGTACGGCAAGTGCACGAAGTGACGCCCTGGCCCCTCCCGCCCGCGCTCGACCCTGTTCTCTTGGGCAAGTGTTTCGGCTGCCGCATGCCGCTCGACGTGTGCTTCTGCGCGGACATCCCCGTGATCCACACGCGCATGCGCGTCGTGATCGTGCGCCACTGCGCGGAGATCAGCCGCAGCTCGAACACCGGGCGCATGGTGACGCGTGCCATGCCCAACTCTGTCATCGTCGACCACGGGCTGCCGGGCCCGGGCCTCGACCTCACGGGCCTGCTCGGGCCGGACGCGTGGGTGCTCGCGCCGGGCTCCGCGCCCGTGGTGGATCCCGTCGTGCGCACGCTCGTGGTGATGGACGGGACATGGTCGCAGGTGCGCGGCATGCGCCGCCGCGTCCCGCCGCTCCAGGACCTCCCCGCGCTGTCGCTCCCGGCCCCGGCCGTGGCGCCGCTGCGCATCCGGCGCGGCGAGGAGCCCCAGCAGCTCGCCACCATCGAGGCCGTGGCGGCGGCGCTCGAGGTCGCGGGCGAGCCCGAGCCGGCGGCCCAGCTCCGCGCCGTGTTTGCACGCATGGCGACGTGTATGCGGGACCTTCGCGGCTTCGACATGCCGGCGAAGGTCCGTCGGTAGCCGCCTGCGCCCTCAGCCCCTGAGCTTGCGGAGCAGGCCGCGGAGCCCGCTGCGGATCCCGGTGGACGGCGGCGGCGGGGCGGCCTTCGGCGGGGTGGCCTTGGCGGGCGGCTCAAGCGGCGTGGCGGCGGCGGCCTCCACCAGGGCCGCGATCGTGTAGTTGTCCCGGATGCCCGTGCCGAACAGCGGGGTCGCGCCGGCCTCCACGGCGTCGGCGCCCGGCACCCACACCCAGTCGGAGGGGTCGAGGCCGGTGAGCACCTCCTCCCTGTCGAGGGTGCGGCGCACCGGAGCGCTCCCGCGGGCGTCGTAGAAGAGCCGGCTCACGAGCCGCCCCCCCTCGAAGCGCGCGTGCCCGCCGGCGGCGTTGACCTCGTCGTAGAAGAGGTACACGGCCTGGCCGTGGGCGCGGGAGAGGGCCTCGCCGAGGAGGCGCTCCAGCTCGTCGGGGCCGAGGGCCTCGTGCTGATCGAGGAGGAGGAGCCCGCCGACCTCGAAGAGGCGGAGCGCCACATGCGTGTACGCGCGGCCCTCCCAGGTGCCGTGGCCGACGCGCAGGGCCTCGTCGCCGCGGAGATCGTCGACGTTGATGCCGGGCGCGCCCCAGAGGAGGCGCCCGATCTCGGCGGCGGGGACGTGCCCCGGGAGGAAGAGGCCGGTGTTGCGGTCGGACATCTACAGGTCTACCTCGCACCAGTCGTCGGCGTCGATGTCCTCGGTGGCGTCGGCGTAGTCCTCCTGCGCCTGGGCGTAGGCCTGCCACTTTCCGCAGGCGCCCACCACGTTCGTGAGCAGGATCGAGTCGTAGTCGGAGTCGTCCCAGTGGAACCAGACGGCCGAGGGGGCGCCGCCGAAAGAATCCACCTCGTCGACCGTGACCGAGCCGGCGCAGCCGACGAGCGCCACGAGGGGAGGGGACTGGGCAAATCGAAGCATGGGACCTCCATCCGGAGCGACGACGCAACCCCGTGCACGGGCGCCAGACCCGCCGGAGCGGCGCTTGCATGTGCCCAACACACACTCCCCAGACGGCGCGTAGGTCGGTTAATCCGCGAAAGCGTGAGAGAAGCACCCCGTCCCAGGCATGCGGCCCGGGCCCTTCGGTTGGGCAGGACCTTCGTCGAAGCAGGATGTATTGGGCATGCAAGCCCCGATCCGGGGCGATCCGATGGCTAAGGTGCGGGGCCCGACCGGCGCGGGCATGGGCTCGGGGGACGCCCTCCGGGACGTCGCACCCCGGCTCGTCGCCGCGCTGTACGCGCTCTGTCCGCGCGTGGGCCGCGCGCACAGCGCCGCGTGGCTCGATCTCTTCGAGCTCGGACAGGCCGACGCGACGCAGCGCGAGATCCTCACCTGGCGCGGCGAGTCGCTCGCGCGGATGGTGGGCGCGCCCGTCGTGGGGGAGGATGCCCAACACAACGCCATCCTCTCGGTCCAGACGGCGGTCGCCATCGTCGCGCGCGTCGTCGCGCTCCGGGTGACCGAGCCCCTCACGCTGGACGGGAGGCCGCTGTTCGCGCTCGGCGCCGGCACCGACGCCGACCTGCGCCACGCCCTCGCCGTCGCCGGCTACACCCTCGCCGGGCGCGGTGTCGTCGGGCTCCTCGAGGCGGACCCCTTCGGCTGGTACGCCGACCGCTGGATGCTCACGACGGACGCCGCGGCCTCCGCGGAGCTCGCCGCGGCCCTCCGCGCCGTGATCGCCGTGGTCGCCGCGCTGCCGCTGCCCCACGCCGCGGGCGAGGCCGACCTGTTCACCCCGCTCACCCAGGCCATCGTGCCCGGCCCCGTCCGCCACGCCCTCGGCGAGTTCTACACCCCCGGGTGGCTCGCGGACGTCGTGGTGGACGGCGCCCTGGCCCACGCCGGCTCCCCAGCGGGCTGGCGCGCGCTCGACCCCTGCTGCGGCTCCGGGGCCTTCCTCCTGGCCCTCGCCCGCCGCGTGCTCGAAGAGACCCGCGCGCTCCCCCCCGCCGAGCGCGTCCGCGCCGTGCTCGACCGCGTCGCCGGCGTGGACCTCCACCCGCTCCCCGTCCTCACCGCGCGGGTGAACCTCCTCGTGGCCCTCGCGCCGCTCCTCAAGCGGGGAGACCGCGTGACCGTCCACGTCTACCAGGGCGACGCCACGAACCCCGACGATCCGCGCCTCGCCGAGGTGGGGCGCCGCGCCGTGGTCGTCGGCAACCCGCCGTGGGTGGACTGGAAGCGCATGCCGCCCGCGCAGCGCGCGAGGCTCCGGGACACGGCCACGATCCGGGGGCTCTACTCGGGGGACGGCTACATGGGCGGCGTGAGCGTGAACGTGTGCGCGCTCATCGCGAGCGTCGCCGCGGACACCTGCCTCGCCCCCGGCGGCGCCCTGGGCTTCCTCATGCCTCGCTCCCTCGCGGTGCAGGCGAGCTACGCCGGTTTCCGGGCGCTCCGCCGCGCGGACGGCGGCCGGCGCCGGGTCGTCGCGCTGGACGACTGGGCCGGCGTCGGCCACCCCTTCGCGCCCGTGACCGAGCGCTTCCTCACCTGGTACATCGCGGACGGAGCGCCGAGCGACGTGGTGCCGACCAGCGCGTTCCGACGGCGCAGCGGGCGGGAGGGGGCACCGCTGGAGCGGCGGAGCGGGGTCGCGGGCACGATCGGCGCGGGGAACGCCTTCACCTGGGCCGCGGATCGCGCCGAGCTCGAGCGCTTCGCCGGGATCGCCGGCACCTGCGCGTACATCGGCCGCGAAGGCGTCGAGTTCTACCCGCAGGAGGTGTGGCTGTTCGAGGTGCTCGGGCCCGCCGCCGACGGACGGGTGCGCGTCCGGAACTTCCAAGGGGGGAAGTCGCGGTACCGCGTGCCGCCGCGCGAGCTGGAGCTGGAGGCCGAGTGGCTCCACCCGCTCGTGAAGGGGGTCGACCTCGGCCGCTTCGGGGTGACGCCCTCCGCGCTCGTGGTGCCCTTCCCCTACGCCCCGGGCGCGCGGTACCCCCTGCCGATGGCGGAGCTCCGCGAGCGCTCGCCGCACCTCGCCGCGTGGCTCTCCGAGCAGGCGCCGCTCCTCGAGGCCCAGACCCCCTACAACGCCCGCATCGTGGGCCGCCCCGACGCCGAGCCGCACGCGCTCGCCCGGGTGGGCCGCTACTCCTTCGCGCGGGTGTGGGTCGCGTTCCGGGACAACACGAGCTGGGGCGCCTCCGTCGTGACCACCGTCGACACGGCGTGGGGCGGCACGCGCGTGCCGCGCTTCCAGAACCACGCCGTCTCCCTCTGCGAGCGCGCGGACGGCGCGCTGATCGACGAGGACGAGGCCCACTACGTCTGCGCCGTGCTCAACGCGCCGATCGTCGCGCGCTACCTCGGGGCCTCCTCCGACGTGCGCTCGTTCAAGATCCGCCCGCCGGTGACCGTGCCGCCCTACGACCCCGCCGACCCGCGCCACCGCGCGCTCGGGGCGCTCTCGCGCCGGGGCCACGCCGGCGAGCCCGTGGACGCCGCGCTCGACGCCGCCTACCTCGCCGCCCTCACGCGGTAGCCAGGCGGGACCGGGCGCACGATCGTTGTAGATCGCCGGGGTCGGCCCCCCGAGACCCTCATGCGTACCCTCCCGCTCGTCCTCGTCCTCGCCCTCGCCCTCCTCGCCCTCCTCGCCCTGCTCGCCCTCACCGGCGGCAGCGCCACCGTGAAGGCCAGCGGCGGCACCGCGACCGTGACGACGTCGGACGGCACGGTCCAGAAGGGCGTGCGCGTCGGCGGCGACAAGGGCGTCGAGGTGAGCGACAAGGGCGTCGAGGTGAGCGACAAGGGCGTCGAGGTGAGCGGCGAGGGCTTGAGCGTCGGCGGGAAGAAGATCTTCGGGAAGAAGGAGGAGACGAAGTAGCGCGGCGTACGCACGCCGACTTCGCGCCGCGGCCGCCCTGGGGCATACTCGGGGCCATGCTGTTGCTCCTGCTCCACGCCTGCGCGGGCCCGACGAAGGGGCCCCCCGTCGTCAACGACTCGAACACGGGCGACTCCGGCGGCACGGACACCGACGATCCCGACGACACCGACACCGACGACACCGACCCCGACGACACCGGCGCGCCCCTCGCGGACGGCGACAACCTCGTCCGCCTCGGCGCCTGGATGGAGGACGAGGAGCGCACCCTCGTCGAGACGACCGGCGTGCTCGCCCTCGACGCCACCACGGTCGCGATGTGCATGGGCGCCCAGACGCTCGCCACCTTCGACCTCACGGATCCCGCCGCGCCGGTGCGCCTCGCCACCGTCCCCCTCCCGCGCCCCGCCGGCGGCTTCCGCTGCCAGCACCTCGCCACCACGGGGGACGGCCGCCTCCTCGTCGCCCACCACGGGGACGAGACCGGGCCCTCCTGGCTCGGCCTCGCGGACGTGCGCGATCCCGCCGCCCCCATCGGCCTCGCCGCGTGGGCCGGCCCGGCGGTCGAGCGCGTGGCCGCCGCGGGAAACACCGCCTGGGTCGCGGCGCACGAGGACGGGCTCCTCCGCTTCGATCTGTCGGCCGACACCCTCGATCTCCCCGAGCCCGTGCTCGGCGTGACCGGCAACGTGTACGCCGTCGCCCACCGCGCCGGCCGCGTGGCCGTCGGCACCGTCGAGGGGAGCCTCTTCCTCGTCGACGGCGACGTTGTCACCGGCCCCCTCGCGCTGTCCGGCCCGGTGCGGGACCTCGCCTGGCTCGACGACGGCGCGCTCGTCGCCGCGTGCGGCAGCGACGGCCTCGACCGCGTCGACGTCGACACGCTCACCGTCACCGCCCACGCCGACACCACCGGCACCGCGCTCGACGTGGCCGTCCTCTCCGACGGCGCGGTGGCGGTCGCGGGCTGGAGCGCCGTCTTCGTGCACGACGGCGGGTCCCTCGCGCTCCTCGGCGCGGAGGACCCCCGCACCCGCTCCACCCCCGGCATCGCGCTCGCCGTCGAGGCCTTCGGCGACGCCCTCCTCGTCGGCGAGTGGAACGGCCTGCTCAGCTACGCCTGGGACCCCACCGTCTCCGCCCCCGAGGTGAGGATCGACGCCACCCGCTTCGACTTCGGCGCGGTCGCCGCCGGCGAAGTGGACGCCCTCACCGTCGTCCTCCGGAACGACGGCCCCAAGCCGCTCACGATCACCGGCCTCTCCGTCGCGGACACCGCGGTGACCGTCGACCGCGCCGCCTTCACCATCCCCGCCGGGGGCGCCGACTTCGCGGAGCTGACGTGGTCCTCCACCGGCGGCCCGCTCAGCACCGCCCTGACGTTCGCTACAAACGATCCGGACGAGCCGACGGTCACCGTCTCCGTCGGCGCGAACCGCGTCGGCACCGGCCTCGGGGAGATGGTCCCCGCCTTCTCGTACACCGCGCTCGACTCCGCCGACGTCTACACCTCGCAGGCCCTCGGCCAACCGGCGCTGCTCTCGTACTTCGCCACCTATTGACCCGTCTGTAGTCTGGAGTTTCCAGACCTCGAAGCCTCCTTCCACCAGACCTACCGCGACCGCGGGCTGCTCGTGCTCGGCCTCTCCGCCGGTGGCATGGCCGACGCGGACGACCTCCGCGCCTTCGCCAGCGCGAGCGGCGTGACCTTCCCCCTGCTCGAGGACACGGCCCACACGTATGACGAGTACACGCGCGACCCGACGGCTTCCCCGTATCCCATCGACATCGTGCTCGACGCGGACGGCGTCATCGTCTACTTCTCGCGCGAGTACGATCCGGTGGGCCTGCGCGCGGCGGTGGAGAGCGTGCTGCCTTAGCGTGCTCGTCGCGTGTGGCGATCCGCTCCCGACGGACACCGCCGCCGACGCCGCCGACACCGCCGACACCGCCGCTGACACCGCCGACACCGCCGCTGACACCGCCCCGCCCGCGTGGACCGGGTCGGACCTGTCCCTCCAGGACTGCGACGCGACGCCGCGCCCCCTCGCCTCGCTCGTCGGCCCCGCCGGGCTGGTGCTCGCCGTCGGCGCCGCGTGGTGCGGGCCGTGCCAGGAGGACGCCCCGGTGATGGAGGCGTTCCGCGCGGAGCACCCCGACATCGGCGTCGCGCAGGTGCTCGTCGAGGGGAGCGACGCCCAGCCGATCACCCGCCTCGAATGTGCGGAGTGGGCCGAGTCCTTCGCGCTCGGCTATCCCGTCCTCGTGGACCCCTTGTTCCTCACCGAGCCGTTGGTGGGCACGGACGGCTTCCCGGTGCACGTCGTGTTCGCGCCGGACGGGACGGAGGTGCTGCGCGCGCCCGGGGCCTTCGACGGCGCCGCGGTCCTCGCCGCGCTCTGACTACTTCATCCCGGGGCCGAGGGGCCTCTTCGCCTCGTCCATCATGTTGACGAGCACGGACTCGCCCGAGGCGTCCACCCGGAGCTCCGCGAACTTGGCGGCAGCGAAGGTCTCGGCCTGCCCCTCCTCGAAGTAGTAGGCGTCGGTGCCGACGCGCACCCGGCCCTCGCGCTTGCGGTAGCGGAGCAGGACCTCGTCCGGGGCGAGGGGCTCGCCGTCGTGACGGCGCACGAACACGGCGCCGTCTCCGGGGAGGTCGCGCACGACGAGCGTGCCGTCGCGGGGCCAGCCCTCGGTGTCCTCGAGGGCGCGGTCGAGCGCGTAGTCGAGCCGCATGTAGTCGCCCTGGATGAGCGAGCGGGGGTCGACCGGGGCGAGCGCGAGCAGCACGCCGCGGCCGTCGCGCAGCGTCTGCTCCTTGTGCGCGACCGACCAACCGAACGCGACGAGGAGCACCGCGAGGTTACCGACGAGGACGAGGTTGCGGATCACGCGCCCTCCGTGAGGAAGCGACGGTGGTGGAGCCACGCGCGCACCGCCAGGAGCACAACGCCGCTCCCGACGAGCACGCCCGACTTGGTCCAGAGCGAAAGGTCGAGGTCGTAGTAGAAGTGGACGCCGAAGCCGACGAGGAACGCCGTGGAGAGGCCGATCGCCACCTTGTCCCGCGCGACGAAGCTCACGAGGAGCGCGAGCAGCGCGCCGAGCAGCCCGGGGCGGCCCTGACCGAGGGCGCCGAGCAGGACCGTGGTCACGATGGCGAGGGCGCCGGGCTCGGAGGCGAGGCCGCGGCCGTAGGCGGCGAGCACGCGCCAGTACGCGACGAGCAGCGCCACGCCGAGCACGAGCGGCGCGAGGGAGAAGCGGGGGATGGCGCTGTCGTACAGCTCCCCGAGGACGGCGGCGGCTTCTCCGCCGAGCGTCGTGAGCAGGAGCGACACGACGAGGCCGAGCCGGAGCGGGGCGCGCATCGCGGAGACGCGCGCGGGGAGGTCGGCCTCGGGGGCGAAGGTCGCCGCGAGCAGGAGCGCGCAGGTGACGGCGAGGGTGAGCTCTCCGGCCGCGATGGGGAGCGCCTGCTGGAACACGACGCCGAGCGACGAGATCCCGACCACGGTGCTGACGAAGCGCTGGACGGGATCGGGGTGGATGAGCACGAGCGCGGTCGAGAGGACCACCCACACGAGCGCGTGGCCGCCGATGGAGAGGGCGGAGTCGACGAGGCCGCCGCCGATGAGGAGCTGGCCGGCCGCGCCGACGGAGAGGGCGAGCTGGCCGAGGAAGAGCCTGGGCGTCGCGAGCCGCACCGCGACGCTGGTGGCGAGGAGGAACAGGCCCGCCGTCGTGACGAGGAGGCTGCCCGGTGCGTCGATGAGGAGCCCGAGGCACATGAGCACGGAGCCGAGGCCGAAACAGCCGGCGATCCAGGCGCCGATCCCGACCATGACACGCACCATCCACGGCACGGCCGGCGGGTTGCGCGTCGGGTCCCGGAGGGCGCCGGCGGCGGCCTCGGACGCGGCGGGCGTGAGGTGGCCGGCGGTGACGAGCTCGTCGAGCAGGGTGCGCCAGTTCACGCGGCCTCCTGCGTGTCGCCGACGGGCTGGAGGTGGGTCAGCCACCACGAGGCGGCGGCGACCTTGGCGGCGACGGTCAGCCCGCACACCGCGAACAGGAACACCATCAGGAACGAGTCTCCGGCGTCGTCCGCGATCTCCATCGCGACCTTCCCGAGCACCGTGCTGGTGACGACGATTAGCGCGGTGGCGGCCATCGCGAGCAGGCCGCGGTCGAGCAGGAGCCACCGGCCCACGGCGTAGGCGGCGACGAGCACGACGAGGAGGAGCGCCGGCCCGAGGGCGTAGTCGGTGTCGAGGTCATCGAGGATCCACACGCAGGTGGTCGACACGATGGGGACGAGCGCGCCGAGCAGCAGCGTGCGCGGGGCCCAGCGCCCGGCCATCCACGCCGCGCCCGCCCGCCGGCCGCCCTCCCACACCAGCCACGCCGCGCCGTTGATGCTCGCCGCGAGCAGGTAGGGGGTCACGCCCCGCTCGAAGAAGGAGTCCGCCACCACCTGCTCCCAGTAGAGCAGGAGCGACACGTTCCACAGCACGACCTGCAGGATCCACAGCGCCGGGAGGCGGGCGATCACCGCCCACGCGAGCGTGAGCGCGGACCACGCGAGGAACAGCCCGTAGGGGTCCGCGCCGGTCTGGTAGGTGGTGCCGAACACGCCGAGCAGCGGCCCCACGAGCACGGTGGCGCCGAGCAGGAGCGCCTGGCCGACCGGGCGGTCCAGCCGGCCCCACGCCGCGGCGGCCGCCGCCACGATGGCGACGAGCAGCATCCCCATCTGGAGGAAGCGGCCGAGGGCGTCCCAGTTGTAGGCGAAGAAGTAGACGGCCCCCGCGAGGACCAGCGCCGCGCCCAGGAAGAGCAGCAGGCGGTCGACGAAGACGGCCCAGGCCGCGGGCTCGGGCGGGGCGTCCAGCTGCGCGGCGCCGTGACGGAGCGCCTCGGGGCCGATCAGCCGGTCGTCGTGGAGGCGGTGGAGCACGGCGGCGACCACGGGACCATCGAGCGGGTCGGTCATACGCTGGCTCTAAGCCGGCGGCGCCGACGGGCGTGGTGTTGGCACGAACCTCACGCCTTCGGGACGTGGCGGCCGCCATGCCGCGCTGCAGCGGGCCGGCGATGGTCACGAGGTCCGCCGCGGCGGGCCCGAGCCACGCGAGGCCGAGGCCCGGGGAAGCCGAGCCAGCCACGATCCGCAGCCCGTCGCAAATGCGGTACCTTGCGCGGATGTCCGAACCCTCCCGCAACGTCCTCGGCGGCCCGCTCCTGACCTGCTCGCTCAAGCCCCGCACCGGCTGGCTGCGCGACGGCTGCTGCCGCACCAACGAGCAGGACCGCGGCTCCCACGTCGTCTGCGCCCAGATGACGGCCGAGTTCCTCACCTTCTCCCAGGCACGCGGCAACGACCTCTCCACGCCCGTGCCCGCCTACGGCTTCCCCGGCCTCAAGCCGGGCGACCGCTGGTGCCTCTGCGCCAGCCGCTGGGCCGAGGCCCTCGCCACCGGGAACGCGCCCCGCGTCGTCCTCGCCGCCACGCACGAAGCGGCGTTGCGCTACGCGAAGATCGAGGACTACCTCGCGCACGCGGTAGACGCGATCGAGAGCTGACGACCCCGCTCGGGAGGGGGCGGCCCCGCTACATGAAGTTCCGCGTGTGCAGGCTCGACATCGCCTCAGCCTCCGCCGCGTCGAACCCCAGTAACTTCAGGCGTTGCTGCCGCCCTTCGTCCATGTCGGCCGCCAGCTTCGTCACGCGCGCGGCGCCCTCCGCGAGCTGGGCGTGCTCCCAGCCACCGGCGGCGAGGAGCAGGAGCGCGTCGTGGACCTCCTCGTTGAGGCCCGCCGTGCCCGCGAGGGCCTGGTGCCGCCGGGTAACGGCGTTCACGAGGCGCACGCGCAGGTCGGGCTCGGCGGCGAGGTGCGCGCCGAGGTGGGCGAGGCCGAAGGCGACGTGGCGGGCCTCGTCCGTCGCGGTGGCGCGAGCGATGGCGCGCGTGAGCGGATCCGGGGCGTGCTCCGCCAGGAACCACAGGAGGGTGAGGAAGCTGCCCTCGCCGAGCACGGAGAGCAGGAAGGTCGACAGCGCGAAGTCGGGCTCCGCGAGAAGCGTCGCGAGCGAGGTCTGCCCGCCTGACGTGGAGAGGCCGGGGACGTCGCGCACATGGAGGGCGCGGCGCGCGAACACCTCGATGTGGCGGGCCTCGTCGGCGGCCTGGACGGCGAGCACCTGCAGCACCTCGCGGAAGTGCGGGTGCACCTGCGCCAGGAAGCGCGCGGGCACGAGCAGCGCCGCGACCTCGTTCTCCACGAGGTAGGTCATCACCTGCACGACGGCGTCCTCCACCTCGGCCGGGTGGTCGACGACCGTGTCCCACGGGAGCGACGCCGGGTCCCACTGGGCCGCCGCCGCCTTGCGGTACATCCGCGCGGCCTCGTCGGTCCACACCTCCGCCTTCGTCGCGAGCGGAAAGTGCAGGGCGGGGCTGCCGGCCTCGACCGCGGCGCCCCGGAGAGCCAGGCCCCACCGGGGCGAGGGGACGTCCACCACCCCGTCCGGCCCGGCGCCGCCCGCGCGCTCGGCCCCGCGCCACCGGCCCTCCGCGGCGGGGGTGCGCACGAGCGTCCGCTCCCCCTCCACGGGCACGCCCTGCCCCCGCGCCCACGCGCGCAGGTCCAGCGCCAACGTCGGGTCGGTCCCGACGACGGTGAGCCGCGCCCCGTCCGGCAGCGCCCGCAGCGCGCGGCGCACGAGCAGGTGCCCGCCCGCCGCGAGGGGGAGGGCGCCCACGTCCACCGTAGGGGGCGCGGCGGGGCTCACCCCACGTCCGCGAGGAACGCGTCGATCGTGCCGAAGCGCTCGACCGCCGCTTCGAGCGCGACGTAGCCCTCGACGCGCCCGGGCCGCCATTCGCGCAGCCCCTCCATCTCGAGGAGCGGCCGCACCGCCGGATCGTCCCACGACATCGACATCAGGAGCTCGACGAAGCGCCCCATCTCCGGGTGCCCGTCGCCGAGGACCGTCATGTTGCAGTGGTCGTAGGCACCGGTCTGGCCGAGCACGCGCACCGCCCCGAGCGGGAAGGTGCCCTCCTTGGTGAACGCGGCGTGGTTGCCGTCGATGAGGCAGCAGGCGTCGACCTCGCCGCGCATCAGCGCCCGCGCGGCGTCGCGCTCGCCGCCCACGTGGTCGCCGTGCTTGCCGACCAGCACGTCGAAGCGCCGCGCCTCCACCGTCACGCCCTGCGCCGCGAGCCAGTGCAGCGGCAGGAGCGTGGCCTGGGGCGAGTCTCCGGCGCCCACGCCCACGCGCGCGCCGGCGAGGTCCGCCACGGTGCGGTAGGGCGAGTCCGCCCGCACGATCACCAGCGAGGTGAGGTCCTGGTCGGTGTCGCGCATCGCGACGGTCTCGCACGCGATCCCGCGCGCGAGCGCCGCCCGGCGCGCCTCGATCCACGCGAGCGGCGAGTTCCACGCGACGTGGACCTCCCCGTTGAGGTGGGCGGCGACCTGCCGCTCGTAGTTGGAGTACAGCACGAAGTCGAAGTCGAGGCCCCGCTCGGCGAACCAGAGGCGGAAGCCCTCCCAGATCGTGACGACCTTGGGATCGTAGGCGACGGCGCCGAGGAGGAGGGTGTCGGAAGGAGCGCGCAGCATCGTCACTCCTAAAACAACGGAAGGCCGACGAGGGCCTTTCCGATGAAGTCGTAGAGGACGTCCGTGGTGGGGGCCATGACGCCGGCGGCCCGGGCGTCGCGGAAGGCGCGGTCCACGCCGACCTCCTTGCGGAAGGCGGCACCGCCGCACACGCGCATCGCGAGCTCGGTGACCTCGAGCGCGTTCTCGGCGGCGGAGGCGCGCACCTCGAGCACGCGGAGCATCGTGTCGGGGCGACCGGCCTCGATGGCGGCGACCGCGTCGTCGAGCAGGCACTTCGCCTGGTCCGTACGGATGCGCATCCGCGCGAGGTAGGCGCGGATCGTGGGGAGGTCGGCGAGGTTGGCGCCGAGGTGGGCGAAGCCGGTGCCGGCGCAGTGGGCGGCCGCCCGGGCCGTCGCGGCCTCCATCAGGCCGACGGATACGCCCGCCGACATGCACGCGAACCACGGCAGGACGGTGCCCATCATCAGGTCGAAGCCACCGCCGTCCTCCCCGAGCCGCGCGCTCGCGGGGACGCGCACGCCGTCCGCGTTCATCGGGGTGGAGTCGTTGCCGCGCAGGCCCATGCCGTCGAACGCGGCGGGCACCGTGAGGCCGGCCGTCGGGTTCGGGACGTGCCAGAGCGTGCTCGGCTTGTCACCGGCGACGGGCTTGGACGACCACACGATCGAGTTCGCCTGCCGGGCGCTCGTGACCCAGCTCTTCCTCGCGTCGAGGACGATGGAGTCGCCGTCGGCGGTCGCGGTCGAGAGCGGCGCCCAGAAGTGGGAGCGGGAGCCGGCCTCGGAGAACGCGAGGGTGGTGAGGTGGCGGCCGGCGGCGATCTCCGTGCGGACGGCCTCGGCGCCGAGGGCCTCGATCACCGCGGTGCCGGCGTAGTGCATGCACGTCACCATGCCGGTGGAGCCGCACTCCCGCGCCACGCGCGAGACGACGGTGACGGCGGCGCGGAGGGACTGGCCGCTCCCGCCGACGGACGCGGCGGAGACGACGCCGAGCAGGCCGCTCGCGCCGAGGGCGGCGACGGCTTCGGCGGGGAAGCGCCCGCGGGCGTCGACGTCGGCGGCGTGGGCGGCCACGACCTCGGTGGCGACGCGGTCGGCGACGGAGGTGACTTCTTCGGGGGCGATCGACGGGGGGTGGGACAAGCGGACCTCGGAGGCGTGGCGCACGGCGCGCCTCCCGGGGGATCCGATCAGCGCGTCGAGCAGCGGGGGGGAGCCGGGCGCCCGTGGACCACGGGCACGCGGGCGATTCAGAGCGTGGGCATGCCGCCACGCTGCCACGAGGTCGGCCGCGTTGCAAGCGCGACGCGTTTCCGGCTCCTCTCGGGGGCGTTAGCGGGGCCGGATGTCGCTCCTCGCCCTCGCCCTGCCGCTCCTCGTCCCCGTCGCCCACGCCGTGGAGGGCATGTGGGAGCCCGACCAGCTCCCCGCGCTCGCCGCCCCGCTCGCGGCCGCCGGCTTCCCCGGGGACCCCGCCGCGCTCGCGCGCCTCGACCAGGCCCCGCTCGGCGCCATCGTCTCCCTCGGCGGCTGCACGGCGTCCTTCGTCTCGAACGACGGCCTGCTCGTGACGAACCACCACTGCGTCGTCGGCGACCTTCAGCAGGCCCAGCTCCCCGGCGAGGACCTCGTCGCCACCGGCTTCTACGCGCCCACCCGCGCGGACGAGCGCTCCTCCGGCCCCGGCAAGACGGTCTCGATCACCGAGTCCATCGTGGACGTGACAGGCGCCATCGTCGGCAAGCTCCCCGCGAAGCTCTCCGACCTCGACCGCAAAGCCCGCATCGACGACGCGACCAAGAAGACCGTCGCGAGCTGTGAGAAGGCCAACCCGGGCCGTCGCTGCCGCGTCGCGTCCTACTACGAGGGCCTCCGCTACTCGCTGATCACGCAGGTCGAGCTGCGCGACGTGCGCGTCGTCATGGCGCCGCCCGACAGCGTCGGCAACTACGGCGACGAGATCGACAACTGGCACTGGCCGCGCCACTCGGGAGACTTCGGCTTCCTGCGCGCCTACGTCGGCCCCGACGGCAAGCCCGCCGACTACGCCGCCGGCAACGTCCCCTACCGCCCCGCGCACGCCCTCTCGGTGGAGGCCGCCGGCGTCGACCCCGGCGGCTTCGTGATGGTCGCCGGCTACCCCGGCCGCACCGAGCGCTGGCAGACCGGCCTCGAGCTCGAGCGCAGCGCCACCGTCGGCATGCCGCGCCGCATCGCGCGCTCCGAGTGGCTCCTCGCGTTGTACGCCGACATGGTGAAGCTCGACCCCTCCGCCGAGCCGCTCCTCAACGTGTCCCGCAGCTACGTCTCCAACGGCCTGTTCAACAACAAGGGCGCGTTGGTCGGCTTCACGCGCTCGGGCGTCGTCCAGACCGCCAATGCCCGCGACGCCGCGCTCGACGCGTGGGTGGCCGCCGATCCCGCGCGCACCGCGAAGTACGCCTCCGCCATCGCCGAGCTCCGCACGGTCCTCACCCGGCGCGACGGCACGCGCGACCGCGACGAGGTCATGGGCTGGCTCGGCCGCTCCGACCTCCTCAACGCGTCCCGCACGATCCTCCGCGTCGCCAAGGAGCGCGAGAAGCCCGACGCGAAGCGCGAGATCGGCTTCCAGGACCGGGACCTCCCGCGCGTGAAGGCGCGCCTCGTCTCCGTCCAGAAGGGCCTCCACGTCGAGACGGAGAAGCGCTACCTCACGAAGCTCCTCCTCGACGCCGCCACGTTGCCCGTCGATCAGCAGGTCCCCGAGCTGATGGCGTGGCTCGGCCTGCCGACGGCCGGCGCCCCCGAGGCCGCGGTGGACGCCGCCGTCGCCCGCCTCTTCACCGACTCCGCCGTCGACACCGTGACCGAGCGCGAGGCCCTCTTCTCGGCGAAGACCGCCACGATCACCGCCGCGACGGACGGCTTCCTCTCCCTCGCCACCGCGCTCTGGTCCTACGACGAGGCCCGGCGCACCGACGGCAAGACCGACGCCGGCGCCATCTCCCGCCTGCGCCCCGTCTACGCGGACGCCCTCCGGCAGCTCGACCCCGCGCGCAGCTACGCCGACGCCAACGGCACCCTCCGCGTCACCTTCGGCACCGTCCAGGGCTACGACGGCCGCGACGCCGTCCGCTACCTCCCGCAGACGCGCCTCGAGGGCATCGTCGAGAAGGCCGGCGCCTGGCCCTTCGACGCGCCGCCCGCGCTCCTCGCCGCGATCAACGAGGGGAAGCGCGGCCCCTACGTGGACACGAAGCTCGGCAGCGTCCCCGTCGACTTCCTCTCCGACCTCGACATCACCGGCGGCAACAGCGGCTCGCCCACCCTCGACGCCAAGGGCCACCTCGTCGGCCTCGCCTTCGACGGCAACTACGAAGGCATCGCGAGCGACTGGCTGTTCGACCCCGTGATGGCGCGCACCATCCACGTCGACGTCCGCTACGTCCTCTACTACCTGGACGCCGTGGCGAACGCGGACGCGCTGCTGACGGAGCTCGGCGTCACGCCAGCGTTGTAGGGGGTAGGGTGCGCCTCCGCCCACCGCTCCTCCGCGCCGCTGCTGCCGCCCTAATCCTCGTCGGGACAGCAGCAGTGTTGGAGGGCGCCGCGCGCCTCGCGGGCGCCGAGCTCCCCGAGTGGCGGAGCACGGGCGCCGGCGAGGGGGTGATGGGCGCGCACCCCACCCGCCTCTGGGCGCTCTCCCCCGGCGCGCGGGCGAACGCGGGTGCCATCGCAACGATCAACACGCTCGGTCTGCGCGGCGATCCGCCCGTGACGCCGAAGCCCGAGGGGCGGCTCCGCGTGCTCGTGCTCGGCGACAGCACCTTCTTCGGCCACGGCGTCGCGGACGGCGCCACCTTCCCCGCCCAGCTCCAGGCGCGGCTCGTCGGCGAGGGTCTGGACGTCGAGGTCCTCAACGGCGCGGTGCCCGGCTACTCCACGGAGCAGACGCGCATCGAGCTGGACGAGCTCGGCTGGGCCCTCGCGCCCGACCTCCTCGTGCTCGGCAACCTGTGGAGCGACAACAACGTCGACTCCTTCCGGGACGCCGACCTCCTCGCCACCGCCCGCATGCGCCGGGAGAACCCGCTCTTCGAGAGCCACGCCTTCCGGCTCCTTGTGCGCGGGATCCACGCGCTGCGCGGCGGGGAGTCGGCGCGCTTCGTGACGTGGACGCAGGGGAGCCGGTGGCCGGAGACGGGCGGGCGCCGGGTGCCCTTGCGTCGGTACGCGGAGAACCTCGACGCGATGGTGCGGGAGGCCGCCGCACGCGGGATCGGCGCGGCGCTGATGGCCCCGAGCAACGTCGGGATGACCCGCGGGAAGTACGCGCCCGGGGCCTCGTGGGACCCCTACTTCGACGCCCAGCGTCGGGTCGCGGCGCACCAAGGCATCCCGCTGATCGAGACGCTGCCTGCGCTGCGGGCGGCCGCCGGCGACGCGCCCCGGGCCCTCTACGTGGACGCGATGCACCCCTCCGCCAAGGGGCACGCCGCCCTCGCGGAGGCCGCCGACACCGCCCTTCGCGCGGCGGGCTGGCCCGAGGCGCGGCTGCTCGCGGCTGGGGGCGTCTTCGCGGCGGACATCCTGGTGGACGGGCACGCCGACGACGTCGAGACCACCGCGGACTCGCCCCAGCGCAGCCTCTTCGACGTGCCCGCGGACGCGGCGGAGCGGGGGAGCGCCCATCCGAGCCGGAACCCGCGGAACCCGGGGTTCGGGGCGCCGTGATCCGACCGCGGCCCCCTACGGATCGCGCCCCGGGCGCACGTCCGGGGGGCAGCGCCCGGGCAGGTTCGCGTCGAGCCACGCCGCGCGCGTGGTGGTGAACGTCGCGACGTACGCGAGCTCGTCCTCCCAGGTGGCACCGACGTAGCTGTTCGGCCAGATGTCGACGCCCATCGTGCGCCAGATCGCCTGGTCGCGCGCCTCCGCCGCGGCGAGCGGTCGTGCGAGCGTATCGATGGTCGCGACGATGGCGTCGTCCGCGAGCACGCCGCCCCGCAGCGACTCCCAGCGGCACCGGAGCGGCGCGGTGAAGCGCGGGTCGCGGAGGATCTTCATGTACCAGGCGGGGATCTGGAGGGTGTCCGAGCACAACTCCTTGGTCTCCCACACGAGCCCGTCGGTGCGGTCACCCGCGCAGAAGTCTGCGTTTCCCCAGGCGAGGTTGTAGTCCCAGGCGGGCCCGGCGTGGAGGAGGCCGCCGTAGGCGTCGGGCGCCTTGGTGAAGAAGGTGCTGCGCCGGTACGCGTCCACGTTGCGCGAGAGCTCGTTGAGGATGACCGCGTCCGCGAAGGAGGTCACGTCGATCCACGTCGCGGGGGCGTCGCCGGCGAGGATGCCGCTCTCGAAGCCGTCCATCCACCGGGTGAGCCAGGCGAGCTGGGCGTCGGTGATGGCGTCCGCGCTCGGATCCTGGAAGTCGTAGCGCACGCCGTGCGCGCTGCGCCACCCGCCCCCGGTGCCGGCGCCGCCCTCGTATTTGAACAGGTACGCGCCCGACAGATCCCCCCATTCGCCCGGCGCCGCCTCGGGGAAGGCGACCCGGTGGGGGTCGATCTCCGGCTTCTCGGTGACCTGGTAGAGGCCTTGCCAGACGCCGCCGAGGGAGAGCTCGGCGAAGCGCACGCGAGGCGCGTAGCCGCCCATGCGGCGCGCGAGGCCGTAGGCGAGGGCGTCCCGGATGCCCGTCTTGTCGGTGTAGGGCCCGTAGAGGACCCAGTCCGCCTCCGCCGGCAGGCCGAGGAGCGGCACCGCGCGGTCGGCGCCGAGCGCGTCCTGGAGCTCCAGGTTGAACGAGTGCTTCGGGAAACCCGACGAGGACGCGCCGCGGATCTCCAGCGTCGCGCGGCTCTCGAGCGCGCGCGGCGTGTCGCCGAGGGCGTGCAGGCTGCCGTCGTGGGCGGTGATGACGGCGAGCGACGCGCCGACGCGCTCCTCCGGCACGATGGGGCCCTCCGCCTCCGCGAGCAGCAGCGGCAGGGGGGCGTCGGGGTCCCAGCCGCCGGTGTCGGGCGGGGCGTCCCCGAGCCAGCCCGGCGCGGGGAGGGGGTCGGTGGGGATGCTGAAGCGCGAGGGGGCGGACTCGCAGGCGCCGAGGAGGAGGACGAGGAGCGACATCCCGAGGAGCTAGTCACCGGAGCCCAGGCGGGACCGGGGCGTGGCGGCGGTGACCGGAGCCGGCGGGATCTCGTCCGAACGCTTGCGCCGGGGCGCCGAACGTGAAAGAAGGCCGCCACTCGGCCCCTCGTGCTCATCCGACGGGGCTCTCCTCCTTGCACCGGATCGCGTGAATGGACGCCACTCTCGGATTCTGGATCTACTCTCCGCCGATCGCGGGCGTAATCGCCCTGTTGATCGCGACGTTCTTCTACTTCCGGGTCAAGAGCCTCCCCGAAGGCAACGAGACCATGCAGCGCATCGCGGGCTACATCCGCGAGGGCTCGATGGCCTTCCTCACGACCGAGTACAAGGTGCTCGCCGTGTACACGGTCGTCGTGTTCGGCATCCTGACCGCCGCGTTCTCCTGGGTCTCCGGCGCGTGGTTCGTCCTCGGCGCGGTGCTCTCCCTCGGCGCCGGCTTCGTCGGCATGAAGGCCGCGACCTACGGAAACGTCCGCACCGCCCAGGCGGCGGCGGGCGGCTCCAAGGCCAACGCGCTCCTCACCGCGCTCGACGGCGGCGCCGTCATGGGCCTCTGCGTCGCGGGCCTCGCGCTCATCGGCCTCTTCGCGGTCTACTACGCCTACCCGATGGGGGACGCCGTCGCGAACGCCAAGCTCGGCAACGCCCTCCACGCCTTCGCCGTGGGCGCCTCCTCCATCGCGCTCTTCGCGCGCATCGGCGGCGGCATCTACACCAAGGCGGCGGATGTCGGCGCAGACATCGCCGGCAAGGTCATCGAGAACATCCCCGAGGACGACCCCCGCAACCCCGGCGTCATCGCCGACAACGTCGGTGACAACGTCGGTGACGTGGCCGGCATGGGCGCGGACATCTACGAGTCCCTCGTCGCCGCCGTCGTCGCGACCATGGCCATCGCCCTCACCGCGGATGACGCGGCGCTCGCCACCCTCCTGACGGACCCCTCCGTCGGCAACGCCCGCGCGATCGCCGTCGGCCTCCCGCTCATCCTCTCGGGCATCGGCCTCGTGGTGAGCATCGTCGGCATCTTCGTCGCCCGCGCGATGCGGAACAGCTCGCCCTCCGTGGTGCTCCGCGCCGCGATGGTGCTCCCGCCCATCGTGCTCGTCGGCGTCACCGCCGCCCTGCTCCCGATGTTCGGCGTGTCCCAGAACGTGACCATCGCCCTCGCGGCGGGCGCCATCGGCGGCGCGGCCATCGGCCTGCTCACCGAGTACTACACGGGCAGCTTCAGCCCGGTGAAGCGCGTCGCCGAGGCCGCGATGACCGGCGCCGGCACGAACGTCATCCGCGGCATGGCCGTCGGCATGGAGTCGGTGGCCACCTGCCTCCTGCTCGTCGCCGGCGTCGCCATCGTCGCCAACGTGTTCATGGGCGCCCTCGGCCTCTACGGCATCGCCCTCGCGGCGGTCGGCATGCTCGGCGGCACCGCCATCGTCATGACGGTCGACGCCTACGGCCCCATCTCCGACAACGCCGGCGGCATCGCCGAGATGGCGGGCCTCCCCCCCGCCGTCCGCGAGATCACGGACGAGCTCGACGCGGTCGGCAACACCACCGCGGCGATCGGCAAGGGCTTCGCGATCGGCTCGGCCACCCTCACCGTCGTGGCGCTCTTCTCGGCCTACAGCCTCGAAGTGAACCACGCCCGCGAGGCCGCCGGCATGGCCGCGATGAACCTCGCGCTCGACAACCCCGGCATCCTCATCGGCATCCTCGTCGGCGCGGTCATGCCCTTCATCGTCAGCGCCTCGACCATGCTCGCGGTCGGCAACGCCGCCGGCGCCATCGTGCTTGAGATCAAGCGGCAGTTCGACACCATCCCGGGCCTCCGGGAGGGCACGGCCGAGCCGCAGCCCAAGGCCATCGTCGACATCGCGACCTCGGCCGCGCTCTCGCAGATGATCCTCCCCGGCCTCGTGGCCGTGGCGGGCCCGGTCGTCATCGGCGTCATCGGCGGTCCGGCGGCCCTCGCGGGCGCCCTCGCCGGTGCCCTCGCGGTCGGTGCCTCGATGTCGCTCTTCATGGCCAACGCCGGCGGCGCCTGGGACAACGCGAAGAAGTTCATCGAGAAGGGCGGCATCCCCGGCCACCCGAAGCGCTCGGACACGCACAAGGCCGCCGTCGTCGGCGACACCGTCGGCGATCCGTTCAAGGACACCTCCGGCCCCGGCGTCGCGATCCTCATCAAGGTCATGAGCGTCGTGTCCCTCCTCATCGCGCCGCTCATCGCCACGCTCGGGTAGCTCCGCGCTGGTGGCGCCGATCGGGCGCTCGCCCCCGAGGGCCGCTCTCCCCACGCGGGAGGGCGGCCCTCGCTGCTTTTCGGCGTCGGCCCGGGCTTGCTGAGGCCCGGCCCCGGGCCTATCTCCGGTGGATGGACCGAGCGGCGGTAGAGTTCCTCAAGGCGGCCGCGCGGCGGCCCCTCGGTGTAGCGACGGTGTTTCCGACCTCCCGGGCCCTGGCCGAGCGGATGGTCGAGGCGGCGGCGAGCAGCCCGACGGACGGCGTGGTCGAGCTCGGCGCGGGGACCGGCGCGATCACGCGCCACCTCGTGTCCGGGGCGCGCGGGCGGGTGACGGCGCTGGAGATCGACCCGGAGATGGCGCGCTTCCTGGGCGTGCGCTTCCCCGAGGTGCAGGTGGTCTGCTCCGGCGCGGAGGACCTCTCGAAGCTGGTCGCGCCGCGCAGCGTGGGCGCGGTGGTCGCCAGCCTGCCGTGGACGATGTTGCCGCTGCTGACGCAGGAGCGCATCCTCGCGGCGGTGCGCACGGTGCTCGTCCCGGGGGGGATCTTCGCGACCTACCTGTGCCTGAACGCCTACATGCACCCGAAGGCGCGCACCTTCGGCGGCCGCATGCGCGCGCACTTCACGCGCGTGGAGGAGGGGCCGATCGAGTGGCGGAACCTGCCGCCGGCCGTGCCGTGGTGCGCGTGGACGCCGCGGCAGCCCTGATCGACGGTCAGGGCGCGTCGAAGCCGGCGACGAAGAGCCGCTGGAGCACCACGAGCGACGCCGCGCAGTTCTCGGGGAGCACGCCGTCGACGCGTTCGGCGCGCACCTCGCGCTTGGGGCTGGTGACACCCGCGCGCGTGGCCGCGTAGGACACCGTCGCCTCGCAGGTGGTCGAGGGGGTGCCGGGCTTCTGGGCGCCCACGGAGAGGCGCACGAAGCCCTCCAGCACGTCGGCGCCCTCGGTCGCGCAGGCGCCCTTGACCACGGGGTCGGCCATGCCGTCGAAGGTGCCGCCGGTGTCGAGGTGGGTGAGCGCGTGGTCGCCCGCGGCCCCGACGCAGCCCCAGGCCACGCCCGGGGTGGTGAGGGGGCCGCGGAAGCTCACCACGGCGCGGCGGGGCGCCCCGGGGGGCACCGGGGCGGTCACCGTGCGGGGGCCGCCGTCCGCGAGGGCCTTGGCCGCGATGGCGTTGACGCCGCCGGCCTCGCGGGGCGCGGGCGGGACGACGTCGGCGCTCGGGGCGGTCGCGGGGGCGGGCGGCGCCGGGGCGGGCCGCAGCGCGAGCCAGACGGCGATCGAGGTCGAGACCAGGGCGATGCCGCCGAACGCGACGGTGAGCTTGCGGGAGGCATCCATGCGGGGGCGGTATCGTGCCGCGCGCCCCGGCGCTCGGGCTACCCGCGCGCGGGGTCCGGAAGCCGGTCGGACCACCATGTCAGCAGCGCGTCGTCCCCGCCGCAGGCCCGCACCATCGCCGCGCCGGCCGCGAGCAGCCGC
>CAJBVW010000250.1 GCA_903959175.1 uncultured Pseudomonadota bacterium
ACCGTGGCGCCCAAGGAGCCCGTGCTCGCGGACTACGGCCACATCGAGTGCCGCGACGCCGTGCTCACCTGGGACCGTGTCGAGCCCGTGCTCGACGCCGACGGCGCCCCGGTGACCCGGTGGGACGGCGAGACCGTCAAGATCCACCCCGTGACCGGGAACGAGGTGCCGGACGACACCGCGCGGGTGCCCGTGGTGCGGTATGTCAACCCGGGGGCGGCGGGGTGGCCGGGGGCGGATTTTATTGTGGGGAATCCTCCGTATCTCGGGGCGCGCACCATCCGCGGCGCCTTGGACCATGAGTACCTCGCGGCGGTCCGGGCCGCACATCCGGAGGTCCCGGAGAATGCCGACTATGTTATGCTTTGGTGGGATCATGCAGCGCGGCTGTCTGCCAATTCTTCGCTGATTCGGTTCGGATTCATCACAACCAACAGCGTTCGCCAGGCGTTCAATCGAACCGTGCTCGAAAGACACGTGGGCCAAAGCATCTCGCTGGTGTTCGCCATCCCGGACCACCCATGGGTAGATTCGGCCGATGGAGCCGCGGTGCGCGTGGCCATGACCGTGGCAGAGTCTGGGATCCGGCCGGGGACCCTCGCCGATATAACTGCGGAGCGCGTAACTGAGGGCAGTGAATTCGAGACCGAACTTCGCTACCGCGTAGGAATAATCGGACCGGGGCTCAGCATCGGCGCCGACCCGGCATCGTGTCCACCGCTGAGGTCTAATCGTGGGGTTTGCTGCGTGGGGTATCAACTCTCTGGTCGAGGCTTCGCAGTCGACGGGCAAACGGCAGCGCGCATCGACCCCGAGTTCGGCACCCCAGAAGGCCTAGTGAGACCGCTCCTCTCAGGACGGGACCTTGTGCAGGAGGCGCGTGGTCTATTTGCGATTGACGCGTTTGGTCAGACGGCGGACTCACTCCGTGATCACCATCCAGCCGTCTACCAATGGCTGTCGCTGAATGTTGCGCCGGAGCGTGCTGTCAATCCACGCCAATCCGTTGCCGAACGATGGTGGATCTTCGGAGAGCCGCGTAGTACCTTCAGGCCCGCACTGCGCGGCCAGGAGCGAATGGTAGTCACCTCGCTCACCGCGAAGCACCGAACCTTTGTCTCCGTTGCAACAAACGTCATCTGCGACAGTTCCACGGTCATGTTTGCCCTCAGCGATACCATGCTGCTTGGCGTTCTTTCCTCGCGGACCCATGTGACATGGGCTCTCGCCGCCGGTGGCCGCCTCGGTGTCGGCAACGACCCGAGGTACAATAAGGCAAAGTGCTTCGACCCCTTCCCCTTCCCCGACCCCACCCCCACCCAACGCGCCCGCATCGCCGACCTGGGCGAGCGCCTCGACGCCCACCGCAAGGCCCGGCAGGCGCTCCACCCCGACCTGACGCTGACCGGCATGTACAACGTGCTAGAGAAGATCCGCGCGGGCACGCCGCTCACCGACAAGGAGCGCGCCGTCAACGAGAAGGGCCTCGTGTCGCTCCTGCGCGAGCTGCACGCCGAGCTCGACGCCGCCGTCGCCGAGGCCTACGGCTGGCCCGCCGCCCTCGACGACGAGGCCATCCTGGAGCGCCTCGTGGCGCTCAACGCCGAGCGCGCGGCTGAGGAGAAGCGCGGGCTCGTGCGGTGGCTGCGGCCGGAGTACCAGCGCCCCCTCGCGGGAGAGCCGGAGCCGGTCAACGCGCCGCTCCCCGGCCTGGACACGGGCGAGGGCGACACGCCGATCGCCGCCGTCGCCGAGAAGCTGCGCTGGATGCCGGCGCTCTCCGACCGCATCGGCGCGGTGCGCGCCGTGGTGCTCCGCGCGCCCGGCGGCGTCTCGCTCGAAGCGGTGGCGAGCACCTTTGTCAAGGCGCCGCGCAAGGAGGTCGAGTCCATCCTCGACAGCCTCGCGGCGCTCGGCATCGTCAACCGCAACGGCGCAGGCCCCGACCGCCGCTGGCACCCGCTCCGCGCCTGACTCCCCCCGTGGGCGGGTTCAGCGCTTCTTCACCGTCCCGATCCGCCCCATCGCACCCGGGGGCGGGCGGCGCTGGGCCACGCCGGTGCCCGGCCGCGGGGACTCCGCGCGCTCGGCGGCGGGGGCGACCACCCCGACGGGCCACTCCCCCACGCGCGAGAGGTGCACCTTCGTGTAGCGCTCGATCCCCGCCAGGAGCTGCAGCTCGTTGGTCGCGCACAACGAGATCGCCACGCCCCGGGCGCCCGCGCGCGCGGTGCGGCCGATGCGGTTGACGTAGCTCTCGGGCACGTTCGGCAGGTCGTAGTTGATGACGTGGCTGATGCCGTCGATGTCGATGCCGCGCGCCGCCACGTCGGTCGCGACGAGCACGCGGGTCATGCCCTTGGTGAACAACGCCAGGACGCGCTCACGCTCGTGCTGCGGCTTGTCCCCGTGGATCCCCGCGGAGCGGATGCCGGCCTTGATGAGGTGGCTGTTGATCCGCTCCACGCCGTGGCGCGTGCGGGTGAAGATCATGGCGGAGCGGATCGCGGGGTCGGCGAGGAGCTCCACCAGCTTCGGCCGCTTGTCCGCCGGCTCCACGAAGTAGGCGAGCTGCTGGATGCCGTCCGCCACGGCCGCCTTCGCGACGGCGATGCGGACGGGCTTCACCAGGATCTGCGCCGACAGCGCCTCGATCGGCGCCGGGAGCGTCGAGGAGTACATGGCGGTCTGGCGCTTCTTGGGCAACAGCTCCGCGATCTGTTGGACCGACTGGAGGAACCCGAGGTCCAACATGCGGTCGGCCTCGTCGAGCACGAACATCTCGACGTGGTCGAGCGTCACGAACTTGTGGCCGACGAGGTCGAGTAAGCGCCCCGGCGTCGCGACGATGATGTCCACGCCGCCCGACAGGCCCTTGCGGAGCTCCTTCTCGTCCATGCCGCCGTACACCGCGGCGCAGCGCACGTTCGGCAGGTGCTGGCCGTAGGTGCCGAACGCGGCGGCGATCTGGATCACGAGCTCGCGCGAGGGCGCCAGCACCAGCGCGCGGACGCCCCCGCGACGGCTCACGGCGGCGCAGCGCTGCAGGATCGGCAGGGCGAACGCGGCGGTCTTTCCGGTGCCGGTCTGGGCGGTGGCGCACACGTCGCGCCCGGCGAGCAGCGGCTTGATGGTCTCCGCCTGGATGGGCGTGGGGCGGGTGTAGCCGGCGGTCTTGAGCGCGCGGAGGAGGGGCTCGACGAGCGCCAGATCTTTGAAGTTCACGGGGTTCCTTGCGCCCGACGGCCGGCGCGGGGGCGCTTAGCACGTCGGAGCGGACGCCGGGAGCCATCCCGCCGCCATGGGGGCGACCTGCGTCCCTTCCCGCGCGTCCCCGCGCGGGCCATCTTGGCCCCGTCCCCCTCGGCGTCTTCGGCGGGCGACGATTCGCGGGAGATCCCGATGCGCGGACCAGAGGAGCGCCGCAGAGGAACGCAGAGCTGGAGCCTGGCACGCGCCCGATGGATATTGACCCGAAGTGCGACTATAATCCTGACCTGAATAGAGGTCATAATGGTGCGGCTCAACTTCGACGACGGCATGACCGCACGCACGCATGCGCATGTGGTCACGCCGCTCTCGTCGTCAGCCACTCGTCCTCTTCCTCGGCGTAGCGCGACCGGTGGTTGCGCTCGAACTCCCGCGCCCGATGGAAGGGCCAGTACCGCTCCAGGTCTTCGGAGACGGCCAGCGAACGGAGCAGCAGGACTGCCTCCGCGCCGTCGAGGCCCCACCGGGCGCCGGTGATGTCCATCCGGTCCTTGACGAGGTAGCGGCATGCGCCCTCGATCACGCCGGTGCCGATCGGGAGACCGTCTCGAAGGTACTCGTCGTAGCGCATCAGGTCCTTCTTGTTGAGAAAGTACTTGGCGGCCTTGTCGATGTTCGTGCGCTTTTCGAGCTTGTTTGCCGTGGCCGAACGACGGATGGCGGCAGCGACCGTGGAGGCCTTTCCATCGAGGATCATCCTCAAGTACTTCGCAATCCACTTCTCGACGGCCGGATGGCCCTCCTTGTGGAACTCCCAGGCGGCCTTCCAGAGGTACTCCGTGACGTGGATGAGGTCGAGGACGAGGGTCACGCCCACCCGCGCCTCCTCAGCCGCCTCGCGAATCTCAAGGATCTGGGTCTTGTTCCCGTCGACCAGCGCTACCCACCGGTGCCGATGCTCCGGGTCGCGACGCTCCGCCTCCTCGAAGGCCTCGCCGATGACCTCACGCGGCGTCTTCTTCAGCGAAGCGAAGAGCCTCTTCCTGGTTGGCTTCGGCCGGAGGGCCGCCGGTTCGGCGCCGGCTTCGCCGAGAATCGTCGCCGCTGTACGCGGGTTGGGCTCTACGAAGTAGATCGCCGCTACCGTCGTCATCCGCTTCCGGTTTGCCTTCTCGCCCTTGCTTAGCCGCGACTCCAGCTTCGGTTTCGCCGTCTCCGCGGCCTTCCGGGTCGCATCCCGGAGGCTGTCGTGGCGCATCACGACGCCCTTCCCGTCGGCGGTCAACACGAGCAGCATCTTGGCGGGAAGGGGTTCGCCGATGTCGCGGCTGTTCTCCTCATAGAAGGAGTCGAAGTCTACCGAGGCGCGGACCACGAGCTCCTCCGCCTGGCGCTTCGCCACGTCCGCACCCGCCGAGGTTCCGATCGCCTTCACGGCGGCCTCGAAGGAGCCGCGCACGGCCTCCTCGACCACACGCTGCCGGACGCCAAAGGTGAAGCGGTCACGCGCGAGGTTCAGCAGGGCGTCGCCAGGAACCAGGGCTTCAACACCACGAGCGCCAACACGCTCACGATTCACCTTCACCGTTCCGAAGAAGCTCTCCACGTCGCGCCCCGCATCCCGATGATGGGTCCGGTGGACGTCGTCGCTTTCGGTCACCTCGCGGATCGGGTTCGCAGCCGCTCTCACGTTGCACCACCCTTCGAAGAGCAGTCGCATCACCTCGGTGCCGCGCACCCGGATCTCGGCCTCCGTCACCGCGTGGTCGGCCCCGAGAAGCGGCGGGGCAAGAAGATCGTTTCGCAGGTTCGCAAACTCAGCCTCCGCCATCGTAAAAGACGTGTGCTCAGCGACAGCGGGAGGGGCGGGGACGAGATACGGAGGCATGGGCGAATTCCTGGGATTCGGGGTGTTACAACGCCGAATCTACCCTGGGGGACGCTCTTTGTCTAGGCCAGGCACACCTCAAGTTGTTCAAATCGTTCAGGATGCGTGTCGTCGGATCTGATCCGCACCCTAACCATCTTGCTGAACATCATCATGTGATGTAAGGTCGGCACTTCACGGTGCAATGGAGTTTCCAGCATGAAGCACGCACACGAGCAGATGAAGAGCGGGCACTGCGCGCAGTGCGGCACGGTGCGGTCCATAGTCGGCAATAGCAAAGGCTATTTTGGATGCATGGCGCTTCTCCTCGCCCCGTTCACCCTCGGGTTGAGCCTCCTTTTGTTCTTTATGCCACGGGCGTGGCGCTGCACGGCGTGCGGGTCGACACGCATCAGCAAGGTGGAGTAGAAAGATGACGCTCAAGATGTCCCGTCCCGTCCTCATGTCCGGGACGCTCGTGGCCGCCCTTCTCGTGCCGCATGAAGGCAGCGCGGCAGAGCCGTCTCAGCCTCCGTCCGCGACGGCAACGGACCAGAATTTCGCCTCCGCCCTAGCAGAGGTTGCGAGCGGCGCATCGCCGATTGCGGACGGTAGCCATCCTTTCGCGTTCTTCGTGGTCGCTGCGCCCGCCAAACTTCCGGGCAAGGGATGCGAGGATTGGCGATCAATACCGGACAAAGCGACGAGCTCTGGCATGCCCGAACGAGCCAGAATCACTTCAGGCACGCTGTGCATCCTCTATGAGTCGTCCGACGCGGTGTTCGCGTCCAGCCGCTGGAAAGTCGTCATCAATGCCTACGGGTGGGTGATCAGCGAGGCCGTTCAGTATGAGCCAAACCTCTCCTGCGAGACTGTGCTCAAGAACATCCCTTTCGACATGAAGCCTCGCGAGTCCTACTCTGAGGGGCTTCGCACATGGGAGGCGCGTGGGGTTCGCGCATCGGATGGCTTTCCCTACAGGATCGATCTCGTGTGCCCGAACACGATTGGCCCCTCTCTGTTGGTCACGACCGGCGCATGGAAGGCCGTTACGCCATGGGCCGAGACGAACCCTCACGGCACGGTGCGTCCGCAGTAAGGGCTCGCCGCTCAATAAACGGTGCATTCGGCCGCCCCGGGACTCGCGTGCGCGGCGTCGCTCATCGGTCACATGCCAGGGGCATGCTCCCTCTTCGCTCCTTGCGCCCGCGGCCCCGGGTCGACCTCGGTGCTACC
>CAJBVW010000251.1 GCA_903959175.1 uncultured Pseudomonadota bacterium
CCCGGGCGGACCGAGGCCGAAGGCCGAGCACGGAGGGCGCCGGCCCGGCGTCCGCGCCGGGACGCGCCCACCGCCGCCTCACCCCCGCTTCACCCCCGCTTCACCGCCGCGGGGCCGCCTCGAGCGCCTCTACGAGGCAGGCGGCCTCGGAGGGCCAGGTGCCCGTCAGCGAGCGCCGCGTGGGCGGGCCGGCGCCGCGCGCGAGCCAGCCGCTGCTCTTGGGGTCGGGGCCGGCGTCCCACACGCGCTCCACGAACACGTCGGGGTCACGCCACGCGTCGCGCACGAGCGCGAGGAGGCACCCGAGCGTGGCGGGATCGGTGAAATCCGGCACTTCTTCCGGGCTTCGCGGCGCCGAATCGAGCGCCCGCGCGGGGCCGGCGGGGGTGTCGTACAACATGCCGGGGAGGGCGCGCCAGCCGGAGCAGGCGCGCGCGCGAAGTCCGAGGACGCGCCAGGGTTCCATCGCGGCCGCCTAACCCGGCGCGAGGTCGCAGCGCGGCCGCGGCCCACACCGCGTGCGTGGCGCCGCACGACACCGCCTCCGTGACCACCCCGCGGTCATCGAGGCGGGGTCGCGGCGCAGGACACCGCCCACGCGCATGGGGTCACCGCCTACGCGCATGGGGTCACCGCCTACGCGCATGGGGGGTCGGGTAGACCGGCAGGTCGCCCTGCCGGCCCCACGCGCTGTGGGATGGATCATCGGTGGATAGGTGCGCGTTGCACCTGCTCTTCACTCGCCAGATCGCCCCCACCGACCGCGCCGCCGCCCAACGACCGCGCCGCCCCCACCGACCGCGCCGCCGCCCAACGACCGTGCGGTGTGCGCACAAAGTCCTACCTGAGCGGGCATGGTTGCTCCCCATGCCCCCCGTTCTGGGACTGGCTTCCGACCATACCCCCCCCAGATAGGACAAAACCGGCCCGAAGGCCCCCTCTGCGCGCCGCCGCCCTAAAGGCGACCCCTGATTACCGGCGTTCGTCCCTTCACAATCGCGTCGTAAAGCGACTACGTTAGCACTGTTGTCCCAAACGAAGAGGCTTGGCGCAGGCGATGTCTCATCATGAGGGGCATGGCGGTGCCCATGCCCCCTCCGCTGAGATTCCGGTCGCCCCACACCCCCTCGGAGCTGCGGCGATCCGACCCCGCGCCGCGCGAGGCGACCGGAGTGCGGCCGCCGTCCGCGGCGGCCGGTCCCGCCCGGGTCCGCCCGGGCGGACCGAGGCCGAAGGCCGAGCACGGAGGGCACCGACCCGGCGTCCGCGCCGGGACGCGCCCAGATCCGCCCGACCGACCGCTACAACGCCCATCCAACGCCAGCCATGACGTTGGGAGCCCCCGCGAAGCCGCCCTCCGCGTACAGGAGCGCGCCGCCCTGCACACGCACGATGAAGCCGCTGTCCGCCATCCAGCGATAGCCCCCGTAGATCCCTGCGTAGGCGCCGAGCGTCTCGCCGCCGCTCGTGAGCCGTACGGGCGCGAGGGTGGGGTTGAGCATCGCCTCGACCGTGGCGGTGACGGCGTGGCCGCGGGTGCTCCCGGTGCTCGACCACACGGCGCCGTCGACCGCGAGGCCGACCATCGGGTTGAACACGACCCAACTGACACGGGCCTCGACCGCGACGCGCGGGTGGACCCACACGCCGACCTCGGCGTGGGCCAGCGCGGGCAGGCCCACGCCGACGGTGGCGTAGACGTGCGGGGCGTCGGCGGAGGGGGGCTCGGGGAGGTCCATCCGCGAGGTCTAACGCGCGCTTCGGCGCCTCCGGACCGCCATCACCACCGCCCCGAACCCCGCGAGGATCGCGCCGGAGGGGCCGCTCGTCGCGTCGCAGCCGCACTCGCCGGAGGTGTCGCCGCAGACGCCGTCGCCGTCGCCGTCGCCGAGGGTGTCGTCGCCGTCGCAGAGGTCGCAGTTGTCGCAGAGGTCGCAGTCGTCGCAGAGGTCGCAGTCGTCGCCGAGGCCGTCACCGTCGGTGTCGTCGGGCTGGTCGCCGATGAGGTCGGGGCAGAGGTCCTCGGCGTAGGGGACCAGACGCAGGTCGTCGACGAGGGCGGTGCCGCTGGCGTCGGCGCCCTCGCCCTCAAGGAGCACGACGTAGCGGAGCGTCGTGACGCCGTCGGGCACGACGAGATCGAGCTTCACGTCGGACCAGGCGCCGTCCGCCGCGAAGGGCACCACGAGCTCGCCTCTCCCGATGCCGAGGTCCTCCCAGGACAGGAGGAGCTCGCCGCCGCCGCCGATTGGGTCCTCGACGGGGGTGCGCACGACAGCCGTGAGCTGGACGCGCTCGCCGGGCGGCGGGGAGCAGGAGCGCGAGCAGCAAAGGGCACCGGGGCGGGCGCCGAACCTAACCAACCCGCCGGTCCCAACGCGGCGCCGGCCGTCCGGGGCGAAGCGGGTTGCCCCGCGGCTACCCGCGCGGCGCGTTCGAGTCCCCCGTCTTCGCGCGCGGTGCGGCGATGGCGGTGACCGCGCGGGTGAGGTTGGGGAACCAGCGAAGGGGGGCGTACACCGCCGGATACACGAGGCGGCCGCGCCCGGCGCCGACCGAGGCCACGATGCGGGTCGCGAGGCCGTCCGCCGTGCCGATGGGGATCCACCGGGCCATGGCGCCGTAGGAGAGCATCGCCTCCTCCGCCATCGCGGTCTGCACGGGCCCCGGGTAGACCGTGAGCACGTTGACGCCGGTGCCGCGCCACTCCGCGCGGAGCGACTCGCCGTAGGCGCCCAGACCGCTCTTGGCGGCGTTGTAGTAGGTCATCCCCGGCACCCAACTGAAGGCGGCCGCGGACGCGATGTTGACAATCGTGCCGCTGCGCCGCGCCAGCATCCCGGGGGCGACCGCCGCCACGATCCGCATGGGGGCGAGCAGATCGAGGATCATCATCCCCTCCGCGTCGCCCACGGGGGTGTCCTGGAGGGGGCCGACGACCTGCCGGCCGGCGTTGTTCACGAGCACGTCGATGGGGCCGAGCTTCGCCTCCGCCTCGGCCACCCAATCGGCGCAGCGGGGGAGGTCCGAGAGGTCGACCGCGGCGACGTGCGCGGGGCGGCCCAGGCTCGCGGCGAGCGCCTCGAGCGGCTGGCGGCTGCGCGCCACCACCGTGACCGACGCCCCCGCCGCCGCGAACCGCCGCGCGATGGCCTCGCCGATCCCCTTGCTGGCTCCGGTGACGGCGACGTGCATGTGTTCTCCCCTCTGGCCGGGCCGCTCAGCCCGTGGTCGGCGACCAGCTCACGGTGCGGATGAAGTTGCCGCCGAGGTACTCGCGCTCGATCACCGCCGCCATCTCCTCGACGTTGCGGAAACGGTCCCAGTCGATGCGGATGACCGGCACGGAGCGGGAGATGTCAGCCAGGAACCGCTCGTACTCGGCGTGGAGGGCGGTGAGGTACTCGAGCGACACCCCCGACTCGACGTCCCGCTCGCGGCTACGGATGCGCTCGAGCGAACGCTCCGGACTCACGTCGAGGTAGACGATGACGTTGGGGCGGCACATGAAGTTGGACATGTGCCGAAAGAGGGAGACGTAGGTGCGGTAGTCGCGGTCGTCCATCAGGCCGAGGCCGACGAGCGTGCGGGCAAACACGGCGTCCTCGTAGATGGTGCGGTCCTGCACGCCGCCGCCGCCGCGCCAGATGATCTCCTGGTGCTGCTGGAACCGGCGGTTGAGCAGGTAGATCTGGGTGGCGAAGGCGTAGCGGGAGGTGTCCCGGTAGAAGTCGGCGAGGTACTCGTTGTCCTGCACCGGCTCGAAGTAGGTCGGCAGGTTGAGGTGCTGCCCGAGCGCGGTGGCGAGCGTGCTCTTGCCCGCTCCAATCATCCCGGCGATGCCGATGAACAGCTCCTGAAGACGCTCCATCTCGTACCTCGATCGGGGGGGGCCTATCTCGGCGGGATCGGGGGTGCCGGCTCCCGCGCCGCTACTCGCCCGCCACCCGCCGCGCCAACGTGTTCCGCGCGATCCCCAACACCCGCGCCGCTTCCGACTGGTTGCCGCCGCAGCGCGCCAGGACGTGGCGGATGTAGGCCAGCTCCACCTCGGCGAGGGTGCCGGTGGGGACGAAGCCCTCGCGCGCCGCGTCGGCCGGCAATTCGAGCTCGTCCGCCTGGATCTCCATACCGGCGGCGAGCACGGCGGAGGCCTCGATGCGGTTCTCGAGCTCGCGCACGTTGCCCGGCCACCCCCACGCGTGGAGGCGGGCGCGGGCCGCGGGGGCGAGCGTCAGGCCGGGGCGGCCGTGGCGGCGGGCGGCCTCGAAGAGGAGGTGGTCGATGAGGCGGTCGAGGTCGTCGTGGCCGCGCTCGCGGAGCGGCGGGAGCACGATCTCGACGACGCGGATGCGGTAGTAGAGGTCCTGGCGGAAGCCCGGGGCGCCCTCGAGCGCGCGGTGGGTGGCGCACACCAGACGCACGTCGGCGCGTTCGGGCTGGGTGCCCCCGACGCGCACGAAGTCGCGGTCCTGGAACAGGCGCAACAGCTTGCCCTGCACGCCGAGAGGCAGCTCGCCGAGCTCGTCGAGGAACAACGTGCCGCCCGCCGCCGCGTGGACCTTTCCCTCGGCGGCGCGGTCGGCCCCGGTGTAGGCGCCGCGGACGTGGCCGAAGAGCTCGTTCTCGACGAGGGACTCGGGCAGGGCGGCGCAGTCCACCTTGACGAAGGGCTTGTCGCGCCGCGCCGAGTTGTCGTGGATCGCGCGGGCGATCAGCTCCTTCCCGGTGCCGCTCTCGCCGCGCACGAGCACGGTCGCCTCCGTACGTGCGGCGCGGTCCGTGCGGTCGTACACCGCGCGCATGATCGGGGACTCGCCGACGATGTGGTTGAAGCGGAAGGCGAGCGCGTGGGGCGAGGCGGGGTGGAGCTGGCTGCGGAGGCTGGTGGCGTCGAGCAATTCGGCGAGCTGCGCCGCGAGGGCGACGAGGTGGCGCTCGTCCGCCGCGTCGAAGGCGCCCGCCTGCTTGTTGAGGAGCTGAACCACGCCGATGACGGCGCCGCCGCCGCGCGCGAACACCGGCGCCGCGAGTAGGCTGCGCGTGCGGTAGCCGGTGATCGCATCGATGCGGTCTACCTGCTTGGGCTCGCCCGCGTGCGGCGCGTTCACGACGGTGCCGGTGGCCGCGACGTGCCCCGCCACGCCCTCGCCCACGCGGAGGCGGATCTCCGCCATCTCGGGCAGGTGCGCCACCCGGCTCACCAGCTCGCCGCGCGCGTGATCCACGAGGTACAACGTGCCACGATCGGCGCCCATGCGGCGCGTCGCCTCGTCCACGACGGCGCGCAGCAGCGCGTCGAGGTCGACCCGACGGTCGACCAGCCGCGCGCGAAGCTCCGCGATCCACCCGACGTCCACCCCGCCTCCGAGCGCCCGCACCACGAGCGCCTCAGCGTAGCGCCCCGCGTCCGCCGCGGTCAAAGCCCCCCGGATCAAAGCAGCGCCGCCTGCCCTTCCCGCGCGGCGAACGCCCCGGGGAGACAGGCGCGGGCGCGGTCCTCGACGATGGCGAGCGTGTCGTCGTCCCGACGCGGATCGTGGTGGAACAGCGCCAGCCGCGCCACCTCCGCCCGGCGCGCAACCTCCACCGCCTCTCGCCAGGTGGAGTGCCCCCAGCCGCGCCGCGTCGCGTACTCCTCGTCCGTGTACTGCGCGTCGTGGACGAGCAGATCGGCCCCGCGCGCGAGCGCGACGAGCCGCGGATCGATGGCGCCGCCGTGCTCGGTGTCCGTGGCGTAGACGACGGCGCGGCCCTCCGCCTCGACCCGCCACGCGAGGACGCCGTTCGGATGCGACAGATCCGTTGCCGTGACGCGGAAGGGCCCCACCTCGAAGGGCTCGCCCGTGGCCGCCGCCCGGTAGGTGACGCGGGCGCGCAGCGCGTCGAGGTCGACCGGGAAGTTGGGCGCGCGCATCTGCCGCGCGAGGGCGCCGCGCAGGTCCACCCCGTCGCGCGTGGCCCCGACGAGCAACAGCTCGGAGCCCGGGTGGAACGCGGGCCCGAAGAACGGCACCCCCTGGATGTGGTCCCAGTGGACGTGGCTGAACAGCAGCGTCGTCCGGATCGCCTGCGTCCGCCCTTCCTTGTCGACGAGCGTGTCCCCGAGCGCCCGCAGCCCCGTGCCCCCGTCGAGGATCAGCCGCTCGCCCCCCGCCCGCACCTCGACACACGACGTGTTCCCGCCGGCGCGGGCGTACGCCGCCCCGCTCACCGCGATGCTGCCGCGCACACCCCAGAAACGCACCTCCATCGGGACCTCCTGCGCCCGTCCTCCGGGAGGGGCGCCCCCCGCTGGAGTGCAAGAGCGGGGCCGGGGAGAAGTGGGCGTTTTCCCGTGGAGGGTGCGCTGGAATGGTGCAGGGGGTGCGCTGTCGTTGCGCCAAGATGGAGCGGGGGGGCTCGGGGGCGGTTGGCTGCGGGGCCGGCACCAAGGTGTTCCTCGTCGCGGGGTGCGGCGCGGCCGCTGATCCGTTTTGACCGCCCGGCCGTACTTCAACTAGCCTGGCCGTCCTCTCCCGCCCTTCCCCCTTCCGCACTGCCAAAGCCCGGTCCCGGAGTCCCCGAATGACACTTGCGCGTTGCTCGGCGACTACACCGGGTGGTTTGAGGGCGATGCCTCGGGCGAGCTCACGATCGTCCTCTCCGAGTCCGCCGACGGCTCCGATCCGCTGGTGGACATCACTCTCTCCGGAGAGGGCTTCGACGCGGTCGGTCATGGCACGTTTCACTGCGACGACGGCGAACCCTAATCGTGACCCTGCTGGACGATCAGGGCAACGAGCTCGGGAGCTTCACCGGATCGATGATCGACGAGAGCGGCGCGTGGGAGCTGGGCAGCGGCGAGTCGGGAACGTGGAACGTCGCCCCGGAATAGGCGGAATAGCCGGCGCCGTCCTGCTCCAGGTCCGACCCGGCGTATTCGATGTGGTCGGAGAGGTCGTCCGACGTGGGCGTGTCGCCGCCCCGCACGAGGTAGAGGGCGAGGAGCAGAAGGGAGAGGACGCGCATCGGCGCTCCAACGGGAGCGGCGCCGCGGTTATACGACCGCG
>CAJBVW010000252.1 GCA_903959175.1 uncultured Pseudomonadota bacterium
CCTCGCCGCGCTCGCCGAGGCCGCCGCCGAGGAGGCGGGCGAGGTGCCGCCCAACCTCGCCGCGGGCGCCGTCGGCGGCCCCGTGGGCGATGCGTGAGCGGGGAGGGCACGCCGGGCTACCGGCCCTGGCCGGTGGACGAGCAGGGGCGCCTGCTCGCGGCCGCTCCGATCCGGGGCCTCCTCGTCGAGGTCCGCCTGGGCGGAGACTGGCGCTTCTTCGACCGCTGGCGCATCGTCGCCTGCTCCCGCGCGCGCTTCGTGGCGCGTGACGGCCACCGCGTCGAGACCCACCCGGTGGAAGCGTGGGGCGCGTGGCTCGACGCGCGCGCCGCCGAGGGTACGATGAGCGCGCACCTGCCCGGCTGCGCCCTCTCCTGGTGCAAGGGCTGCGACACCGCCTCCCTCGGACGCCCTGGCGTTCCCCCCGGCGCGCCGACCCCCCGGGGCGGCGCCGCTGTCCGTTCGCCCCTCCCCGCGGCGTCCTCTCCGCCGCGGGCCTCGCCCCGCCTCTCTCCCACCCCCGGAGCCTCCATGCCCGCAGTCGACGTCGGCGCCCGCGACGCCCGCGTCCTTCGCGCCGCGAAGGATGTCCTCGCCACCTACACCTTCGATTCCCTCCCGCCGCTCGAGCCCGGCGCCCGCGCCCTCCGCTTCGAGGTGCGCGGCGGCTCCCGTCCCTACGTCGTCACGGTCGATCCCGAGTGGGGCGCCCCGCCCCGCTGCACCTGCCCCGACCACGCCCGCTCATCCAACGGCGGGTACTGCAAGCACGTCATCGGCGTGCTCCTCCGCGACGACGCCCTCCGTTGCCAACTGCTGGAGCTGTTCCTCTAATGCCGCCCAAGTCCTCCAAGTCGGCCGTCCGCGCCGCCCCCGTCCTCGCCGACGGCTACAGTTGGCCCGAGCTTCACCGCCTCGTCGGCACCACGCTCCGGGCCGGCATCTCCACCCTCGTGCTGGGCCACCCCGGCGTGGGCAAGAGCACCCTCGCTGAGCGCCTCGCCGCCGAGATGGGCCTCCCCCTCGTGGACATCCGCCTCGCCCAGCGCGACCCGGCCGATCTCGCGGGCGTGTGGTTCCCCGACCCCGCGAGCCGCACGCTCCGGGCCTACCCGCCCGAGTGGGCGGTCGCCGCCGCCGAGCGCCCCGCCTTCGTGTTCCTCGACGAGATCAACGCCGCCGTCACCCGCCTGCACCAGGCCGCGGCCTACCAGATCGTGCTCGAGCGCCGGGTCGGTACGGTGAAGTTCCACCCGGACACCGTCGTCATGGCCGCGGGCAACCTCGAGGAGGACGACGCCATCGTCACGCCGCTCTCCTCGGCCCTCTGCAACCGCTTCGCCCACTACACCCTCCGCGTGGACGCCCGGAGTTGGCTCGACTGGGGCGCCGCCGCGGGCATCGGCGAGGCCATCCTCGGCTACGTCGCCCGCTACGGCGAGGATGTCCTCTACGCCAGGGACGGCGAGCAGATGGCGTTCCCGTCGCCCCGCACCTGGGAGATGGCGAGCCGCGTGTTCCGCGCCGCCGAGGAGTCCGACCGCAAGCGCCTCGTCTCCGCGTGCGTCGGCGTCGAGGCCGCCGAGCGGCTCTTCGCCTGGCTCAAGATCTACCGGCAAGTGGACGCCGCGCGCATCGTGCGGAAGGGCCAGGCGATCGACTTCACGACCGGCGCGCACGCCGATCCCTCCTTCGTCTACGCCGCCACCTACGCGGTCGCCGCCTGGCTCCGGGGGGACGAGGAGGTCACCGATGCCCAGCTCCCCAACGTCGTGCGCTTCCTGCGCTCGCCGGGGCTCGACGCCGAGTACGTCTTCCTGTTCCTCCGGCAGGTGCGTCGTAACGACGTCCTGTTCGCGCGCCTCCGCGGCCTGCCCGAGTTCCGCGCGCTCGCCGGGGAGCTCGTCGCCCTCTCGGCCTCGACCTACACATGAGCGCCGTCGCTCCGCTCGACGAGGCCGCGCGCATCTCCGCCCAGCGGATGCGCCTCCTCGAGCTGCACCCGTTCTGGGGCTACCTGCTCATGCAGGTGCGCATCGTCGCCGATCCGGCGCTCCCGGCCATCGCGGCGACCGACTGCGTGCGCCACATCTGGTACAACCCGACCCTCACCCGCGCGCTCGATCCCGACCAACTTGGTTTCGTCCTCGCCCACGAGGTCGGCCATGCCGTCTATGCGTCCTTCGAGCGGGCGCGGGGGCGCATCCCGGTCCTGTGGAACATGGCGACCGACTACGCCATCAACCGCATCGTCGCCGCCATCCCGCACCCGGGCGGGCGCGGCGCGCTCTACCGTCCCGTGCCCGGCATCCTGCTGGATCGGCGCTACGACGGCCTCATCGCCGAGGCCATCTACGAGCGGCTCGTGGAGGAGGGGCGGGGCGGCCGCTCCACCCCCGTGACGGTGAACGGCGTCCCGGCGAGCGACCACGGGGGCGGCCTCGACGTCCACGTCCCCGGCGAGCTGTCCTCCGAAGATCGCGAGGCCCTCGCCGATCGCGTCCGCGCCGCCATCGCCCACGCCGAGGCCCAACCGAGCCGCGGCGACGTCCCCGGGGACGCCGTCCGCGCCGTGGGCCCCGGGCGCTCGCGCGTGCCGTGGCGCCGCGTGTTCCGGCGCTTCGTCACCGCTGCGCTCACCCGCGACGAGTACGACCCGCGCAAGCCCAACCTGCGCTGGGCCACCCAAGGCTTCGTCGTGCCCACCCTCGCCGGAGAGCGCGTCGGCACCGTCGTCGTCGCGCTGGACACCAGCGGCAGCATGGGCCCCGACCAGCTCGCCGCCGCGTGCGCCGAGCTGCGGGCGCTCGCGCGGGAGGTCCAGGATCTCCGCCTCGTCGTGGCCGACGCCCGGGTGCAGGAGGTCGTCACCCTCGACACGCTGGAGGCCTGGCTCACCCGCGGCCGGGCCAAGGGGGGCGGCGGTACCGACCACCGCCCGGTCTTCGATTGGATGCGCGCCAATCGCGTCGTCCCCGACGTGTTCATCGGCCTCACCGACCTGTACTCCACCTTCCCCGACCGCGCGCCGCCCTACCCCGTCGTTTGGGTGACACCCTCGCACCACGGCAAGGCGCCGTTTGGGAAGGTGATCGAGGTGCGCGGGGACGGGTAGGGGGCCTCCCCTCCCGGTGAGCGGGGAGCGACGGCAAGCCGTGCCAACGGGGGGAGGGCGCGTCGACGCGCACCCGATCGCGACGTCAGCGCGCCTTCGGCCTACCTTGCCAGTGCGCGACGCACCGCCAGCCCTCTCCCTCGCGCTCGACCACGTACACGATGCAGCGGTTGTCCTTGGGCGCCGCGGGCGCGCCCGCGATGCGCTCGAGGAGGTGCTGGGTGGGGTGGTGCCCGACGAAGGCACCGGAGTCGCCGACCAGGGCGACGAGCTCCTCCCACTCCGGCTGGGTGCGCACCGAGCCGGGTCGCTGGATGATCTCGGGCGTCCAGCCCTCGAACCAGCCGTGGCTGGCGACGATCTCCGCCGTCTCGTTCGTGCGCCGCTTGGTCGTGGTGACGATGCGCATGGGGGTGTACCCCTTGCGGTGCAGCCACTTCGCGGCCGCCTCCGCCATGTCGCGTCCGTTGTCCGACAGCTCGGGGTTGCTGCCCTCGCCCGTGGACTCGCCGTGTCGGATGTAGATGATCATCGGGGCCTCCTGCCGAGATTGCGCCGCGCAGACTACACCGGCGGCGCGCGGATCGCACCGGGCGACTCCGGTCGGGCGACCACTTCCGGGGTGGGCGATCGGACATACGTGCTACAACACGCGCTCCCTGACGCGGAGCCCAGGATGCACGCCCACGACACCCCCACCGCGTTCGACGCGGCGCTCGACGCCATCGTCGAGCGGATGCGCCCGTCCGGGGGCGGCCTCGCCCAGGCGTTCACGCCGTTTCCGATCGTCGTCGGCGCGCGGTGGATGGAGACGCCGATCCGCCAGGGGCTCGCCCAGCGCCACGGGGTGGCGGCCAACCTCGTCTTCCTCCTTGTGGACGACGCCGTGGATCGCCTCGTCGCGCCGCGCGACGGCGCGGACGCCGGGTGGTGGGAGGAGACCGACGCCGGCGCGGCCTGGTGCGTCGCCGCCCTGCGCGGGAAGGTGGTGCGGGCGCTCCGCGCGCCCGGGCACGCCGAGGTCGGGGCCCTCGCCGCTTCGCTCGAGGTCACCGCGACGGGCGCCCTCGGCTGGCGCTCCCTCGCCTTCGCCGATCAGCTCGCGACCGCGCTCCTCGCGTGGATGCGCGCCCGCCCCGAGGCGCCGGTCGCGGCCGGGGCGTCCTCGGCGGCCTGGTTCGCGCCGCTCGCAGCCACGCTCGCCCTTGACCAGGCGGGCTCGCCCCGGCAGCTTCGCGCGGCGGCCTTGACCGGGGCCGCGCCGAAGGCGGCCGGGCCCTGGGGCGGGCCGCTGGTGGTGGGCACCACCACGCTCCCGGCGGCCACGCGCCGCCTCCTCGAGCGCTTCGGCGCGACCTTCCTCCCCGTGCTGCCCGACGCGCCGGCCGAGGGCCTCGCGTCGCGGCTGCGCGTGCGCCCCTGCTACGGCCCCCTGCGTGAGGTCGAGGCCCTGCGCGACTGGCTCCTCGAGCTGCTCGCCGCGGGCGAGGGGGCCCACGGGGTGGCGAGGCTCACCCCGCGCGACGTCGTGGTGTTCACGGCGTCGCCCGAGGTGTACGGCCCGCTCGTGGAGTCCGTGTTTGGCCGGCGCGCCGGCGCGGTCGAGCGCCCTTCCGTGAAGGGCCGGGGCGTGAAGGGCGAGGGCGCGAACGGCGAGGGCGCGTCGGTGGCGCCGACCGAGGAGGGCGACGACGTTCTCCCGGACACGGAGGACACGGAGGACACGGAGGACACGGAGGACACCGTCGAGGCGGAGTCGGCCCGGGAGGACGCCGCCGAGGAGGCCGAGGAGGACGAAGAGCGGGCGGCGGAGCACGACGACCCGGCGGCGCGCGCCGACGGTGACGGGCGTGGCGCGTCGGTCAAGGCCGCGGCACCCCCGCCGCGCCGCGCTCCGCCGGTCATCCCCGTGCGGGTGGTCGAGCTCGGGCTCTCCCGATCCAACCCCCTCGCCGAGGCCCTCCTGCGGGTGCTCGGCCTCGCCGAGGACCGCGTGGAGCTCCCGGCCTTCCTCTCCCTGATGGCGCTGCGACCGGTCCAGCGGCGCTTCGGGCTCTCGCCCGAGGATGTCTCCGCGCTCACCGACATGCTCGTCGCGTCCGGCGCGCGCTGGGGCCTGGACGCGGAAGACCGCGGCGTGGCGGACCAGCCCAAGCTCGAGCAGAACACGCTCCGCTTCGGGCTCGAGCGCATGGCGCTCGGTCGGCTCCTGCCCGCCGAAACGCTGGACGTGGGCGCCGACCGCGAGCCCCGCGTCACGATGGACCTCGGCTCCCGCGAGCAGCTCGCGCGTGTCGGCCGGCTCGACCGCTTGCTCCGCGCGCTGGAGGAGGCCATGCGCGACCTCCGCGCGACGCAGCCCGGCGGCCTGCTGCCCTCGGGCTGGCGCGTCCGCTTCGGCGCCCTGCTCGCCGCCTTCACCGACATCTCCGCCGCGGGCGCCTGGCAGCGCCAGCGGCTCGACGAGGTCCTCCACGAGCTGTTGCCCGCCGAGGACGACGCCATCGGGCTCCTGTCCGCCTCGGCGGTGCGGCGGCTGCTCGCCGACGGCTTCGCCCTCCCCCAGGGCGCCTCGCCCCCGAACGAGGGGGCCGTCACCTTCGCGCCGCTGCGGCCCCACGGCGTGCCCCCCGCGCGGGTGGTCGCGCTCCTCGGCATGGGCCTCGGCGCCTTCCCCCGCACCCCCGTCCTGCCGGCCTGGCACCCGCTCGCCGATGCGCTCCCCGCCGAGCCGGGCCCCCGGGAGATCGCCGCCGCCGCCTTCGACGCCGCGTGCGCTGCCGCCACCGACCGCCTCTGGATCTCCTGGCCGGGCTTCGAGATGCAGCGCGGGCGCGAGCTGCCCCCCTGCGCACCCGTGAGCCGCCTCCTCGACGAGGCTCGGCTCACGGACGCGCTGGAGGAGGCGATGAAGCGCGCCCCGGCGCCGCTCGGGCGCGTCGAGCGGGACGCCCCGGTGGCGCGGGTGCACCGGCACCCGTGGGAGGCCGCGACGGACACCATCCTCGACCCCGATCACGCGGATGTCCACGGGGTCGCCGCCGAGGCGGCCGCGTCGAAGGCGAAGGTGGAGTCCGCCGGGAGGGTGGTCGCGCCGCCTTCGCCGGACCCGTACCGCCAGCCCCTCCCCGACCCCGACCGCCCCACGGCGCTCACGGTGGACGACCTCGTGCGGGCGCTCCTGAACCCGTCCGAGGTGTTCCTGCGCGAGCGGCTCGGCATCTACCTGCCGGACGACGACGACCCGCCCGCCGCGCGCGAACCGCTGGAGGTGGACACCCTCGACCGCTACGACGTCCGCACGCGGCTGCTGAAGGCGCGGGGCGGCGGCGCCGCGGACGCGTCGGCACCCGACGGCGCGGCCGCCGACGCGGCGGCGGCCGAGGTGCTCCTGCGCCTGCGCGGCGAGGGGAAGCTGCCCGTCGCGGCGGGGGCGGACAGCTACGTGGGCAAGCAGGATCGGATGGTGGAGGCGCTGCTTGACGCGTGGACCGCAGAGTCGCCCGTCGGCGAGCGCCTGGCGGTGGGCCTCTCGGCGACCATCGACGGCGTGACGCTCTCGACGCAGGTGGATCGCATCACCCGGACCGAGGAGGGCTGGACGGTGGAGCTACTCGGGGTGAGCAGCCCCAAGGGCCGGCGGGCGCGGCTGCGCACCTGGGTCACGACGCTGCTTGCGGCACGCCTCGGCGGGGAGCAGCCGGTGCGGGGCACGTACTGGGGGCTTGACACTGACGGACCCGACACCTTCGAGGTCGCGCCCCTGACCGAAACCGAGACCGCCGCAGCGCTACCCGGGCTCCTCGATGTCTGGCGGCAGGCGAGAACCCGTCCCCTCGAGCTGTTCGAGGGGACGAGCGCGGACCTCGCGAAGGCCGAGGCCGAGACCGAGGAAGGGAGCATCGCCCGTACGGCCGAGCTGCGCGCCGCCGCCCACGGCTTCCATGGCGAGCCGGGAGAGTTCACCTTCCCGGACGGCATGAACCGCCATGTGCGCGCCCTCCGACCCACCTACGACGCGGTCGGCGCCGTTTCGGAGAAGGCTCCCGAGCTCCTTGACCTGTCGCGCAAGGTCTGGGGCGGGCTCGCGGAACAGGAACGTGCGCGGAAGGAACGAACGAAGGAAGAAGCCGCCGCTAAGGCCGCGAAGGCCGCCGTTAAGAAGGGAGGTGCGAAGTGATGAACCAACCGACGGGCGTGGCGGCCGACAAGCCGCTCGACATGGACCTCTCCCCCGGCTGCTTCCACCTCGTGGAGGCGAGCGCGGGCACCGGGAAGACGTGGCTCACCACCGCGCTCGTGCTGCGCCTCGTCGCCGAGGAGGGGCTCCGCATCGAGCGCATCCTCGTGATGACCTTCACCCGCGCCGCCACCGCGGAGCTGGCCGACCGAGTGCGCGCCCGCCTGCGCGCGGCGCTCGTCGCGCTCGAAACAGGCGCCTCGCCCGACCCGAAGGACGAGGCCATCGCGCGGCTGCTCGCGCGTCGCGATGCGGCCGATCGCAAGCTCTTCCGCGACCGCCTGAGCGCGGCGTTGGCGGACTTCGACCTCGCCCCCATCTCCACCATCCACGGCTTCTGCCAGCGCACCCTCGCCCGCTACGCCCTGGAGGCGGGCCTCGACCCGCGCCCGGAGATGATCACCGACACCGCGCCCCTGCGCGAGCGGCTCGTCGCGGATTCCGTCGTGACCACGTGGTCGGGGCTGGACGGGCCCGGAGCGTCGGCGCTCGAGAACATGAAGTTCGAGGCGAATACGCTAGGGAAGATCGCCGACAAGCTCTCCGGGGCCGTCGCGGCCACGATCGAGCCCCCCCATGCGCCCGACGCGATCTTCAATGACACCTTCGCGGTCTTTCTCCTCGAGCTCGCGAAATTCCGGGTCTTCGTCGCGGAGCAGGGCGCGCGCTGCTGGCAGAGCTACCTCTCGGACGGCAACGCATACATCAAGATTTTCGGCGGCCCTCAGAAGGGGGCCTTCGACACGCTGAACGCGGCCGTCCAGGCAGCCTCTCCGTCGGACCTCTCGAAAGCGACCCTCAAGTGGTTCGTGGAAGACGAGGTGGCCGCCAAGCTCAACCTCGCCACCTTCGACGGCTACCCGCTGATGCAGGCCTTCGCGCCGCTCCGCCGCGCCGCGCACGCGCTCATGGAGGGGAGCGGCGCCACCGCCACCTTCGCCCACGGCTTCCGGGCGCGCTGGGAGGGGCTGCTCGAGGCGCGCGGCGCGCTCACCTACGACTCCATGCTCGCCGGGCTGGCCCGCGCCCTCGACCCGAGCCAGTTCGGCGCGGCTCGCCTCCGCGACGCCCTCGCCGGGGAGTACGACGCCGCGCTGGTGGACGAATTCCAGGACACCGACGCCGCCCAGTGGCTCGCGCTGCGCGAGGTGTTCCGCGCCCCGGACAAGCGCCTCGTCGTGGTGGGCGATCCCAAGCAGGCCATCTACAGCTTCCGCGGCGCCGACATCGAGGTGTACACGGCGGCCACCCGCTCCATCGCGGACGGCGGCGACGGCTCCTCCGGGCCGAAGGGCTGGAGCCTCCCCGGCAACTTCCGCACCGACCCGCGCCTCGTGAACGTGCTGCATGCGCTCTGGTCTGACGGCGCGCCCGGCATGGGCGACACGATCCTGTTCCCTCTGGTGGAGGCCAAAAAACCGGACAGGGTTCACGCCTGGGGCACCGTCGCCGAACGCGCGCGGCGCCCCCTGGAGCTGCGCCTGTTCACCTCGCGCATGGTCGGCGCGAAGGAGGACGGCTGGATCTCCAAGGATCACGCGCTGGGCCCCCTCGCCGAGGACTGCGCGCGGGTGTGCGCCGAGATCATCGGTACGATGGAGATCTCGCCGCGGCCGAACGACACTCCTCCGTCGGCGCCGTTCAAGGTGGCCGCCCGCCACGTCGCCGTGCTCGTCCGCACCGGCAAGCAGGGCCAACTGGTGCTCGGGGCGCTGCGCAAGGCGGGCATCCACGCGGTGCTCTCGTCCCGGGAGAGCGTCTTCGCCGGCGACGCCGCGCGCTGGCTCGTCGCCTGGCTCGACGCGGTGGCCGACCCGGGGCGCGAGGCGCCGGCGCGCCTCCTCGCCCTCACCCCCCTCGTGGGCTTCGAGCCGCTGGAGCTCGGGCACGCCGTGCTCCAGCAGGAGCAGAGCGACGCGGCCCCGAAGCGCGGCACGCCCGCGGCGCGCTTCGAGAAGCTGCGCCGCCACCTGCGCCGGGACGCGGAAGTGTGGCCAAAGCGAGGCTTCATGTCGCTCTTCGAGCGATTCCTCGCCGAACGGGGCGCCTGGGAGCGCGTGCGCCGCGCTCCCGCCGGCGAGCGGGCGGCCACCGATCTGCGGCAGCTCATCGAGGTCCTCCACGCCGAGGAGCGAGCCGAGCGCGATGGCGTGGCCTCCCTCGCCGCGCGGGTGCGCGCCCGCTTCGCCGCCGCCTCGGCGGAGTCCGGCGGGGACGACCCGGCGGCCCAACAGCTCGAGAGCGACGCCGACGCGGTGCGCATCCTCACCCAGCACGTCAGCAAGGGGCTGCAGTTCCCGGTCGTGCTCCTGCCCTACGGATGGGCCCACCATTCGGTCAAAGACAAGGGCCAGCCCCTTCGCCTACAGGGGCAGCCCGACGCCAACGGACTGCCCCGCCCCCGGTACAACGTCGCCGCGAAGGAGCACCCCACGCGCGAGGCGGCGATCAAGGAGGCGCAGCAAATCGAGGACGAGGAGGCCATGCGGCTCCTGTACGTGGCGATGACCCGCGCCGAGCACCACCTCGTGGTCTGGGCGGGGCAGGCTTCGATTCAGAATGCCCCCTCGGCCCTCGACCGCCGCCTCGGTTTCCAGAAGGGAAAGCCCGACGCGTACCGCACGCACCTCGACACCCGCGCCTCCACCTACCCCGACCTCGGCTGGACCGAGGTGCCGCCGCTCTCGGCGCCGACCCCGCGCGCGAAGGACGAGGACGGCACCCGCTCCGCCCCCACCTACGCGCCCCCCATCGAGCGGCTCCGCAACGGCTGGCTGAAGACCAGCTACAGCGGGCTGTCCCGCACGCTGAAGGCGGAGCCGTCGGTAGACGACGCGCTCACCGCCCTCCTGGCCACCCCCTCCGACATGCTCGCCGCCCCGGCGGCCGGCGCGGTCCTTCCCCGCGGCGGAACCGTCACGGGCAGCTTCGTGCACGGCCTCCTCGAGGTGCTCGACTTCAAGGCCCCCGGCGACGACGCGGCGTTGGCAGCCACGCTGAAGCGCGTCGGCCAGGAGAACGGCTTCGTGGACGAAGGCCAGCAGGCTATCGTCCGCGGGCTCCTCCCCGGCTGGCTCGACACCCCGCTCGATCGCGTGCCCGACGCGGGCGCCCCGCCCCTCCCCACCGGCGCATCCGCGATGCCCGACGGCTTCACCCTCCGCCAGCTCGGGCGGAAGGACCGCCTCGACGAGCTGGGCTTCGACCTCTCGCTCGGCGGTACGAAGCGTCGTATCCGGCCCGCCGCGGCGCGCGCCGTGTTCGAAGCCGTGGCTGCCTGCGCCGACCTCGGCGCCGGCACCCAGAGCTGGGCGCGGGCGCTGCTCGACCGCAAGAACGCCAAGAACGAGTCCGCCACCCTCGTCGGCGCCCTCCGGGGCGTCCTCAACGGCTCGATCGACCTCGTGTTCCGCACCGACCCCCAGGGCGCGCCCGTCTTCTGGGTGGCCGACTACAAGACGAACGCGATCCGAGGCCCGAAGGTCGTGCAGGCGTGGGCCGAGGCCCGACGTGACGCCGAGGGATCGCCGCCCGACGGCGCCCCGTGGCGGGACCCCCTGCTGCGGGCCCTGCACTACACCACGCCGGTGCTCGACTGGGAGATGGCCCACCACAACTACCCGCTGCAGACCTTGCTCTACACGGTGGCCCTCGACCGCTACCTCCGCCAGCGCATGGGGTCGACCTACGTGTACGACACCCACATGGGCGGCTGCTTGTGGCTCTTCCTGCGCGGCATGGGCGGCGCCGACACCCCGCGGCACGGCGGCGACGCCCTCGGCGTGTGGCGGGTGCGCTGGCCGCTCCACCTCGTGCGCGCGCTCGACGCCACCCTCGGCGGCGCCGACGAGGACGACGTCCGCCGACACCTCGAAACCACGCCCCGGAGCCGCGCATGAGCGCCCCCTTCTCGCCCGGCCGCAAGCGCGCGGCCCCGCCGCCCCTCGCGCTCCGAAACGAGGCCTTCGAGGCGCTCGCCCAGCCCTTCGTGGACGCGGGTGTCCTCCGCGGCGACGCCGCGCGCCTCCTCGATCTCGTCGCTCCACGCTACGGCGAGCGCGACCCCGCCGTGCTCCTCGCCCTCGCCCTCGCGCTCGAGGCCGAGGAGCGCGGTCACGGCGCCATCGACCTCGCCCGGGCCGAGGAGCTGCTGCCGCCGCCCGAGCGCCACGGTGACCCCACGGCCGCCGCGTCGGCCCCTACGCTGGCGGAGGCCGCGCAGGCGGCCCCCGGTGGCGGCCGCGACGACGAGCCCAAAGACGACGAGGAAGACGACGACACGCCCCTCGCCGACGCGCCCCTCGCCAACGCGGCGCCCGCCACCGCCCTCCGGTGGGACCAGGTCCGCGCCGCGAAGATCGCCGCTTCTCCCCTGGTCGGCCGCTGGGAGGACAGCCCCCGCCCCTTCGTGCTCCTCGCGGGCGAACCTTCGCTTGTCCTCACTCGGCGCTTCGCCGACGAGCAGTCCCGCATCGCGCGCGCCCTCTCCACCCTCGCCCGCGACCCGGCACCCGCGCCCGTGTTCGACGCCGCCGCCCGCGAAGCGACCCTCGCCCGCTTCTACCCCGACGCCCCGGACAGCCAGGGCGCGCGGGCCCTCGGCGCCTGCCTCGACGGGCGGCTGTCGGTCATCACCGGTGGCCCCGGCACCGGCAAGACCTTCACCGTGCTGCGCGTGCTCGCCGCGCTCCTCGCCGCCAAGCCCGATCTGCGGGTCGCGCTCGCCGCGCCCACCGGCAAGGCCTCCGTGCGCATGCGCGAGGCCATGGCCGAGGACTTCGAGAAGCTCGCCGTCCAGCTCGCGCTCGACGCCACAAGCGCTGAGGCGCTCAAGGCGCTGAAGCCCTCCACCGTCCACAAGCTCTTGCGCATCCGGCCCGACACCGGCGGCACGCGCTACGACCCGAAGCGCCCGCTCCCTTACGACCTCGTCCTCGTGGACGAGGCCTCCATGCTGGACTTCACGCTCATGCGGAAGCTGCTCGAGGCCCTCGACCCCAAGGCGCGGCTCGTGCTGCTCGGCGACCGCGACCAGCTCGCCAGCGTCGAGGCCGGCACCGTGCTCGCCGACATCGTCGCCGGGGCGCTGGCCGGGAGCACCGACGCCCTCGCCGCGCGCATCGTGTTCTTCACCCGGAGCTTCCGCTTCCGGGACGGCCCGCTCGTGGCCGGATTCGCGAGCCGCGTGCAGTCCCGGCCCGGCGAGATCGAGGGCTCCGTGGACCATCGCGCGCGCCTCGCCGCGGCCTCGGGGCTCCTGCGCGGCGCCGTTCCCGCCCTCGCGGACATGCTGCTGGACGACGCGCTCGCGGAAACCACGCGGGAGACAGCGGCCCGACGGGCCGGCGGCGAGAGTGCCCCCGACCCTGCGCGCGCCCCCGCCGACGCCCTCCGCTTCACCGAGCGCCGCGACCGCCAGCGCCTCGACAAGGAGCACCTCGCCACCCTCGCCCAGCCCTACCTCGGGGGCTACGTCACCCGGCTCGCCGCCTGCGGCCGCACCGACGCCGACGCCCGCGCCGTGCTCGACGCCTTCGACGACTACCGCATCCTCTGCACCCACCGCGCCGGCCCCCGCGGCGTGTCCGGCCTCAACCGCGCCGTGGGCGAGGTCGTCCGCAAGGAGGCGGAGGCGCTGTGGAAGAAGCACGGCGAGCAGACGCCGAAGGTGAGGAAGCCCCGACCGACCAGAGCGGACGGCACGGCGGGCGGCGCCACGGACAAGGCGGGGGAGGGTAGCGCCTTCCCGCGCAAAGGCGGCTTCTGGCTCGGCCTGCCGGTGCTCGTCACCGAGAACAGCTACGACGTGGGCCTGTTCAACGGCGACATCGGCCTCGTCCTCCCTGGAAAGCACGGCGGCGTCGAGATCGTCTTCCCCCGAGAGAAGGGCAGCGTGCAGCGCGTGCGCGTCGAGCGCCTGCCTCCCTGGCTCCCCGCCTTCGCGCTCACCGTGCACAAGAGCCAGGGCAGCCAGTTCACCGAGGTCGCCGTCGTGCTCTCGGAGCGCCGCTCCCCCATCGAGACCCGCGAGCTCGTCTACACCGGTGTCACCCGCGCCAAGAAGTCCGTGCACCTCGTCGGCTGCGCCGAGGGCCTCGACGCCGCGCTCGCGCGTCCCGTCGGCCGAGTGAGCGCGCTGCGGGCGTTCCTGGAGCGGGAGCTGGCAGGGTCGCCGGAGTAGGGCGGGCGAGGAGCGGGCACCCCGGTGGTGCGGGGGCGTCGCGGGGCGGGGCGGGGGTGGCGCCGTGGCTCTGGAGGGGGCGCGGCGGGACGGTCAGGCGACGTGGGCCGCTTCCGCGGTGGATGCCTGCGGGGAGGCGTTGGCCTTCCCTTAGTTTGACTCGTTGTCTTGTTTCTCTGCGGCGCGCTTGAGCGCCTCGCCCAAATGGTGGGACCATTCGGCAATCCACTCTGCCCAACGTTCGTTGCTCGCGAGGGGGGAGTTCGAGGGCCCGACTTCCGACTGCGCAGCCTCGCGCCAGGCTTCGGGCTGGGGAAAGGGAACGGCGAAGGTCGCGAGGTGGACGGGCGGAGCGTCGGGAGGGCTCGGCCAAAGCGGGGCGCGTTGCCAGAGGCCACCGGTCAAAATAGGGTCACTGGACGCACTCGGGCCGTCCTTGCCCGCGGTGCCCACGCTCGGGCCGTGCGCGTAGAGGAGGCAGCAGAGCGCGGGGGTCGCCGCAGCGCGCTCGTCCTCCGCCGGGAGGTGGCTGTAGAGGAAGATCTGGTGTTTCTCGTCTCGTGTCGGCTGGAGCGCGACGTCCTCGCGCAGCTTGTACTTCGCGTCGAGGATCCACCGGCGGCCGGGCTCGGTGAAGCGAAAGTCCGGCTGCGGCGGGCGGTCGGAGACGCCGTTCCACGGCTGTACGAGGTCGCCCTGCTTGACCAGCGCGCGGTGTGGCCGCGCGAGCATCTGCCGGAGGATGCCCTCCCACACCTTGCTCGTGTCCACCGACCACACCAGCGCGCCCGCTCCGTCGTGCTGCCCGGTGAACTCGAGCGGGCGGTCCTGCAGGATCAGGCGCGCCATGTGGAGCGCGGCGGCCCAGGGGCGCCACAGGCGGGTGAGACGGATGTGCCCGGCCTTGTGGGCCGCGACAGCGCGGGGGAGCTGGGGGATGTGGGCCAGGTCGCGGCAGAGCCGCGCCGCCTCCTGCCGGATGGGCGCCGCGAGCTCGCGGAGCATCGGCGGGAAGGGCGCCCCGCGCTCCACCTGACCCAGCGCCGTGACGATCACCTGGAACAGGTCGATCTCGGGCGTAAAGTCGTCGTACTCGCACTCCACCACCGGCTCGCCGGTGGCCGCGTACCGCACGAGGCCGCGCGCGGTGACCCGCCCGCGCACCCCGGCGAGCCACTCCTCGCGACGCAAATAGCCCTGCCGCACCTCGCGCGCGCGGGCCTTCACCTCCTCGACGAAGGCGTGCGCGTTGAGGACCTTGAGCGTGTCCTCGCGCTGCTCGCCCTCGTCCACGAGGTAGCCGACGGCGCGCTCGAAGGGGCTGTAGTCGAGCGTCCGGTGCCGGAGCGCCCCGGAGAGCAGCACCAGCCGCACGAGCTGGGCGAGGTAGTGGGCGGAGTGGGCAGGGAGGTCGCCATCCTTCGATTCGGCGGGAAAGGCAAGCTTCTCCGCCGCTCGTCCGCTTCCCATGATGGAGAGGAGCACACGTAGCTCCACCTCCTGCTCCTTGATGTTGTCGGGTTCGTCTTCAGGAGGTCCCTCCGCCGGCTCGCCTTCCGCAGCCTTGAACGCCCCGCGCGCGGCCTCGTCGAACAGGGCCCTCCACGCGGACGGCGTATTCTTGAGCTCGATACGCTGCCCTTCGTGGCCGATGATCAGGAGGCGCGTGTTCGTGCTGTCGAGTTGCACGCGCGGAGTCGTCCCGACGCCCTTCCACAGCTTGGGCAGCACGAGCACGTGGAGCCCGAGCCCCTCGTGGTTCACCGCGACCATCCCGCAGCGGTAGCCGTTGGGGGCGAGGTGGAGGTAGAGGCTTTCGGTATCGGAGGGGGTGGGGGAGGTCATTTGGTGAGGTTGCTGTTGCCCGCTTCTGGTAAGCCTACGACGCCATCGGCCGAAGAGGACTGGTTCTCTCCCGTGGGTAGGGGTGGCACCTTCGGGGCAACAGCCTGCTTTGGCGGTCCGAGCCGCAGCACCAGCGTCCCGTACTGCCCTCGGCCTTCCCGAGCCGTCTCGGTCGGCTGGACGATGCTGCGTTCACCGATCTTGATCCCAAGGATGGCCGCCGGCTTCGCGTCCTTCGTCTCCAACAGCGACTCGATCGTGTGCGTCACGAGCACGTCGGCAAGCTGGGGGAGGATGTGGTGGTTCCAGTGGTGTTCCACCCAAACATGCCGCGCCGCGTCGTCCTTCTCGCCGCCGGAGAACTTGCCCAGGTCGTCGGCGAGGTCCATCAGGTAGCTGTGCCCGAGGAGCGCATCGGGGCCACCTTTCTCCTTCAGGGCTTCGTTGATCGCGACCCACGCCTCGACCGACTCCCCGAAGACCTTCCGGGAGGGATGAGCGACATCCACGTTCGTGCTCGCCTTCAGCACGCAGTCCACCTTCTTGTTCGCCTCGTCCTCCGGCCTGAAACCCATCGGCCAGCACCGATGGAAGGCGAAGCGCCGCCGGAGCGCCGAGTCCAGCGGTGCCACCGACCGGTCGGTGCTGTTCATCGTCGCGACCACGTATACGTTCTCGGGCACGAAGAATAAGCGCTTGCTCGCGGGCAGCGTCACGACCTGGCAAGGATCGAGGTCCCATGCGCTCTTTTTTTCGTCCCACTTCGCCCGCTTGGAGCGCTCCATCGTCGTGAGGAGATCGCCCATCACCTTCGGCACGTTGCAGCGGTTGAACTCGTCGAGGAGGACGACGTAGTCCTTCTCCGGGTTGTTGACGGCCTCGGCGCACACGCGGAGGAAGAAGCCGTCCTGAACGGCGAACCCTACGGCGTCATGGTGGATCCCGGCGAGCTTCACGTGGAAGAAACGATGGTTCTCCAGCTTCGCACCGGAGAGAAGTTCAGGCTCCCCGCCGTCGTGGAGATACAGGACTGCCTTCGCGTCCGCCGCCTTCCATGGGCTTGGCCGCACGGAATCCACCTCTTCCTGCCCTGCGACGGGCCGCAACCCCTCGACGAAGTCCTCGTAGCTGGTGGCGGGATGGAGGGTGATCGCGTAGTGGCCGTCGCCCTTGCCGCCCAGTTCTCGCTTGTGGCCGACGCCCCCCCAAAGATTGCAGATGTCGTTCTTGATGGCGTAGGTCTTGCCGGTCCCCGGAACCCCTTCGAGGATGATGGACTTGGAGCGCCGGAGGAGGTCGCGGAGGGGGCGAGACTTGGAGTCGTCTGTACTACCGCCCGACTCAGTCATGGGTTTGCCCCCCGTTCCCTGCTTGACGTTAGGGAAGAGCTTATGGAGGACTGTAACGGCCTCTTTGCCAACGTTTTTGTACACCTTCAACGTGCCCAGAAACGTCCTCACGATGAACTTTGCGTTTCCTTCGAAGCCACGTTCAGCCAGCCAGTCAATGGCTTCTTTCTCTGATCTACGGACTTTGTCCCAGGACACGGGCCGGCAGGTGTGCCCCCCCGCGTCAAGCGGCTTCATCAACTCAGGCGATGCAGAAATGGTCTTGGACTGTTTGGCCGCGAACAAGCCACAGTACACACCGTTATTCTTGTCTCTCGCAATCACGATGTCCCCCACGCGAGCCGTGAGAAACAGCGCCGCTTGATGAGCGTCCTTGGTTTCCGCGGGAGACGTCTCCAACCACGTGTCCACGAAGGCCGCCGCCTCAGTCTCATTCAGCCCGCCGAAGGTCAGTACGGAGATACGGTCCGTCGGAAACGGGTTGGGGGCCTCGTCGGACGTCGACGACTTCGACGCAGGATAGGCCTCTTCAAGGCCGCGAAGGGCCGCGTCCTTCAACTTGCTTTGGATCTTTGTCTCAAATACTTCCAGGAGCTCAGGCTTCGTCCATTGCCTGAACCCGACGCCTACCAGGCCCAGGTCAAAACTTTCCTGATAATATGCCTTCTTTTGCACAAGATTCAGCCTATACACCCGCGCATCCGCCAGCGGCTTCAACGCCGTCCCCCCACCCGCCCCGTTCCCATTCTCGCTCGCGTCCATGAAACCCTCCTGCCGCCCCGTCCGGGGGCCGCGTCTGAAGTCGAGCGAGAATGCTCCTACACTCTTTTCACCGTGTAAAGGACGGACAAACTGAAAGTCGTCTAATCAAGCTTCTAAGATGAATATCTGGACGATTCAGCGATCACCCACCCGCCCCACAAGGCGCGCCCCCTCACCCCACCCGCAGCGCTGCCCGCCCTCAGCCCCCGAGCACCACGATGCGCTTGCCGTCGCTCGTCGCCGCCTCTCGCGACCAGAGCCGCTCGTCCCAGCTCTTGTCGGGGCGCACATCGAAGACGACCAACCAACCGTGGTCGAGGCCGACGGTGTCGAGATAACGCCCAAGTTGGGCGACGCCGCTCTGCACGACGGACTCCAGCGCGTCGCGCGTGCGGACGCGCTTGATCTCGATGGCGAAGCGGTCGGGGCCGTATTGGACGAGCAGGTCCATCGCGCCGCGCCCGGCGGCGAACTCGCGGTGGACGGTTCCGCCGCCATTGACCACGCGCTGGAGGAAGGCACAGAGCGCGAGGTGCGGAACGGCTTCGGGGTACTCGGGGATCTGTCCGGCCACGATGTCGGCGTTCTCGCGCCACCATTGGCGGAACGCGCTCAACAGCGCGGGGAGGTCGAGGCGCCCGTCCGGGGTAGCCCAGGACCACGAGGGGCATGGCACGGTCTGCTGGACGTTGTAGGACAGTTGCCGCGCGAGGACCTCTCGGTAGAGCGGATTGGCAGGCTCAGCGCCGTCAGGGCCGCGGCGCATCAGCCCGAGGTCGAGCACGTACTGAAAGTCGTCGGAGTCATGGGCGATCGTATGGGCAGCATCCCCCAGCACGACCGCCTGCACGATCCGAGCGACGCGGGGCTCCCTGAGTCGCTCGGCCAGGCTGTCGAGGTGCGTGGTGCGGGCCCGGATGAGCTGCTCGCGGGCGAGGTCGACGTGGGCACGCGTGATGGCGTGGGCGCGGTCGGGCACCAGGCTCGTGACGCAGATGTCGGCGAGGGCGTTGACGAGGTAGGGCTGGCCGTCGGTGACCCGGGCGATCTCCTCGACGGCGGCGGCGTCGAACGGCTGGCCGGTCTCGGCGGTGTGCTGCGCCAGGAGGTTCCGCACCTCGTCGGCGTTGAAGTTGCGCAGGGTGACGGACGCCGCCTTGATGTTGAACGGTGAGCCGGGGTTGACGAAGCGGCCGTCCTTGGACTGGACGAGGTAGTCCCGTAGGTCCCGCATGCCGATGAGGACGACGGAGGTCGGGAACGTGCCGACCCCGCGGTCCATGAACCCGGCGCGGAGCTGGCGGAGCAGGCTGACCATGGCCGCGCCGGTGATGATGTCGGCCTCGTCGAGCAGGAGCACGAGCGGTACGGAGAGCGATGCGGCCCAGGCGCGGAGGTAGGCCCGCAATCGGGTCCCATGCGCCAGGTCCGTCACGGATTCCGGCGGCGGAGATCGCCACGCGGGAGGGAGCTCCGCTGACGCCTCCACGAACGCCTGCAGCCACACCGGCTCGGCCCGCTCGATGTCCTCGATGCCCTGGCAGCCTCCAACGTCACCCAGCACGCGGCCACCCCGCGCTCCCGTAGCTCCTGCGCCAGCGTGCGCATGGCGGTGGTCTTGCCGGTCTGCCGTGGCGCGTGCAGCCCGAAGTACTGCTGCCGATCGAGGTAGATCTGCAGGTCGGGCAGGCGCGCCGCGGTGGGCAGATAGTAGTGCCGGGCGGGATCGCAGGGCCCGGTCGTGTTGAAGAAGCGCGGCATTCTTCATCCCTACCTGCGCGGCCGCCGCTTACCCACCCCGCCTCTCCCCCCACCACGCCTCCCACGCCTCCCGCACCCCCACCGACGCGCGGGGCGCCAGCGCCTCCAGCTCGTCGATCTCCTTGCGTCGCAGCTCCTCGAACGACTGAAAGGCCTCGGCGCGGGGGTCCCGCACGGGCTCGCCCTCGTCGAGTGGCAGCAGGAAGGGCGTGTAGCCGCCGTAGCCCTCCTTCGCGACGGCGAGGGCGTACTCGAGCGGGTACAGGTCGTAGAGCGCGGCGACGCGCCGTTCGAAGGAATTCATGGCAGATGCTCCGGTTGGGTGTCATGGAACACGAGCCGCCACTCGCCGCGGTAGCTCGTATCGAGGGGATAACCAATTCGCGTGGTCCAAGCATAGACGGCGTCCCACGCGGTGTCCGCGCAGCGCTCGCCGTACTCCCAGGCGCGCTCGTTGTCGGTGGAGACGGCCGCGAACACGTCGGGGTGCGCGCTCACGACGATCGGGTCGCCGAGCGGGTCGTCGGGATGATCGATGGACACAGCCGGGATCCTTGGGTGCAGCCGCACGGCGGGGCGCCGCCAGGGCAGGAGGCACCTGACGGCCGCCCGAAGCGCGGCCTCGGGGGACACGACGCGCTCGGGCAGGCCGAGGGCGCGCAGCCCGGCGTCGGTGACCGCCGGCGGCCACTCGCTTGGGAGGGCGTGGGCAGGGTCCAGCAGCCCCTGGGCCTGCAGCCGCATCCAGGTGGCGCGGGCGGGGCCGGGCTGGCCGGGGCGCCCCCCGTCGGCGGGGCCGCAGTCGGCGAGGGCGAGGAGCAGCGCACGCCGCTCCGAGGGGCGGAGCGCGCTCATTCCCCGTCCTCCGGCACGGGCCTCGACAGGGCCTCCGTGAACGCGGCGGCCTCCTCCGGGGTGAGCTTCGCCATGCCGGGGAAAGGCGCGAAGATGTCCTCCCGCACCCGCTCGACCCACGCGGGGTCGGGCCGGCCGGGCACCACGAAGTCGAGGCGGCACCGGGGACACACGGCGGTGGTGCCGCCGTCGATCCACTTTCGGATGGCGCGTGTCGGATAGGTCGCGCGGCACTTGAGGCAGGTGGCCTCCCCGTCAGGGTCGTACTGGTGCCGGCGGTAGAGAACATGCAGGTTGTCGAGGGCGTCGGACAAGGGGACTCCGTGTCGGCGCGTCCGGCGTCCGACACCCCTGTTACGGCGGGGCGCGGGGCCGGGAAACCTTCCCGCGCCGCGGCCGCGCAACCGCCCCGAGGCAGCGCGCCCTACGCCGCCGCGAGCAGCCGCTCCGCCACCTCGCGCGGGTAGGCGCCGAAGCGCAGGTAGGTGACACCCGTCCACGGGAAGGGCCGGTCGGGTGAGGGCTCGACGACGAACACGCCCCACCGGTCGTACGCGACGAGGTAGCGGCTGTGGGTCGTCAGCGACGGGTGGGAGAGCCGTCGGCCGACGTACGCCTCCGCGACAAAGCGCTCGCGTGCCGCGGGCACCGCCGCGAGATGCGGGTAGATGAACCTGAGCGCGAACCTCCTCGCCGCCTGCACGGAATCTGCATGGGCTCCCCGTACGTTGGGGAAGGAGGCTCCCATGCGGTTCACACCCCTCGCGCTCACCCTCGCGCTCACCCTCGCGCTCCCCCTCGCGATAGGCTGCGCTCAGGCCCCGGACGACACGGGCGCGCCCGACGCGGTCCTCGACGCGGCGGTCGAGGACGACCTCACCGATGACCCCGACTGGAAGGACGGCGACCTCGTCTTCCAGGCCAGCCAGAGCGACCAGTCGCGGTACGTCATGCTCGCAACGGGGTCGCGGCTCACGCACATGGGCCTCATCGACGTGCGGCGCGACGGCGTCTACGTCGTAGAGGCCGTGCAGCCCGTGAAGGTCACGACGCTCGAGGCGTTCCGCGGCCGCTATGACGATGCCCGGCTCGCTGTGAAGCGCGTCCCCGGCCTGACGGACGCGCAGCGCAGCGCGGTCGTCAAGAAGGCGCGGACCTGGGTCGGCCGAGACTACGACCGGCGCTTCGGCTGGGACGACGCCACCCTCTACTGCTCGGAGCTGGCGTGGAAGGCCTACGACTACGCCGTGGACGTGCAGATCGCCCCGCTCGGCACCTTCGACGACTTCGTGCTGCTCGACACGCCGGTCGGCGCGGAGTTCGTCAAGCGCCGCTGGGGTAAGAACGGCCCCGACCGCGAAGGACCGGTCGTGTCCCCCGCGGACATCTGGCGCTCGGACGCCACCGTCGTCGTGGCGGACCAGCTGTGAGGGCCGGGATGCGCACGTTCTGGCACATGGCGCGGGCCGCGGCAGCGCTGGGGTGGGCCGCGTTCACGGCGTGGCTCTTCGTGTACGACATGCCGCTCAGCGGGCTGCACGCGCTGCTCGGGGTGTGGGCACTGTGGCCGTCGCGGGCGGCGAGCGGGCCAAGTGCTGCACGCGTCATCGCCGCCGTGGCAATCGTGGGCGCAGCCGTCGTGAGTGTTCCCGTGATCGGCCTGCCGGAGTACGCCGCGACCACCAACCGCCTGCACTGCCGCACTCTCGGGTTCACCGGCAAGCCGGCCTCCAGCGATTGCGACCCCGACGAGGTCGCCCGCGGTGCCCGCGCCGCGCGGCAGAACGCACGGCTCTTCACGGCCCGCGAGCGACTCGGCGTTCACGGCTTCAACCACATGCTCGCGCTCGGCGGGCTCGCCGCCGGGCTCCCCGAGGTCGCCTGGGAGACCGCGGCGATGTCGTGGACGCCCAACCCGCTCCCCGCCGATGCGCCCGTCGACGTGCGCCGCGCCCAATGCCGCGCCTCCTACGGCGATGCGGCGTCCCGTCGTGCCGCGCTCGGAGACCCGGAGGTCGTGGCCAGCGACTTTCCCATGCGCTCCGGCCGCGTGCGGACTGCCGTCGCGCGCGGGGTGGCGGCGCTGCCGAAGCGTGAGGGCGCTACACGGGCTCTGGGTGAAGTCCACTTCGCGTTCGGCAGGACCGACAACGCCGCCTACACCAAGGCGCTCGTGAACGACAGCGCCCGGGTGGCGCTGGCGCTCGAGGTCGGCGACAGCCGCCTCGCCCTCGCGCGGCGGGCCGACGGTGACGTGGACGTCACCTGGACCGGCACCATCCACTACCCGGGCGAAGACATCGCGTTCGCCGCCACGATCCCGACCCTGTGGGGCCCGCGCGTCGTGCGCGTCAGCGAGACGGTGTTCTGCGGGATGCAGATCGACGGCGCCATGAACCCCTTCGTGCTGACGTACCGCTGGACCGTGAACGACGACGACGCGCGGCTCTGGCGCGATCCGGGCGTGTCCGACCGCGGGCTGGTCGAGAGCGCCGCGTGGGCGGTGGCAGTGGCCGCGCAGTAGGCGACGCCGCTCACGCGGTCGAGCTGGAGGCCGACGGTCGCGCGCGTGCTTCGCGACGCGGGAGAGACCATCGGCTAAAGCCGAACATCCACCGCGGAGCGCCCGTGAGCACCCCTGAACTCGACCCGCCGGCCATCCCCGACGCCATCCGAGAGATTTTCCGCAACTGGAAGGCGTACCTGGGCCAGGCCCCCGACTTTCGGATGAACTCCCTCTGCAGCGCCCTCCGCACGGACGAGGTGGTGGACTCCGCCGACACCGCCGCCTGCGTCGAGTTCCTCGCCGCGCTCGCCACCTCGGGCGTCCGCCGCGATCGGCACGCGCGCTTCGTCCTCTACGACGACGACATCACACGGGCCTTCGCGCGCGAGCTGGCCACCGTCACCGGGAAGGACCGAGATGCCTACCGACCCGCGCGGGGCGCAAATCGTCGCGGCAAGCGGGACATCTACATGGTTCTGCGTACGGAAGGCGGCGATCCTGACGCGGCGTACGTCGCCATGCGCTTCCTGCAGCGCGCGTTCCGCGAGGTCCATGTGGCGGTCATGGAGCAGGCCGTCTCCGCCGGCACGTTGTTCCTCCTCGGCGCCGATCGCGTGCATCTCGGGCCGGTGGCCATCCTCGGCCCGCTCGACTTCCAGGTCCCGTTCCGCTACCTCCTCGGCGAAGACGCCTCGATGCACGAGGCCCCGAACCGCCCCGGATCCGTCGAGGAGATCATGGAGGGTTTCGAGGAGGTCGTTCGACGGCGCCGCGAGGAGGCGGCCCAGAACCTGAGTGGAGGTGAATGGTGGAACACCTTCCTCCTCAACTCCGGGGTGAAGGTGGAGGTGCTCGGCCACTGCGTGCGCCTCCGCGCGCACTCCAAGGCCCTCGCGGTGCGGTTGCTGAACTCCTCCAGCCATACGCTCGGAGGGAGAGACCCCGAGGAGATCGCGGACGCGTTGGTGCGCAGCTACCACGGCCACGGCTTCGCGGTCGATCCGGCCGAGGCGAAGGAGCTCCTCGGCCCCAAGGTGCAGGTGAACACGCCGTTCGCCCGGCTTGCCGACACCCTCGCGGAGTCGTTCTGGGTCGCGCGCGAGCTGCTCAAGACGCCCATTCGGCTCCTCACCTACGAGCACGACCCGGCGATCGACATCGGCCCCGATGCGTCCTACGAGGACCTGTGCACCGCGTTCGCGTCCACCGCAGCCAACCCTTTCAACCGGTTTTTCTGGGAAGCCAGGCAGAGATCGGGGAGCGACGAGGAGCTGGACGAGGACGAAGACGAGGAAGACGAGCTTGAAAGCGACGACGACCTCGACGAAGAAGACGAGTAATGTCCGCGCGCGCGGCCCCCCGCGCCCAACGCGCCCCGCTCACGCGCCACCGCAGGTGTGCATGGCGTCGGGCAGGGTGTAGGACTGCCCGAGCCGCGGGTCGTGCACCCTGTACACCTTGCCGCGCGTGTCGCCGGGCGGACAGTTGGCCGGCACCCCCACGAGGCACACCTTGACGCGGTCGCCGGGCTTCTGGGACTCGACCGGCAGCGGCGTGTCGTAGCCCACGAGCATCAGGCCGTTCTTGAAGATCAGGGTCACGCCCGACCCGGGGACGGGGTGGCCGCCCCCCTCCCGCCGTCCCTCGTTCGCAGCCGGCCCCCCACATGACGCCCCCGAAAACCGACACATGACGAACGACGGGGCTCTCCCCACCTGATCGGCGGGAGCCCGTCCTCCGCGATCCTGCTGGCGGCCCACTGCGCCTGGGAGGCGGCCCCGCCGCGAGCGGAGCCGACGCAGACACGCATCCGCATGCTCGAGCGTCGGCGCCACCGTGCGACCGTACGGAGCCGCCGAGGGGACGTACCCCCGCAGCGACGAGGGCCTCGGGGGCCTCTGCGGCGATGTAGGCAATCATGCCGTCGAGCACCGTCGCGGGCGGCGCATGCCGGGCCCGCTGGACGGCCGGATCGTGATGGCCTCGTTCGCGGAGGTCCCGGATCACCACCAGCCGGTACGCCTCGGCGTCCTCCGCGGAGCCGTGGACGGTCACCTCCGGCTGCGCCCAGCTTCCCTCCGGTCGCTTCTCACGCCAGCGGATCCGCCATCGCCCGCCGCCCTTGTCCTCGATTGACGCCGACGCCATCCCGCCCTGCCTTCCCCCCGTGGGGTGCCCTCCGTGGGGCAGACGTGGGGCAGACGTGGGGCAGACGTGGGGCAGACGTGGGGCAGACGTGGGGCAGACGTGGGGGCAGCCCACCGCGTCTCGGCTGATTATCGGCCGCCTACGACGCTTAAGGAGGATATCACCTAAAAATCATAGTAGATGAACGCAAGGTTGTCTCCGACCCGCCAGCGCACGCAGGCCCAGCCGGCGGCGGCGAGGGCGAGGCCCCAAGCCGGCGCGGGGAGCGTCGCGAAGCGCTCCCGGGCGAGGCGCGCCCAACTCGTCGGTGTGAAGTGGACGGCGTAGCCGAGGAGGAGTACCGCCCACGCGTGGTAGGAGAACCGCGGCATCGCGAGGACCGTGTTTCCGAGCGCCTTCACCAGCGCCCAGGACTGCGTCAGATCGTCCGCGCGGAACAGGATGCGCGCCAGGACCACGAAGTGGAAGGTGAGCATCCAACGCCACGCGATCCCGAAGGGGCCGGGCGCGGGGAGCGTCTTGCCCGGCCCGTCCGTGCGCCACCAGCGGTTGAGGCCGACCGCGGCACCGTGCAGAAGACCGTAGACGACGAAGGTCCAGTTCGCGCCGTGCCAGAAGCCCAGGATGAGCAGCGTTATGAAGGTGTTGCGGTACGGGGCGAAGCCGCCGCCCCGGGAGCCCCCGAGCGGGTAGTACACGTAGTCACGAACCCAATCCGACAGCGTCATGTGCCAGCGGCGCCAGTAGCTGGCGACGGAGAGCGCCTGGTACGGACGATCGAAGTTCTCCGGCATCTTGAAGCCGAAGAGGCGGGCCGAGCCGACGGCGAAGTCGGTGTAGCCGGAGAAGTCGCAGTAGATCTGGAGGGTGAAGGCGTACAGGGCGACCATGACCTCCAGACCGGTGAACGAGCCGGGGTCGGTGAACACCGAGTCGACCATGCCGAGGCGGAGCACGTCGGCAACCAACACCTTCTTCACGAGGCCCACACCGATGCGCGCGAGGCCCTCGCCCACGTCGGACGGGAGCAGCGTGCGGGGCGCGGCGAGCTGCGTGAGGAGGGCGGAGGCGCGGAGGATCGGCCCGGCGACGAGGTGCGGGAAGAACAGGAGGAACGTGCAGAAGCGGATGGGGTCCTTCTCGGGAGCCTGCCCGCGCCGCACGTCGATGACATAGGCCAGGGCCTGGAAGCTGTAGAAGGAGATCCCGATCGGGAAGTGGGTCGTGGGGGGCGGCGGGGCGTCCGGCCACACCATCCGCAGGTTCTCCAAGAAGAAGCCCGCGTACTTGTAGAACAGCAGCGGCGAGAGCATCACCAGCGCCGCGGCGAGCAGCGCGGGGCGGCGTCGGGCCTCGGAGAGGCCGCTGATGACCCGCCCGGAGACGTATGCGAGCCCGACGATGCCGAGCAGCAGAAGCGTGTCTATCGGGTTCCACGAGGCGTAGAACACGAGGCTCACGACGAGGAGCCACGCGGTGCGGAGCCCGTTGGCACGCAACACCCAGTGGACGAGCGCGACGAGCGGGAGGAAGAGGAAGTAGTCGAAGGTAGGGAACAGCATCGGGCAGCACGGGAGACTACAGCAAGAAGCGCGCCACGTCCGCACCGCCGCGCGGCGGCGCTTCTACGGGGGCCACCACAGCGCATTCTACGCTTCGTAGACGTGGGGACATGCTTCCGGGGTCCGTCGACGGCCGCGCGTTCGTCACCGCACGTAAAGACGCACACCGGAGGCGGTCACGGCCGCGCGATTTCGACTGCGCGGAAGCCCTGCCGACGGGGCCAGTCACAGCGATCCAACAGGGGCACTACGAACGGGACCGGACACCCCCGCGTCCAAGACACGCCCCGAAACACGTTGCGGTTCCCAATTCAGCCTGCTATACGGCGCACTCCGGCATCCCCCCGTCGGTCCTCTACGTGGAGCTCGCTTTGTCTACCCCGCTCGAAAACCGCCCTTGGTGGAATGACGTTGTTTCCAAGCTGAAGAGCCGCAGGCTGCGCGACCTCGCGCGCGACCACAAGGTGACCCAGGCCGAGTTGCAGAAGGCGTTGGAGCGTACGGGTCTTGCCAAGCCCGCGGGCGAGCCGGCGGCGGTGGCCGCGCCCAGCGCGACGACCAACAACAAGGCCGTGAGCGCGCCCCC
>CAJBVW010000253.1 GCA_903959175.1 uncultured Pseudomonadota bacterium
CCTCCCTGCCAGTGCTCTCATCGGTCGCGCGTGGTGCTGTACCCCTCGCGTGCGCGCGGCGTTCTGCCCGCTGTACTGGATCGAGTTGCGCTGGACCGCTTCGCAATGGGCGTGGCGGGCCCTGGCGGCGCAGGAGCGCACGCGCGGGTTCGGTACGTTCCTCGGCGCCGAGTGGCGTTCGCTCGGCGCACAGGCCGGCCGTGGCGCCCGCGTTCGGCTCGACGACGCAGTCTGGATCGAGCTGGTCGACAGCGCTCCGCCACGCCCGTGCGCCATCGACGTCGAGACCGGCGAGTCTCTCTCCGGCGCCGCCCTCGCGGAGCTCGTGGAAGTGCGCAGGGACGGAGTGTTTCCCATCGAGGCCGAAGGGGCGCCCGAGGAGGCGTTCGGCGAAGGCTCGGTGGTGCGCGCGGGTGGCCGGATCCTGCGGGTGCACCCCGGCGAGCCGGTTCCCGCCACCGTCCGGACGCGGCTCGACCTCGCCGCAGCCGGCCTCGTCATCGATTTGAACCTGCACGAACGCATCGCGACGCTGTCGATGGGAGCACGTCACGAGGACGCGGCTGTTCAGGTGCGGGGGGAGTGCGTACGTGTGCTCGCGGTTTTTCTGAATGCACGCATCCACGGCGAGCACGACGGCTGGCTGTCGGCGGCGAACGCATGGGCCGACTGGAACGCCCTCGGCGGAGCGAAGGACAGCCCCATCGAGCGACTCGCGTTCGAGCGCGCAAAGCTTCGGGATCAGCTCGCAAGCGCCGGCGCCGGGTCGGTCCACGCGCTCTTCGAGCGCCGCAGGGAGGGCTCGCTGACCCTTACCCGCGTCCGCGCCTTCGAGAGGGGCTAAGCCATGCACGCTCCAGGGCTCTGTCTCCGCGACGGGCGCTATCGCCTGCTCGCCGAGATCGGTCGCGGCGGATCCGGGGTGGTCTGGCGCGCGCTCGACATCGAGGCGCGCACCGAGCGCGCCCTCAAGGCCCTCCCGCTCGCTGCCGGAGGCGCCGAGGGCGCAGCCCTGGAGGTGGAAGCCCGCGTACGCGTCCAGCATCCGGGTGCGCTCGCGATCCACGGCCACTTCGAAGAGGCAGGCGCCGCCTGGCTCGTCCTGGACCTGGCCGTCCTCTCGTTGCAGGCGCTGGTGGAGAGCGGCGACCTGGACTCCGCCGGCCAACCGGTGGCAGAGCCGCTTCCGCTCCCCGTGGCGCTCCACGTCGCTGGCGCGCTGTGCGACGTGCTCGCGTCGGCGCACCGGGCGGGCGTCGTCCATCGCGACGTCAAGCCCGCCAACATCCTGTTGATGTCTGGCGGCGAAGTACGACTCACCGACTTCGGCATCGCACGCATGTGGGCGGACAGCCGCACCCAGACCAGCTCCGGCGCGATCCTCGGCAGCCTGCCCTGGATGGCGCCGGAACAGCGGCGCGACCCTCGTGCCGTGCGCCCGGCAACCGACATCTATGCCCTCGCGGTCACCCTCGCGTGGATGCTTCTCGGTTACTCGCCCGCCGAGCTCTACGTCCCTGCGGCCGTCGAGGAGCTCCGTGGCGCCGGCATCCCCGAGCCAGTAGTGCAGCTGCTCGTGCGTGCAGGCAGTTGGGCCCCGGACGAGCGGATGGACGCGACTCGCTTCGGCGAGGCGCTCACCGCACTCGCGGACGAGCTGGCGCTCCCTGACGGATCGGATGCGGATGCCTGGGCCGCTCCCGGCCCGCGGTCGGCCCTCGTCGCGCGCCTCGAGGCACGGCAACGGCGTGCGAGCGGCGACCCCGAGCGGAGCGATTCATCCGACGCCGGGTGGCGCGACGTGGTCGTGACTCTCCTCGACGCCTGGTCCTCGTGGGAAGCCATACGGGGGGAGGCGACGGACCTCGCTCTGCCGCCCGTCGCGCCCGCGGCGCTGACGAGGCCGCCACCCCAGGAGCGCGGGGCGATCTCGAGCCGGGAGCTGCTCGTCGCGGGCGGGCTGCTCGGGGCGGGCGGGCTGCTCGGGGCCGGCGCGATCGTGGCCTCCGCCGCCGCCGTTTGGATTGCGCTCTCCTCGAGCTGAGGCCGGCCGATACGCCGCGCGGCGCGGGAGCGCACGCCCACGCCACCGTCCGGGCGCGCCGCGTCGGGATAGTCTCCGGCGCCATGCCCTCCCATCCGACCCGCTCCAAGGTAAACCCCGGCCGCCTCGCCGCCGCCCAGGCATTGATGTCCGTTGAACGTGGCGAACACGCGGAGGACGCCCTCGCGCGCCTCGCCCCGCGCGACCCCGCCGATCGCGGCCTCGCCTGGCACCTCGTCTTCGGCGTGCTCCGCAACCGCTCCGCGGTCGACAGCATCCTCCAGCAGGCCGCCAAGCGCACCACGAAGAACCTCGATCCCGAGGTCCTCGCCGCCCTCCGGATGGGCATCTTCGAGCTCCGGCGCTCCCGCGTCCCGCCCCACGCCGCGGTGGACCAGGCGGTGGAGACCTGCCGCGCGCTCGGCGCTGGCCACGCCGCCGGCTTCGCGAACGCCGTCCTCCGCAACCAGGGCAGCTTCGAGCCCGACGACGACGCCCGCCTCGGCCACCCCGCGTGGCTCGCGCACCGCTGGCGTCGGCGCTACGGCCCCGCCGCGGACGTGTGGATGGCGTCCAACAACGACCCCGCGCCCGTCTACATCGTCGCCAAGGAGGACCCCGCCGGCGTCTCCCGGATGTTCCAGCACCGCGGCCTCGTGATCACGCCGGAAGAAGGCGGTCTGTTCCGCCTGCCCGACGGCGCCGGCGCGGTAGAGGAGCTGCCCGGCTACGCGGAGGGCCAGTGGTGGGTGATGGACCCCGCGGCGGTCGCCATCGCCGACCTCGTCGGGGAGCTCCCCCCCGGCGCCGAGGTGCTCGACACCTGCGCGGCGCCCGGCGGCAAGAGCTTCCGCCTCGCGAGCCGCGGCGCCAAGGTGTTCTCGACCGACCTCGATCCCGCCCGCCTCGAGCGCGTGCAGGAGGGCGCCGAGCGCCTCGACCTGCCCGTCTGGGCGCAGGCGCACGACTGGACGACCGGCCCGCTCGACCGCGTCTTCCCGTTCGTCCTCGTCGACGCGCCCTGCACCGGCCTCGGCACCCTGCGCCGCCACCCCGACATCCGCTGGCGCCGCCGCCAGGAGGACATCGCGACCAACGCCGCGCGGCAGTGGGTCATCCTCCAGAACGCGGCGAAGTGCGTCGCCCCCGGCGGCGCCATTGTCTACGCGGTGTGTTCGCCCGAGCCCGAGGAAGGCGAGGACGTGGCGAAGCAGCTCGGCTGGACCATCGAGGCCACCTTCGACAACGCCCCGGCGACCGGCGGCGAGGACGTGTTCTGGGGCTGCCGCATGCGCGCCCCGGCGGCCGGCGCGTGAGCTTCGACGCCGCGGACACCCCGATGTTCCGGCAGTACCGGGAGCTCAAGGCCCAGTACCCGGACGCGCTGCTCTTCTTCCGGATGGGGGACTTCTACGAGCTCTTCGGGCCGGACGCCGTCTGGACCGCCGCGGCGCTCGAGCTCACCCTCACGGCGCGGAACAAGGACTCGCCGGACCCGGTCCCGATGTGCGGCGTGCCACACCACGCGGCCGAGGGGTACATCCGCCGCGTCGTCGAGATGGGCCGGAAGGTCGCCGTCGCCGACCAGGTCGAGGATCCGCGGCTCGCGAAGGGGATCGTCAAGCGGGAGGTCGTGCGCGTCGTCACCCCCGGCCTCTCCGGCGAGACGGCGGACGCCCACGAGTCCGCCTTCCTCGTCGCCGTCGGCGCCCCCACCACCGAGGGCGGCCCCTACGGCGTCGCGCTCCTTGACGCCTCCACCGGCGACCTCCGCGTCTGCGAGCCCCGCACCGTGGACGAGGTGCTCGCCGAGCTCGGCCGCATCGAGCCCCGCGAGGCCCTCCTCGGCGCCGGCACCGACACCCCCGCGATCCGCGCCGCGCTCGGCACCGCGCCGATC
>CAJBVW010000254.1 GCA_903959175.1 uncultured Pseudomonadota bacterium
CAAGGCGGACTGTAGCGCGCGCCCCGTCGTTCGGCTTGTCTGCTCCGTCGCGCGGCGGTCGACCGCCGCGCGACGGAGCAGACAAGCCGAACGACGGGGCGCGCGCTACAGTCCGCCTTGATGTCCCGCGTCCTCTTCCTGCTCGCGCTCGCAGGCTGCGCCTCCCCCTTCGGGCACGCGAAGCGGGAGGGTCCGCCCAACGTCCTGCTCGTGTCGCTCGACACCTTCCGGGCCGATCGCGTCGGCACCCTCGGCAACACCGACGGATTGACCCCCAACCTCGATCGCTTCGCGGCCGAGGGCATCACCTTCACGCACGCCTACAGCCAGGCCTCCGTGACGCTGCCCTCCCACACCAGCATCCTCACCAGCCGTTACCCCTCCGAGGTCGCCGGCTCCTCGCGCGCCGCCAACATCGCGCCGGACATGTACACGCTGCCCCAGGTGCTCGGCGCCTACGGCTACCAGACCGCCGCCCGCGTCGCCGGGGGGGACCTCTCGCCGCGCATAGGCCCCACCAAGGGCTTCGACACCTATGAGGGGTCGGTCGACTTCGGCTCGCTCTACCACACCGTGCCGATGGGCCTCGACTGGCTCGACGCGCGCGACGCGGCCAAGCCATTCTTCCTCTTCGTGCACACTTACGACACGCACGCCCCCTACATGAAGCCCACGCCCTTCGGCCTCGCCCGCACGGCGGATCCCGGCGTCTCCGAGGCCCAGCGCGGCATCCTCGCGGCCACCGCCCGCGTGATGGACGGGCGCCTCCACACGAGCTTCGACCTCCTCGACGCCGTCACCCGCACCCGCCTCCGGCCCCGCGCGCCCGAGGGCCGCGCCGAGCTTGCCGCCATCGTCGCGGGGATCCAGCCCCCGCTCGCGCCGGTCGGCCCCGCCGACGAGGACCTCATCCGCGACGTGTACGACGGCGCAGTCGCCTACACCGACGCGTGGTTCGGCGTCTTCATGGCGCGCCTTCAGGAGCGGGACCTACTCGACGACACCGTGATCGTCGTCCTCGCCGACCACGGCGACGTGCTGGGCGAGGGCGGCCTCTTCCACCGCTGCTGCACCCTGGGCGACGAGGTGTCGCACGTCCCGCTCCTCGTGCGCCTCCCCGGCGGCGAGGGCGGCGGCAAGCGCGTCGACGCCGTGGTCGAGCTGGTGGACGTGCTCCCCACCGTGCTCACGCTCGTCGGCGCGGAGCCCCCCGCCGGCATCCGCGGCACGTCCCTCGCGCCTGCCCTCCGCGGCGAGCCCTTCGCCGGGCACCCCTTCGCCATGACCCAGGGCGGCCTCGGCTTCCGCATGCTCTCGGCGCGCAGCGCCGCCGGCCGCCTCACCTACACCGGCATCCAGGCGACCGACCCCCTCCTCGCCGATATGCTCGCCACCGCCCAGCTCGACGGGCCCGCGTTCGAGGCCACGGAGGGGATCCCCGCGGCCGACCTCGAGACGCAGCGCACCGCGATGGTGACGTGGTTCCGGAGCCTCCGCCAGCCGAAGAGCGACAGCGCCGTCGAGACGCCGCCCGAGCTCAAGGAGCAGCTCAAGGCCCGCGGCTACTGGGACGCCAAGTGATCGCGCTCCTCTGGCTCGTGGGCTGCGGCGGGACCGGCGGCTGGACCGAGGCGGGCGCGCTCGCCCCGAGCCTCGCCGTGCTCGACGTCGACCACGACGGGCGCGTCACCACGACCGAGTACGAGCGCGTCCACCTCGCCGGCGCGGCGAAGCCCGAGGCCGACACCAACCTCGACGGCGTCGTGAGCGCGGACGAGCTCACGACGCTCCTCACCACCGTGGACCCCGCCTCGCCGGACGCGCGGGTCCAGGGCAAGCCCCGCGGCGCCGGCAAGGGCGGCGGCAAGGGCGGCGGCAAGGGCGGGCGCGGCAAGCACGGCGGCGACATGCCGGGAGACGGCGCCGGCCCGAAGCGGGGCAACGGCAAGAAGGACGGGCACGCGCAGGACAACCCGAAGGCGGACGCCGCGCAGAAGCGCCGCGAGTCCCAGCTCGAGCTCGGGCTCGTCCTCGAGTCGCTCCGCCAGGAGATCGCCTACGCGCAGCCGGCCGCCGCCCTCCCCACCGACCGGCAGATCGCCGACGCCGTCGCAAGCGGGAGCCTCTACACCCAGACCAGCCGCGACCTCCTCCGCGCCCTCGAGACCGCCGCCGACACCGCGTCCGTCCCCTTCCCCGCGTCCCTCCGCGCGGCGATCGTCGCGGGCGTACCTGTCGCCGAGCCCCTCCCGCCGCTCCCCGGCCCGCAGCAGACGGGCTTCCTGCCGCTGTTCGACGGGGAGGCCAAGGCGAACGCCACCGGCGGCCTCGCGCCCGGCGGCCCCGGAGGGCGTCCGCCCGGCGGCCCCGGAGGGCGTCCGCCCGGCGGCCCCGG
>CAJBVW010000255.1 GCA_903959175.1 uncultured Pseudomonadota bacterium
CGCCGGGGGTGCCGCGGAAGTCGAAGCTGAGGCAGCCCTCACCGGTGCAGCAGGCGGGCACGCGCGCGACGGAGAAGGCGGCCGCGACCACCCGGTGGGTGACGAGGCTCCCGCGGCCGTCCGGCGCGTAGAGCCCGACCTCGCCGCCGTCGGACGCCAGCCGGAAGGCAAGGTGGGACGAGCCGTTCTCGGGGATGCCGTCCGCCCACAACACCTGGAAGCCGCCCGGCTCGATCGCGAGCGCCCCCGTGAGCACATGCTTCTCGGGCTCCTCGCGGAAGTCGGTGAGGGTCCAACCGTCGAGGAGGACGGTGGTGTCACCCGGGTTGTGGAGCTCGATCCAGTCCGGGTACGCGAGGGTCTCGTCCTGGACGGCCGCCTCGTTGTCCGGCATGAATTCGTTGATGCAGAGCTCGAGCGGCACCGGGGCGGTGTCGGTGTCGCCAGCGGTGTCGGTGTCGCCAGCGGTGTCGGTGTCGACGTCCGTGTCGGTGTCGGTGTCGGAGTCGGTGTCCCCCGAGTCGGTGCCCACGACGATGGTGTCGGCGGTGTCGTCTTCGAAGCGCTCGGAGCAGGCGGAGAGGAGGAGGAGCATCACAGTCCGTAGTAGGCGCGCATGTTGCCGGGGCGCGCTTCGAGCCAGGAACGCACGTAGTCGCGGTAGGGCTGCACGCTCGACGCCGCGCACTCGCGCCGCGGATCGCCCTGGGTGGCGGTGTAGCTGAGGGCCTCGATCCCGTCGAGCCAGGGCTCCCAGTCGTCGGCCTCCCATGCGGCGAGCACCGTGGCCATCCCGGCCGCCTGGCCGGCGGTGCAGCTCGCGTCACGGAAGCAGGCGTTGGTGATGTTGCCGTTGGCGTTTTGCCAACTGAGGCCCCACTCGTAGTCGTACAGGAAGGTGTAGTCGAGGTCCCACGGGAGGAAGTCGGCCTTCCCATCCGTGGGGTCGAAGTACACGCGGTAGTTGTTGGTGTTCATCGAATAGCCGTCGTTGTGCCCGATGAAGTGGTCGACCGACGTGTAGCGGTGGAACAGGTCCCAATCGAGGACGGCGCCCATCGTGTCGTAGAAGGTGGGCTGCCCGTCCGACGCGGCGAGGGCGGCGGAGATCGCCGCGATGTCCGCGTTGGCGACGTCGGTGCCCTCCTCGAGCTGGAAGAGGGAGTCCACCCCGATGTTGAAGTCGAGCAGGGTGTAGCTGTAGCCGCCGTACCAGACGTATTTGCCGTCGTAGAGGTTGCCGCTCGCGTCGTCGTAGTTGCGGTCGAGCCACTTGTCCGACGGGGTCTCGAGCACGATGTAGAGCCCGTACGGCTCGCCGTTGACCGTCACCTGCGCGTAGGAGGTGCGGAGCGTCGGGATGCCCGCGAGCTCGTACATCCGATAGCCCACCATCTCCTTGATGTAGGAGCAGTCGACCACGGAGTTGTTCAGCGACAGCTCCTCGAGGCCGTAGAAGCGCTGGCCCGCGACGTACTGGTTGAACGAGATCTTGAACTTGGGCTTGCCGGACAGCGTGCGGAACGAGCCGATCTTGCCGCGCAGGTGCACGCCGACGGGCGCCATCTCCTCGCCGTCGATGGTGATGCCGGCGCGGGCCCACATGTAGGGCGAGGACGCGAGCGCGCTCTCGGAGAGGTCGGGCAGCGTGATGTCCACGGTGTGCATCACCGTCTGGTCGAAGATCCACCCCGCGAGGTCGGAGGTGTCCTGGGGCTCGGCGCCCTCCTCGGTGACGACGGGGTCGGGCTCCTCCGGGGCGTCGTCCACGGTGTCGACGGTGTCGGTGTCCGCGCCGGTGTCGGTCGGCGCGGTGTCGACGGCGGTGTCGACGGACCCGATGGGGGGCGCCGTGTCGTGACCGACGTCGGGGACGACGGGGTCCGTGCAAGCGACGAGGAAGGAGAGGAGCGCGTGCATGGGTGGAGCATCCAAGCACCGTTGGCGCCGTATGTCAATCTGGAAACGGTCGTGCGTCGGCGCGCCGCGCCGCGCGGACGGGGCTGGAAGTGGGGGAGGGGACGTGCGCGCGCCGCCTCTACCTGCCCGGGGGCGGTCCCACGTCGGCGACGCCCGCGATACAATGCGCCATGCTCGATTCGCGGCCCCGCATCCTCTCGGTCGGCACGGCGAACCCGCCGGAGCGCTACCGTCAGGAGGACCTCCTGGAGCGCTACCGGGTGGAGGATCCGCGCCTCCGCTCGCTGTTTACCAGCAGTCACATCCGCACGCGCCACCTCTACCTCGCCCCCGCCGGGGCGGACGGCGCTCCGCACGAGTCCCAGGGCGAGCTGCTGAAGAAGCACCGCAACGGCGCGATGGAGATCGGTCCCCAGGCCGTCACCAAGTGCCTCGAGCCCCTCGGCCTCACGGTCAAGGACATCGACTACCTCTGCTGCATCACGACGACCGGCTTCCTCGCCCCCGGGCTCACCGCGCTCCTGATGAAGGAGATGGGCTTCCGCGAGGACTGCTCCCGCGCCGACATCGTGGGCATGGGCTGCAACGCCGGGCTCAACGGGCTCAACCCCGTCGCCTCCTGGGCGATGGCGAACCCGGGCAAGAACGCCCTGATGGTCTCGATCGAGATCTGCTCGGCGGCCTACGTCTTCGACTACACGATGCGCACCGCCATCGTGAACTCCCTGTTCGGGGACGGCGCCGCGGCCGTGCTCGTGCGCGCCTCCGAGCGGGACGAGGCCGCCTTCGCCCCGAAGATCCTGGGCTTCAACAGCCACATCATCCCCTCGGCCGTCGGCGCCATGCGCTTCGACTGGGATGACGACGCGGGCAAGTTCAGCTTCTTCCTCGATCGCGACATCCCCTACGTCGTCGGCGCCAACGCGGAGCGGCCCCTCGGGCGCCTCCTCGCCGCGCACGGCCTCAAGCGCCGCAACATCTCCCACTGGCTGGTCCACAGCGGCGGGAAGAAGGTGGTGGACGCGATCAAGTACAACATCGGCATCTCGGAGTGGGACGTGCGTCACACCCACTCCGTGCTGCGCGACTACGGCAATTTATCGAGCGGGTCCTTCCTCTTCTCCTACGAGCGCCTCCTCCACGAGGGGCGCGTGAAGCGTGGGGACTACGGGGTCATGATGACCATGGGCCCGGGCTCGACCATCGAGACGGCGTTGATCCGTTGGTAGGAGCTTCCATGTACGAGACCTTGACCTTCGAGGACGGTGGCGACGTCGCCACCATCGTCCTTCGTCGGGAGCGCATCAACGTTCGCCAGATCCGCGAGCTCGAGAAGGTGTGCGACCACCTGGAGGACACCTCCGCCGCCAAGGTCGTCGTGATCCGCGGGCGCTCGCTCGGCATCGACTTCGCCGACTTCGACCCCAAGGAAGCTCTGGACATCCACGGCTTCAACAAGTGGGAGAAGCTGGTCAGCCGCATCGAGCGCCTCCCCCAGGTGACCCTCTTCGCGGTAGACGGCGCCTGCGTCGGCGGCGGCTTCCAGCTCCTCCTCGCGTGTGACCTGCGCGTCTGCACGCCGGACACCGCCTTTAGCCTCCCCGAGGTCAAGCTCGGCTTCCTCCCCGGCATGGCGACGTTCCGCCTCGCCAAGTACGTCGGCCTCGGGCACGCCAAGCGCCTGATGCTCACCGGCGCGGCCCTCGGCGCGGAGGATGCGCTCCGCCTCGGCGTGGTCGACTCCGTCGGCGCCGACCTCGACGCCACCGTCGCCAGCTCCCTCGCGGCGCTCGGCCCCATGAGCGCGGTCGCGGGCACCCTCGCCCGCCGCCTCCTCAACGAGAGCTTCCACACCGAGCCGGAGGACGCCATCGGGCACTTCCTCGCCGCTCAGCACCGCGCCATCAGCCAGGCCGTCTTCCTCGATACGCTCAAGAAGGAGCGCGGATGACCGCAGCCGCAGCCGGGGCGGTCAAGCCGTTCCCGGTCGACGCCGACGTCCTTGGCCGCATCCGCCCCATGCAGTACCGGGACGCGGATCGTGTCGCCGAGCTCCACCATGCGGCCATGGGCAACAGCTTGTGGGCGATGCTCGGCGTGCCGTTCCTCGCCACGCTCTACCGCGCCCTCATCGACTCCCCACTCTTCTTCGGCTTCGTCTACGTCGAAGACACCGACGTGAAGGGCTTCATCGCCGGCAGCACCGACACCTCCGCCATGTACAAGTGGGTGATCCGCCGCCGCGGCATGTTCGTGGCGCCCGCGGCCCTGCGCGGCGTGCTCGGCCACCCCACCGTGGGCGTCAAGCTCCTTGAGACCGCCCGCTACTTCGGCGTCTCCGGCGCGGACGACGTGCCCGCCGAGAGCCTCTTCTGCAGCTTCGTCCCGGATCTCCGCGGCAAGCGCGTCAGCGGCCACATCAACAAGGTCCTGTTCGACGAGCTCCTCGCGCGCGGCCGCACCCAGGTCAAGGTCACGACCGAGGTCGACAACGAGGGCGCGAATCGCCAGCTCACCTCCTGGGGTTTCGAGGGCCGGGGCACCTTCCGCTTCTACGGGAAGGACATGGTCACCTACGTGCTCGACCTCGCGACCTCCCCGCGCGTCGACGCCGTGAGCCGCCACCCGACCGTCTGAGCCGCCGCTTTCGGTGACGGCTCCGTGCCGCGGCTTGCGGGATCCGGGGCCGCGGCGTTAGCCGGGCCGCGCCTGGAGTCCGCGATGATCCTCCTCCTCCTGTCCGCCTGCTTCCCCACGATCACCGGCGACGCCGACAAGGTCGAGGACTCCGCGGGCGACACCGCGGACGCCGACACGGACACCGATACCGATACGGACACCGACTCCGACACGGACACGGACACCGATACGGACACGGATACCGACACCGATACGGACACCGACCCGACACCGACACGGACACGGACACGGACACCGACACCGACACCGACACCGAGGTGGACTGCTCGGGCGCCGGTGCGGCTCCGGCCGCGGGTGACCTCGTCCTCACCGAGATCCACAAGAACTCGGACCCCACCCCGGACGAGACGGGCGAGTGGTTCGAGGTCCAGAACGTGAGCTTCGCCGAGGTCGACCTCTGCGGCGTCCTCCTCTCCGATCTCGGCACCGACACCCACATCGTCGCCTCCTCCGTGCGCGTGGGCGCCGGCGGCTACGCGGTGTTCGGCCGCTCCTCCGACACCGCGACCAACGGCGGCGTCACCGTCGACTACGTGTTCGACGGCGCCCGCTTCCAGCTCGGCAACGACGAGGACGAGCTCGTCCTCTCCCTCGCCGGCGCCGAGCTCGACCGCGTCATCTACGACCAGAAGCTCTTCCCCGACGTGAAGGGCCGCTCCATGCAGCTCCAGGTGGTCGACACCACCTCCAACGACACCGGCGCCAACTGGTGCGAGGGCACCGCGACCTACGGCACCGACGGCAACGTCGGCACCCCCGGCGCCGTGAACGATGTGTGCCGTCCCCCGGACGAGGACACGGCGGTCATCTCGCCGTAGTCGATCGTGTGGGTAGCCGGGCGCTTGCGTTCGGCGGGGCGTGGGTGTAGGCGAGGAGAATGTGGGCTCTCCTCGTGTTCTCGGTTGCGTGCGCGCCCGCCGATGGTGGCTACGCGGCCGCGCGTGACGCCGGCTGCACCCAGGGCGACGAGGACGGCTACTGCGAGGGCGAGACGGACGGCGCCTACGCGGCAGCGGCCTGGTGCCCTGGAGACGACTACGAGCCGGATCCCGGGGATGCCCCGGAGCGCGCGCGCGCGTTCTGCGACGACGCGGCCGCGGCCGAGGCCTTTGACCTGTCCCCCGACAACACGGTGAGCCCGTGCGTGCCGGGCTTCGTGGAGGGCTATCGGGAGTGTTGGCTCTCGGCGTATGACGAGGCATATGCGTACTGGTGCCCGCGTTGACGGGCGGAGGCGCCGGTGCCCGCGACCCGTCACAACTCCCCGCACGGCTGGTCATCGGGCCAGTTGTGACGGGTGTTCCGGCCGCTTCGGGCTCGATCCGCCTCGAATGCGGCACCGTGCACGGAGAAACGCCGGCATTCGAGGACCCTCCCGTCGCGGAACCCGACACAACTCGGCGTACGACGCGCCATCGAGGGAGTTGTGACGGGTTCCGGCCCGGCGGCTGACGGGGGGCTCGCCAGGTGGGGGCACGCCGAGGGGGTCAAACCTCATCACTTATCGCTTGGAACGGCTATACGCCGAGAATCAGAGGCAGGCGGTCTGATCTTACGACTTGTCACCTACGCCTGGGCCGCTGCCGCTCGCTGGGGGGTAATCTGGCGCGATTCGTGAAAAATGTTGGTAGAGTCGACTTGTGTGATAAGTAATGAGGTCTGACCCCTCCGGGGGGACCTCCGGAGGGGGTCCGGAAAAATCAGGTACACCCTATTTGGGTGATAAGTGATGAGGTCTGACCCCCCCTCCCCGGGGGCGTTGCGGGGGTGGGAAACCCCCGCACAAGCGGGCGCAGCGCGCCCGCGCCCGACCCTACGTCACATCCACCTTCTCGCGCACCGCCACGATCTCCGGGGGGGGCGTCCACCGCGGTGGCGGTCGCCGTCGTCACCGGGGTGGGCCCCGACAAGCGTAATTGGCCTTTCTGCCCGGACAAGTCCGGCTCGAGGTCCTGGGAGCGCAGGATGCGCCGCCGCTCGTGGACCTGGCTGGTGTCGTGCTCGACGAAGAAGGTCTTGAGCATGTCCGTCGCGACCTCGAGCTGTTTGCGGAGGCCGACGACCTTGAACATGTACATCAGCGCCCACAGGTACCAGGCCAACCAGCCCGCCACCGGGATGCCCATGAGCGACGCGACCGTGGAGTGTTTGCCGAGGCCGACGAAGTAGCCGAGGTCGACGTACTTGAGGTCTCGCACGGGGGTGCCGGCGAGGGTGGCGAGCAGGTTCTCGGCCACGAGGCGGCCCTCCTGGATGGCGCCCTGGGCCACCTGCGGCACGAGCTTGCCGTCGGACTCGAACATCTCCGCGATGTCGCCGAGCGCCCACACGCCGTCGGTGACACGCCCCGTGCGGTCGACCTTCAGGCGGCCGCCGCGGCCGGTGGGCCAGGGCCAGGGGGTCTCCAGTTGGGTGCCGCGAACGCCGGTGGTCCACACGAGGGTGTGGGCAGGGATGACCGCGCCGTCGTCCAAGCGAACGGTCGCCTGCGTCACCTCGACCACCTTGCGCGAGAGCGCGAGGTTGACGCCAAGGCCGCGCAGGTGGCCCAGGGCGACCTCGGCGTGGTTCTCCTTGATGCCGGGGAGGATGCGCTCCGTCGCCTCGATGAGGTGCACGGTCACCAGTGTCTGCGGGACATTGGGGTACAGCCGCTTCATCGTCGTGCGGAACAACGTCATCAGTTGGCTACACACCTCCACGCCGGTGATGCCACCGCCGACCACGACAAATGTCAGCAGCTCGCGACGGGTGTTGGCGTCCGCGGCGATGACGAGGTGGTCGTAGGGGAGGGTGAGGTCGTTGTGGAGGGTGAGGACCTTCGCCACGGGGTCGACCGCGCGCACCTTGTTGCGGAAGAACCGGATCTTCCGCGGGATGCAGAAGCTGCGCAGGGGGTAGACGATGTGGCGCGTCTCGACGGCGCCGGTCGCCACCTCGGGGAGGAGGGGATTGAACTGGAAGAAGTTCTCCTTGTCGACGAGGGTCAGCTCGATCGCGCCGCGCTTGTTCGCGCGCACGAGACGACGACACACCTCGAGGCCGCCGAAGCCGCCGCCGATCACCACCACGCGGGGGACACCCATCGCCTACCTCACCGGGAGTTGTTGCGTGAAGTCGAGGATCGCCCCCAAGGTCCAGCCGGAGCGGCCGTGGCCGGGGAGGTCGGGCACGACGATGCGCGCGAAGTGGCGGCGCAGCCCGCGCAGGACCGGGAAGAAGTGCAGGGCCTCGGCGCCGATGCCGTGCTGGAGCGCGAGGGTGCCGCGGGGGCCGGTGCCGGGCACGTCGTAGTAGTGGACCGCCCCGCCGGGCCCCTCCACCACGCGGCTCCGCGCCCCGCGGATCAGCAGCCACCGGTGCGCGACGGCGAACGCGGTCGTGAGGAGCCCCATCCCGCCGCTTAACCCGGTTAGCGGGCCCACCCCGTGCTCCCCTCCCTCCCGCTCTTGCGCTGGTTCTACTTC
>CAJBVW010000256.1 GCA_903959175.1 uncultured Pseudomonadota bacterium
CGCCCGCCGACGCGCCCGCGCGCCCACGCCCCGCCGGGGCCCCCGTGCGGTCCCTGCCCTCGGCGGCGATCCCCGTGCGGCCGCGGCCAATGCCGTCGACGGCCATCCCCTTCGCCATCGAGCCGGGCGAGCCCCCCCTCCCCGCGGACTTCGTGCCGCCGGCGCGCGCCGCGGCGTCGGTCGCCGGCGTCGGCCCCGTCGTGATCGACGCGCCCGTGGAGCCCGCCTTCGTCGTCGGCGTCGCCCCCGCGATCGGCCCCGCCGTCGTCGTCGGACCCGCCGTCGTCGTCGGCCCCGCCGTCGTCGGGGTGGCGGTCGGCCGCGCCGTCGCCTCCGCCGTGCCCGACCGCCCGCATCCCTCGGCGGCCCCCCGCGTGGCCCTCGCCGCCGCGCCGCCCCTGGTCGAGCGCGACGAGCGGCACGACATGGAGGACGTCGTCGCCTACACCGAGGAGACGCCCGCCCCGCTGCGCCCCCGCGACGCCCGCGCCACGCTGACGCCGCCGCTGCCGACCGCTGCCACCGGGCGCGCCGAGGCCGAGGCGACCGTGCTCGAGCACGCCTCGTTCTTCGACGACGCCCGCTACGCCGACGCCGAGGCCGACGCCGACGCCGAGGCCACCGAGGTCTACGTGCCGCGCGCCGGCGACGGGCTGGCCGGCCTCGACGAGGACGAAGACCTCGACGCCGTCGACGACATCGTGGAGCCCGCCTCCCCGCGCGCCGACGCGCCCGCGCCCGACTCCCCCGCGGACGGGGGCGACTCCCCCGCAGACGGCGACGACGCCTCCGCGGACGGCGAAGACGCCTCCGTCGCCTTCCGCCCCGCCGCGCCCCCCGTGGAGGACCCGATCCCCGACGCCGCCGTCTACGGCGCGATGGTGGTGTTCGGCCTCGTGGCGCTGTTCGCGCTGATCTGGCGCTTCGGCGGGTAGGCCCGCGCTCGGCGGCTGCTGCTGTCGTGTCGACCGTGCCGCCCGCTCCGCCCCGTCCCCGCCCGCTCCGCCCCGACGCCGCGCCGACGCCGCGCCGACGCGCCCGGTTAGATCCCGGCATGCTCGACGTCCTTCCGGTGCGGACGCCCACGGTGCCGCCGGCCACGCACACGAATTGCTACCGCCTCGGGCGCGCCGTCATCGACCCGGCGTCGCCGTGGCCGGACGAGCAGGAGCGGCTCGCGGCGTGGGCGGGCCCGGTCGACACCATCCTGCTGACGCACCACCACCACGACCACGTCGGCGGCGTGGCCGACCTCGTCGCGCGCACCGGCGCCCGCGTGTTCGCGCATGCCGACGCGCGCCTGCCCTTCCCGGTGGACGTGCGCCTCCACGACGGCGACGTGGTCGACACCGGCGCCGGCCTCCTCCGCTGCCTGCACACGCCCGGCCACGCGGACGGCCACCTCTGCTACCGCGTCGAGGACACGGGCGACATCGTCGCCGGCGACATGGTGGCCGGCCACGGCACCATCGTGCTCATCGAGCCCGAGGGGCACCTCGCCACCTACATCGCCAGCCTCGAACGCCTGCTCCCGCTCGGCGGGCGCCTGCTCCCCGCGCACGGCCCCGCGCTGGAGGACGGCCCCGCCACGCTCGCGCAGTACGTCGCCCACCGCCACGCCCGCACCGCGCAGGTCGCGGCGGCGCTCGGCGGCGGGCCGCTCGACCCCGAGGGCATCGCGGCGATCGTCTACGCAGGGGTGCCAGGCGTGCACCTCGGCCTTGCCGCGGTGCAGGTGCGGACCCATCTTACGTGGCTCGTCGAGCGGGCGCGCGTCCGTGCCCACGCCGACGGCACCTACGCCCTGGAGTGACCATGCGGGACAAGTCGGAGCTGGAGCGGGGCTTCGAGAGCCTGGGCCGCGCGTTGACCGGGGTGACCGGCCGGCTCCTGGGGCCGAAGGCCATCGGGCGCGAGGAGCTGCCGCCCGAATCGGCGATCTCGCCCGAGGCGGACGAGCGCATCGCGCAGGTCGGCGCGGAGCTCGGTCGCTTCCTCCACGCCACGGGCGAGGGCCTCAAGGCCCACCCGCTCGACCCCACCGAGGCGCTCCGCACCGCGCGCGCCTCCTCCGACGACCCCTTCGAGGCCGACCCCGGCTGGACCCCCCTCGCTGCGGGCCTCAAGAACCTGGGCGGCGGTCTGGCGCGCGTCGCCGAGGGCGTGCTGGACGTGGTGGCGCCGCGGAGACCGAAGGGCGACGGCGAGGACCCCGCCGACCCCGCCGACCCCGACGCGCCCGCCGACCCCGACGCGCCCGCCGAGCCTACGGTATCCTCGGGTTCCAATGCGCCTTGATCGCGGGCTCCTGGTCACGGGGACCGACACCGGCGTCGGCAAGTCCGTCGTCACCGCCGCGCTCGCCGCCGCGCTCGCCGAGGCCGGCGTGGACGTGCGCGCGCTCAAGCCCGTCGCGTCGGGCGTCCCCGCGGGTGAGCCCGGCGAGGACGCCGCCCTCCTCGGCCTCGCCGCCGGCCACGCGCCCGCGTCGCTCCACCGCCTGCGCACCCCCGTGTCGCCGCACCGCGCGGCCGCGCTCGAGGGCGTGGCGGTCGACCCCGACGCCCTCCTCGCCTGGGTGCGCCACAACAGCGGCGCTGTCACGATCGTAGAGGGGGCGGGTGGCTGGGAGGTGCCCCTGGCGCCGCGGTGGCGCGTGTCGGACCTCGCGCGCGCCCTCGGCTGGCCCGTGCTCGTCGTGGCCGCGGACCGCCTCGGCGTGCTCAACCACACGCTCCTGACCGTCGCCGCCGTGCGCCACGCGGGGCTCCCGGTGGCGGGCGTGGTGCTCACCGGCGCCGTCGACCCGGACGCCGCGCCCATGGACAACCGCGCCGAGCTCCTCGATCTGCTCGACGGCGTCGCGATCCGCCGCATGCCGTGGCTCCCGACGCTCGACCGCACCTCGCTCGCGGCGGCCGGTCGCGGGTTGTTGCGCGGGGAGTAGGGGGGACGCCCTACTTGTCGTCCTTGAAGATCTTCGGCATCCGACGGTTGCTCTCGGTGGAGCCGGGCTCGTCGCGGTCGCCCGGGAGGCGGTCGGCGAGGCCGCTCTCGTGCGCGCGGTCGATGTCGAGGAGGGTGACCACGGCGTTCTGGGAGCCGGGCGTGGGCGCGAGCTGGACGAGGCGGTCCTCGCCGCGCCAATAGTAGGCGTTGAAGCGCGTGTCCCAGCGCGAAGGGCCGTAGCGGGCGACGAGCGCCTCGCGGAGCTGCCACTGCGCGGTCGTGCCGGTGACGCCGAGGGTGACGACGTAGAGGCCGTCCGCGCCGAACCCGTAGATCAACGCCTGGACCGGCACGCCGAGCCACCGCGTGCCGTAGTCGGCGGTGCGGGTGTAGAACGTCGTGTCCTCGCGCGAGCTCGACACGTAGAGGGCCTCGAAGGTGTCGGCCTTTGCGCCCCACAGGAAGGCGCCGAGGCCTACCACCGTGTCCGCTACGGGGGCGAAGGCGAGATCGTGCGCCGACACCGCCGCGGGCGCAACCGCCGCGGGCGCAACCGCCGCTTCGGGCGCCACCGCCGCGGGCGCCACCGCCGCAACCGCCGCAACCGCCGCGGGCGTAACCACCGCTTCGGGCGCCACCACCGCTTCGGGCGCAACCATCGTCACCACAGCCGCCGCCGCGCCGTCCCACTTCACGGTGTAGTCGAGCGCGACGGCGCGCACGAGCAGCACCGGCAGGATCGCCTTGTCGAACGGGGCGATCACGCACGCGGCCACCGCGGGGGCGGCCTGCGCGGAGGCCTTGGCGCGGGTCACGCCCTGGATGTCGACCACGATCGCGAGCGTGGTGTCGACGGGGGCGGCCACGCCCGCGGCGCCGAGGCAGGCGCCCACGGTGTCGGCGGCGCCACGCACGGCGGCGTCCACGCCAGCCCAGATGGCCCGGCGCTGCACCTTCTGGCGCCACGCCTTCTGCTCGCTCTCCGAGGTGGAGACGGGCTCGGGATCGAGGGCGGCGGCCTCGTCCGTCTCCGGCGTGCGGTCGAAGGTGACCGCCGCGGACGCGAGCGGGGTGAGGGCGAGCCAGGCGACGAGGAGCACTAGTAGGTCCGGAAGACGTGGTCCCAGAGGGTGGTGCTCACGCCGAACTTCCGCCCGTCCTTGTTGTGGTGGTGGTTCATGTGGTGGGCCTTGAGCCGCTTCATGACCGTGTTCGTGACCTTGAAATGATGCACGTAGTAGTGGGTCATGTCGTAGGTCAGGTAGCCGGCCACGTGCCCCGCGAAGAACGGGAACACCCAGGCGCCGAGCACCGCGTACCAGGCGGCGAAGAACACGACGCCCAGGCCGAGGCTGGCCGCCGGGGGCATGACGAGGCGGTACTTGTCGTTCACCCAGTCGTGATGCACGCCGTGCATGATGTAGTGGAAGCGCGGACCCCAGGAGAAGGGCGGCACCCAGTGGAAGAGCGTGCGGTGGAGCCAGTATTCGGCGAGGGTCCACACGAAGAACCCTGCCACCGCGAGGCCGATCGAGGCGGCGACGCCGAGGCCGGCGCCCGTCATGCCCCAGCCGAACAACGCGACGATGATCGGCACGAAGATCGCGGGGATGACCAGCGCGGGCACGCGCGAGAAAAAGTCGATGAAGTCGCTCTCGAACATGCGGGGCGAATCGGGGCTTGCGCGCAGCATGCGGCCTCCAGGCGTGCGCTTGTAGCCGGAGCGCGACCGCTTGCCAAGCCTACGAAACCCGGCTTTAGGGTCAGTTCTGGCGCCACTCGCCGATGCGCGCGCCCACGCGCACCGGATCCCCCGGGGTGATCGTCCACTCCACGGTGTTCGGCGGGAACACGAGGATGACGGTCGAGCCCATCTCGAAGCGGCCGATCTCGGCGGCACGCGCGAACGCGGGGGCGGGCGTGAGCGCCACCTCGGCGCGCGCCTTGCCCTCGTTGGTGACGACGCCGTCGTAGACGACGCGCATGCGGCCGACGCCGAACGCGCCG
>CAJBVW010000257.1 GCA_903959175.1 uncultured Pseudomonadota bacterium
CCCTTGCACACGATGCGTTGGGTGACGGCGCCCCCGGGGACGTGTTGGAACCACGTCCGGTAGCCCTGCGGCGGCGCGGCGGCCCCGGACACCGCGGGGCGGGGTAGGGGATCCACCCGGCGGTGGTATACTCGATATCGAAGAACTTCGCGGAGTTGTACCAGGTGCCGCGTCGGTACGCGCCCCCGTCTCCGAGCATGGACCGCGCGGCGAAGCGCCCCTGGTCCCGGGCGGTGTACCAGAGCTGCTCGGGGCGGCGGGCGCCGTCGTGCCAGGTCACGTTCGCGCAGTCGCCGGCGGCCCACACGTCGGCCGCGGAGGTGCTGCGGAGGCCGTCGTCCGTCTCGATGGCGCCCCCGTCCGAGAGCGCCACGCCGCCGCCGGAGAGGAACGCGGTGTTCGGCACGACGCCGATGGCGGCGACGACGTGGTCGACGACGAGCTCCTCGGCGCCGACGGCGAGCCCGATGCGCCCGTCGCGGTGGGTGATCCCCCCGACGGTGGCGTCGAGGCGCACGTCCAGGCCGTGGTGGCGGATGTGCGTCACGACGACGGTGGCCTCGGCCTGGTCGAGCGCGATGGGGAAGTACCAGGGCTCCCGCACGAGGAAGTGCACCTTCAAGCCACGTTGGTGGAGCACCTCGGCCACCTCCACCCCGATGAGCCCCCCGCCCACCACCGCCACGGACTGCCCGGGCTTCGCGGCGCGGTCGAGGGCCTCGAGGTCCCGCAGGGTGACGAAATGGTGGACGCTCGGCGGCGCGCCGCTCGGGGTCGGTTCGTAGGCGCCCGGCCAGGGGAGGCGGCGAGCCGTGGAGCCGACCGCGAGGAGCAGCCGATCGTAGGCGAGGGCGCCGCCGGAGGCGAGGTCGAGCGCGTGGTCTGCGGCGCGGACGCGCGTGACGCGGTCCCGCACGCGGGTGAAGCGCAGGCGGGCGTAGAGCTCGCGGTCGTAGGGCTCGGTGTCGCGCACGGAGAGCTGGCCGCAGAGCACGTACATCAGCGCGGTGCGCGCGTAGAAGTGGTCGTGCTCGTCCCCCACGATCGTGATGCGCGCGTCGGCGTCGCGGGTGCGGAGCGCGATCGCGGCCTCGATGCCGGCGACGCTGTTGCCGACGATCATGTGGTGGACACCGCTCATGGGACCTCGGGTGAAGACGCCCTAACGGGCCGCGAGGCGACGCAAGCGGTCGAGCACGCGCCAGGTGGGAGATGCGTGCACCTCCGCGAGCGACGCGCGTAGCTCGTCCCGGGTGCGGACGAGCGAGGCGACGAGATCGGCGTCCCCGTGGATCGCGCGTCGGAGCGGGCGGGCCGCCCATCCGCGCAACCCCGCCGTCGTCGCCGCGATTCCGTAGCGGGCGCGGAGGGGCCCCCGGTCGGCGGGCGGGACGGCGGGCCCGAGGAGGGCGTCCGCGAGGGCGACGGGATTCGCGCAGGGGACCTCGTGGAGCCAGCCACCGGCGGCGAGATCGCGGGCTAGCTCACACCGGGCGGTCGCGACGACGCGCAGCCCCTGGTGCAGGTACAGGAGCAGGCGCGTGCGGCTGCCGAGCTCGGGTTCGTAGCCCGCGCGGTCGAGCACGACGCCGACGGAGCAGCGCGCGAGGGCGTCGGCGAGGGCGGCGGGCGGGAGCCGATCGTGGAAGCGGAAGCGGCGCGCGTGTGCGGAGGCGCGCGCCCCGGCGGCGAAGCGGGCCCAGGTCTCGACGTGGTGGCCCGGGATGGGCCCCCCGATGACCTCGACCTCGACGGCGCCGCGGTCCATCGCGCGGAGCAGTCCCGCGAGGAGCGTCTCGCCGTCGAACCAGGTGTTGAAGCCCCCCACCAGAGCGACGCGCACCGGCGCGCCGGCCGCCCGACGGGACGCCTCCGCGAGGCCCGGAAAGCTCCACGCCACCGGGGTCACGTGGGCCCACTCCTCCGACGGCGGCGTGCGCGCGGTGCGGCCGAGGAGCCCGAGCTGGCCGAGGAGGGCATGCCGGCTCGGGCCGCCGATGGTCGTGAAGGCGTCCCCTCGGAGGAGCGCGGGGACGAAGACGGCGCGGGCGTCCTCGGCGACGGCGTCGGCGTCCCCGAAGGCGGCGACCATCTGCGCGTCGGCGAAGGGATCGCCGGGGAGGTCGAGGCAGAGCGGGAGGTCCCCGGCGGCGGCGACGGCGGCGCGGGTGGGCCCGTACGTGCCTGCGGTCACGACGGCGTCGGGGCGGAGGTCGGCGAGGGCCTCGGCGACGCGCGCGGTGCGGACGTCGACCACGGCCACGTCGTGTTCGCCGGCGAGCCCGGCGTGGAGCTGGGCGAGCCGGAGCTGGGCGAAGGAGGTGTCCACGGCCCCGGGGCCGGGCAGCGGGCCCTCGCCGAGGAGGGCGATGCGGCTCAACCGGCGTCCTGCGGGTCCGGGGCGGTGGCGTCGTGCCAGGTGAGCATCCCCCAGCGGTGCGGGATGCGCACGATGCCGTGGTCCTCCACGTCCTGGGACACCTCGAATTCGTACAGCTGGTTGTGCCAGACGTGCGGGCTCACATGGCCCTCGTCGAAGATGGCGATCGAGACCCGGTAGGTGCCGGCGAGCAGGGGGAGCGCCGGATAGTGCACGAAGAAGGTGTAGACCCCGTGGTAGGTGCCCTCGAGCACCCCGTCGAACCGTGTGTTCGGCCCGAACACGTACACGCCGTCGTTCCGGAAGAGGGCGACGCCGAAGATGGGGTTGGTCAGCGGCTCGGTGGTGCGGAAGGTCACGGCGACGATGAGGCTCTCGCCCGTCCGGTAGCGCTCGCGTTCGTGCCCCTGGGCGTCGAGGAGCTGCACGCGCAGGACGCGCGCTTCACCCGTCCCGGCGACCAGCATGCGATCGCCTTCGGTGCGCCGCGGCGCCTCGCCGGGGGCCTCGTCGAAGAGGAGCGCGGCGTCGGTCGGCGCGCAGCTCACGGCGAGGGTCTCGCGAAGCGCGGGATCTTCCTCGTGTACGCGCGACGCGGGCAGGGACACGACCCGCTCGGTGCCGCCGGGCAGGGGGCGCAGGGTGGGGCGCGGGGGCGCGTCCGGCGCGGGGGGGGCGACGCGCACCCGGTCGAGCTCGAGGTAGCGCTCGATGACCTCGCGGGGCGGGCCGATCACGCGCGGCCGGCCCCCGTCGAGCCACAGGACCTCGTCGCAGAGCGAGCGCACTGCGTGCAGGTCGTGGGAGACGAGCACGAGCGTCGCGCCGTCGCGCACGGCCTGCTCGATGCGGCGCACGCACTTGCGTTGGAAGTACTGGTCGCCGACGGCGAGCACCTCGTCGATGAGCAGGATCTCGGCGTCCACATGCATCGCCACCGCGAACCCGAGGCGGAGGTTCATGCCGGTGGAGTAGGTCCGCACCGGGTAGTCGATGAAGTCCCCGAGCTCGGCGAACCGGATGATCTCGGGGATCCGCTCCTGGATGAGCGCCGAGTCGAGCCCGAGGAGCGAGCAGGTGAGCTGGATGTTCTCGCGGCCGGTGAACGTGTCGTGGAAGCCGACGCCGAGGTCGAGGAGCGTGGCCATGCGGCCATACACGCCAAGGCTGCCCTCGGTGGGCTCGCTGATGCCCGCGAGCAGGCGCAGGAGCGTGCTCTTCCCGGCGCCGTTCGAGCCGATCACGCCGAACGCGCGGCCGCGCTCGACGCGGAACGAGAGCCCGCGCAGCGCCCAGTGCTCCACGTGGTGCGTGCGGTTGCCAACCAGCTCGAAGAACCGGCTCCGATCGTTCGGATAGATGTCGAAGCGCTTGCCGAGGCCGTCGACCTCCAGGAGGACGGACGGCGGGGGCGCGGGCGCGGCGGGGTACTGCACGGAGGGGTCCTCGCCGGTGGGTCGACGTGAGACATGCTACCCTGTGTGAGCATGTCCGTGGCGTTCTCCATCCTCGTTCTCGTGATGGGCTGCCGGGGCCTCGACTCGGTGGAGATCATCGCCGGTGATCACTGTGCGCGGGACCGCGCGGCCACCGTCGCCTGCACCCGCGACGGCGACACCGTCGAGCTGGGCGTGTGCGGCGGGGAGGCCGTGCGCCTCCTCGGCATCAACTCCCCCGAGATCGCGCACGACAGCACCGAGGTCGACGAGTGCTTCGGCCCCGAGGCCGCCGCGTGGATGGAGGAGCGCCTCGTCGACGTGGACGTGCGGCTCGAGTTCGACGCGACCTGCGCGGACACCTACGGCCGGACCCTGGCCTACGTGTGGACGACCGACGAGGACGGCGAGGAGTCACTCCTGAACGCCGAGATCCTCCGTGCCGGCTACGCCCGGGTCTACGAGGACTTCTCGGACATCCGCCTCATCGATCAGCTCCGCGCGGCACAGGACGACGCCCAGGCCACCAACTCGGGCCTGTGGGCGGTCTGTGAGTAGCGGTCCGGGCGAGCCAGCGGCGCCCGCGATCGTCGTCCTCCTCGACCGTCTCGCCGAGTGGCAGGCCCACGAGGGAGAGCCGATCGAGGCTGCCCTGGGCGCTATCGAGGACGAGGAGCGGAGCGCGCGCCGACGCCTGGAGGATGCCCAGCGGCAGGCCGCTGCGCTCGCGTCGCTCCGGCGCGAACAGGAGGAGCTTCGGCACCAGCTCGAGATGGAGTCCCTCCGCCGCCGGCGGGACGGCGTTCGTGACGCGCTCGCGGTCGACCGTTCCCTGCTCGAGGCCCGCGCCGGGGAGCTCCTCGAGCTGCTCGCCGCGCGCGACCGGGAGCTCGGGCTCCTCCTCGCCGCGCCCGCGCTCGCGCCCGCCGTCTCCGGCTACCTCGACGCGACGGATCGGCTCGCCGGCGCGCGAGGGACCGGGGCTCCCGCGCCCGAGGACCTCCTCCCTCCGGAGGACCGAGCCCTGCTCGAACCCTACCTACGCGCCGCGATCGCGCCGCCGCCGTCCCTCGGCGCCCCCCCCGCGGGCGTCGGCGTGGTCATCTCGACCGACCCGCCGCAGGGCCGCCCCGAGGCGTTGCTCGTCGTCCTCCCGGTGCCGTGGTCGGTCTATGCCGGCGCTACCTCCCGCCCCGAAGACCTCTGCACCCTGCTGGCCTATCGGCTCGTGGCCGCGGTGCACGCCCTGCTCGGGGAGGTGGGCGCGGCCGAGGCCGTGGTGCGCTTCGCGGACCTCCACGGCAGCCTCGCGCTCCAGGTGTGGCTCGGCGACACGCAGGTCGTGCCCGACCTTCGCGACCGGCTCCTCGAAGGGGTCGCCGGGTCGGTGGAGGGCGCTCCCGAGCTTAACGCGGCCGGCATCGAGGTCTACGCCGTGTGGTTGACCCCCGATATTCTGATGGAGAGCGGCGCGTGAGCATCGACGTCTCGGTCCTCCGCCCCTGGAGCATCGTCGGCGTCGCCGGCGCGCTCGAGCTGCACCCGTTCGAGGTCGTCCGCCTCCTCGCGAAGGACGGCAGCCTCCCTCGGGATCTCCGGCTGCGCCCGCAGGACGTGGTCCGCATCGTCGAGCTCGGGGGGCTGGAGGTCTGGTGGTCCCCCCAGAGCGTCGCGACGCTCACGTCACCTTCGCTCGTCCGCGCGCTCGCGCGGGAGCTGTTGGTCCGGGAGGTCGTCGAGCCGATCTGGACACGCGCGGACAACCTTTTTCGGGGTTTGGACGCTGGGAGTGAGGGCGTGGTGCGACGGGCCGTGAACGTCTGGATACGCTCCGGGGCGATGGGAAGCCGGATGTCTGCCAGGGGGTTGGAGCTCAGCGTCCGTGCCGCGGCGGTGGCGGATCTCCGCGCGCTTGCCGAGGCCGGGTCCGGAGCCTACACCGGGCTCTTGGAGGAGACGGATGAGTGATCGGAGCCGATCCCGCCTCTTCGGCCGACCCAGTGAGCTCCTCGTCGACGAGCACGCCCCCCGAATCAGCATGCCCGCGCCGCCCGCGCGCGCGCGCCTCGAGAACGAGGGCACCGACCCCGCGTCGCCCGAGCTGACCGAGGAGGACTCGGTGCCCTCCGCCGGTCCGCTCCAGGTCTTCGTCGGCGGGTCGGGCCGGATACCGCCTCGGAGCGCCGCGCCGGCGCCGGACGCCGCGCCGGGCTCGCTCATGACGGACGCGATGGACCAGCTGGGAGACGCGTTCGGCCGTCGCGCGCCGGCCCCCGCGCTGCCTCGCGCCTCGACCGATCGCCCCGGCGAGGGCGGGGTCCGCGTCGCCCTCCGCGTTGGCGCGCCCCGCCCCCCCGCCGCGCAAGGGGCTCCGGTGGCCGTCCAGCAGCGCGGTCAGGGCATCGCTACCGCCGCCGCGCGCGCGCGCGTCGCCAAGGTGGAGGCGCCGCCGCCGCTCGCGACCTTCGACGACGACGAGCACCCGAACGTCGGCTTGTCGCCGTTCGAGGTGTTCGAGGCGCCCCGCCGGGCGGGAGAGCGCTCCGATCCACTCGCCCCCGAGTGGGACGATCCCCGATTCCGCAAGTCCGATCCTGCCGGTGCGGCGACCCAGGTCGGCCCCCTGCTCGTCGAGGCCCGTGTGCCCGCCCGCAGCCCGACCTTCGACGAGCCCACCCGCGAGACCACGCTGCCCGGCGTCGCCTCCGCCCCGCTCACGGCGCTGACGGAGACCTCCGCCCCGTTCATGGCGCTGATGGAGGCCTCCGCGCCGCCGGCCCCCGTCGGCGCGATCCCCGCGCCCGCGGTGCCCCGGCCCGTGACCGCGCCGGTGCGCGAGGCGCGCCCGCAGCCCCTCCACCCGCGCTCCATCCGCCCTCGGCTCGTCGCCGCTGCCGTCGTGTTCTTCATCGTGCTCGGCGGGGTCTACGCGTGGCGCTGGCAGCGGAAGCACCCCGGCGCCTTCGCGCGCAGGCCGGCCGCCGTGGCTCCGCCCGCCGTCGTGCTCGCCGCCCCGCCCCCCGCCGCCCCGATCGAGGGCTCTGCCGCGGCCGTCGCGCCGGAAGCGCCTCCGGTCTCGGACGTGCCTCTCGTGGTCCCTGAGGCCGTGCCCGCCGTCGCCCCGACGGACGCCCCCACGCCTCCCGTCGCCGGGGTGGCGGTGCCGCCGGCCGCGCCCGATCCTTCGCCCGTCGGCGCGCGCCCCGTGTCCGCGCCCGCGGCCCCCGTCGCCCCGGTGGCGGCCGTCTCCAGCGAGGAGCGGCGCGGCGCCTTCGAGCTCGCCACCGGCGTCCTCCACGTCGTGTGCAACCGCAAGGCGACGGTCTACGTCGACAACGTCAAGGTCGGCACCACCGCGGACGCGCGCCCCTTCGAGGTCGTCGCCGGGAGCCACCGGGTGAGGGTCGTCGGCTCCAACGGGCGGAGCCACACGCAGAACGTCCGGATCGACGCGGGACGCCCGAGCATGCTCCAGTTCGAGCTGCGCTGAACTACCCTGCCCTCGGGGGCCGGGCGCCGAAGATGGCCGTACCGACGCGCACGAGGGTCGCGCCGTGCTGGATCGCGACCGCGTAGTCGTGGCTCATGCCCATCGAGAGCTCGTGCAGCGGCAGCCCGGCGGCGCGCCCGCGCGCGGCGAGGTCCGCCAGGGCGGCGAAGTAGGGCGCGGCGGCAGACGGCTCGTCGACCGCGGGGGGGATGCACATGAGGCCCTGGAGGGTGACGCCGGGGATGCGCGTCATCGCCTCCGCCAGGGCGAGGGCGTCCTTCGGGAGCACGCCGCTCTTCTGCGGCTCCTCGCCGATGTTCACGCCGAGGAGGATCCCCGTGGGGCGCTCGCCCGAGCGCTTGCCGATCTCCTCGGCGAGGGGGAGGTTGTCGACGTCGTGGACCAGCGTGGCGCGCCCGGCGACGTACTTCACCTTGTTGCGCTGGAGGGCGCCGATGAAGTGCCAGCACACGGGCAGCGTGATCTCGGCCGTCTTGTCGCGCAGCTCCTGGGCGTAGTTCTCGCCGAAGTCGACCTGCCCCGCGGCGGCGGCCTCGAGGATGGCGGCGACGGGCTGGATCTTCGACACCGCGACGAGGCGCACGGCGTCCGCGGGGCGACCGGCGGCGGCGGTCGCCCCGCGGAGGGTGGCGCGGACGCGGTCCAGGTTGGCTGCGATGCTCATGAGACTCCGAAGCGGGCGAGAAGCGCGAGGGTCTCCCGAAGCGGGAGCCCGATGACGTTGGTGTAGCTCCCGCGCAGGTGGTCCACCAGCGCGCCGCCGTGGCCTTGGATGCCGTAGCCGCCGGCCTTGTCGAAGGGCTCACCGGTGTCGACGTACGCGGCGATCTCGGGCCCGGTCAGCGCGCGGAAGCGCACCTGAGTGGCGCAGATGCGCTCGTGCAGACGCCGCCCGACGCGGAGCGCCACGGCGGTGTAGACGGTGTGGGTGCGGCCGGACAGGGTCTCGAGCGTGCGGCAGGCCTCTTCACGGTCGGCGGGCTTCCCGAGGACCACGCCGTCCATCGCGACGACGGTGTCCGCGGCGAGCACGAAGGGGCCCTCCACGGCGCGCGCCTTGTCCCGCGCGACGCGCCGGGCGTAGAGGCGGGGCGGCTCCCCGGGCAGCACGCCCTCGTCCACGTCCGCGGGGCGCACCTCGAAGGCGACACCGGCGGACGCGAGGAGGGAGCGGCGACGGGGCGATGCGCTCGCGAGGATCAACACGGAGGCATCCTAACGGCGCTGGGCCTCGAGGGCCGCGCGGTGACGGAGGCGGCTGCCGCGACGCAGCTCGGCCTCGGCCTGACGACGCAGCTCCTCCGCGGAGTCCACCAGCAGGGCGGGGACCGCGGAAGGTCGGCCGTCCACGAGGGAGACGAACGTCGTGTACGCGCTCGCGGTGTGGGTGCGCTCGCCGGTGAGGGGATCCTCGCCCTCGACGCGGACGCCGACCTCGACCGAGCGGTTCCACGCGGCGTTCACGCACGAGCGGAAGATCGCGATGTGGCCGCGCTGGATCGGGTGGAGGAAGTGCAGCTCGTCGATCGAGACGGTGACCACCTGCGTGCGGCAGAAGCGCTGGGCCGAGATGGCCGCGCACATGTCGATCCACGCCGCCACCTGGCCACCGAAGATGGTCCCGATGGCGTTGGTGTACTGGGGCAGCACGAGCTGGGTGAGCTCGACGCGGGTGGCGCTCCCGTGGACGGCGGGGCGATCGCTCACTTCTTGAACCAGGCGCTCACCTGGAGGGTCCCGCCGTAGGCGAGGCCGACATCCCCGGTGAGGAGGTTCGAGGCGCCGATCACGGGCACGACGTACACGCCGAAGCCCATGCCCTGCTTGATCTCGGCGCCCATGCGCGTCTGCGCGAGCACCTGCCAGCCCACCGAGTCGAATCCCGTGTCCGAGTGGATAGTGACGCTCCCGCCCGGCATGAACACGCCCTCGACGTCGGGGCCGATCTTGCGCTTGAGCGCGATGCCGGACACGTCGAGGCCGATGTCGAGGTTCTTGTTGGGGAGCTCGCCGATGAGGTCGAGGAGGTGGACCTGCACGAGGATCCCGCTCGCGCGGTAGTCGAGCGTGGGCGCGAGGATGCCGAGCGCCGCGCCGTCGTTCGTGGAGCCCATCGCGGCGGTCATGCCGAAGCCGGCGTGTGCGGGCGCGGAGGCGGCGAGCGCGAGGCCGAGCAGGACGACAAGCTTCTTCATGAGGGCTCCGTAGATTGCCCTCAGGAGAGCACAGAACCCTTGCCGTGTCAAGTCAATTCGTTGTAACCCGGCTTTCAAACAGCTTTCAACCCCGAGGTAAGGGCCCGATCCGGAGCATCGGCGCGGCGTTCCCGGTCGGTGGGAGCGCGTGCAGCCCGTCCGGTGCGATGGCGTCGAAGAGCGAGATGATGCCGCGGAGGACGGTCCCGTGACCCACGACGAGGGTGGGGGTGCCGTCGTCCCAGTGGCGAAGGATCGCGAGGGCGCGCCGTACGGCGGTCGCGCGGCTCTCCCCGCCCGGCGGGCAGGCGTCCCAGGGGGCGAGGAAGCGATCCCGGCGGCCGTCCGCCGTGCACTCCGCGATGTGGACGCGCTGGAGCACGCCCACGTGGCGCTCCCGCAGCTCCGGGAGCGTGTGGAGCGGGACGCGGCGATCCCCGAGGGCGAGGCGCGCCGTGCACCCCGCCCGCCGGAGATCGCTCACGAGACAGCGGCCGATCTCCACGTCCTGGAGCTCCTCGGCCGCGCGGCGAGCCTGAGCCTCGCCGGTGGGGGTCAACGCCACATCCTCCCACCCGGAGAACCAGCCGGCCGCGTTGGCGACCGACTCTCCGTGTCGGAGGAAGATCCAGCGTGTGGCCCCGGGGCTACGCACTACGCGAGGACGGCCCGGATCTGCTGCTCGCCGACGAGGAGGGACGCCACGTCCGGGGCGTCGCCCACGATCTGGTCGGTGATCCGCGCCACCTCCTTGATCGGGCCGACGGCCAGGGCCTCCGCGGCCCGGTCGGTGCCGAGCTTGAGCTCGTCGCCGATGGGGGTGCGGATGGCGATGTCGCGCAGCAGGGTCAGGTAGCGCAGGCGCAGGATGCCGAGCGCGACCGGGTCCCAGCGCCCGACGCCGCGGCGCGCGCTGATCGAGCGGAGGCTCGGCAGCAGCTTGCTCGCGTGGCCGATCGCCTGGTAGCGGCTCGCGGACTCGAGGATCGGCTCCTGCCGGGCGGCGGCGACCGCGCACACTTCGCTCGCGAGCGCGGCGTTGGACGCGTTCACGATGCGCTCGGCGGCGGCCGGGCCGATGCCCTTCGTCGCGAGGCGGGTCACGCTCGCGGCGAAGCTGGCGCTGTCCGAGGCGTCGCGCGTGGCGGCGATGGCGGCGAGGGCGTCACGGAACTTGCCCGCGTCCTCCCCGCCGGCGCCGGCGCTCCCGGGGGCGAGCCAGCTCGCGACGAGCTCGGTGACGCCCTGGGTGTAGAGGTTCCACGCGAGGTACGCGCCTTCCGGGTGCGCCTTCTCGGCGAGGAGGGTGGACTTGAGGGTCCCGCCGTCCGTCAGGTTCATCGCGGCGATCCACGCCCCGGCCACCTTGCCGGCGCTGGCGCCGGTGAGGTCGAGCATGAGCGGGAAGAACGCGGAGCCGGCGTCGGTCGCCACCTGCGTCAACACCATCGTCATGCCGATGGCCTTGGCGAGCATGTGGTTGGGGAGGTCGGCCCCGAAGCGCTCGCGCACGGCGGTCGGGAAGTAGTCGCGCAGGATGTTCTCGAAGCCGGGGATCACCGAGGTGTCCTCCTGCATGAGCATCTTGAACACGTGCATCTTCACGTGCGCCTGGAGCACGGAGAGCTCCGGACGGGTGAGGCCCATGCCGACCGAGGCGCGGCGCTTCAGATCGTCGTCCGAGGGGAGGACGAGGAACTGGCGGGTCACGTTCCCACGATTGCAGATCCAGTCGATCGCGCGACCGTACGGGAACGGGTCGGCGGCAGAGCGGAGTACGTCGAGGGAGATGAGCCGGCCGTTGGCGTTGCAGTCGGCGAGGACGGCGTCCGCGACCTCGTCCGTGAGGGTGCGGAGGAAGTCGTTCCGCTCCGTCTCGGTGAAGCGGCCGGCCGCCACCATCGGGTTGAGCAGGATCTTGAGGTTGACCTCGTGATCCGACGTGTCGACGCCGCCGGAGTTGTCGACGAAGTCGGTGTTCAGCCGGCCGCCCGCGAGCGCGTACTCGATGCGCGCCGCCTGGGTGAGGCCGAGGTTCCCGCCCTCGCCGATCATCTTCGCCTTGAGCTCGGGGGCGCTGATGCGCACCTCGTCGTTCGGCGGGTCGTTGGCGTCCGCGTTGGTCTCCCAGGAGGCGCGGACGTACGTGCCGATCCCGCCGTTCCAGAAGAGGTCGACCGGCATCTTGAGGATGAGCGAGAGGACCTGGTCGGGGGTGAGCTCCTCGGCGAGGGTGCCGAGGATCGCGCGCGCCTCGGGCGAGAGCTGGACGGTCTTCGCGCGGCGGTCGAACACGCCGCCGCCGGCGGAGATCTTCGACTTGTCGTAGTGATCCCAGCCCTTGACCTCGTTGAAGAGGCGGAGGCGCTCCTCGTAGGAGGCCTCGGGGTCCGGGTTCGGGTCGAGGAAGATGTGGACGTGGTTGAAGGCGGCGAGGAGGCGCATCTTGCGCGTCTCGATGACGCCGTTGCCGAACACGTCCCCGGCGCAGTCGCCGACGCCGGCGCAGGTGAAGAGGTCGCGATCCGCGTCGAGCCCGAGCTCGCGGAAGTGGCGCTTCACGAGCACCCAGCCGCCGCGCGCGGTGATGCCGACCTTCTTGTGGTCGTAGCCGTTGGACCCGCCGGACGCGAAGGCGTCATCGAGCCAGAAGCCGTACTCCTTGCTGATGCGGTTCGCGGTGTCGGAGAGGTGCGCCGTGCCCTTGTCGGCGGCGACGACGAGGTACGGGTCGTTCCCGTCGAGCGCGACGACGCGGGGCGGGTGCACGACCTCGCCGTCCACGATGTTGTCGGTCACGTCGAGCATGCCGCGCCTGAGGAACTGGTAGAGCTCGTCGCCCTTGCGGCGGCGCTCGGCGGCGTCCGCGATCGTGTACTTGATGTAGAAGCCGCCCTTGCTGCCCTCGGGCACGATGACGACGTTCTTCACCATCTGCGTGGTGACGAGGCCGAGGATCTCCGTGCGGAAGTCGGCGCGATCCGAGAAGCGGATGCCGCCGCGCGCGACCGGGCCGCCGCGGAGGTGGACGCCCTCGACCTCGCGGTGGTGCACGTAGATCTCGTACATCATCCGGGGGAGCGGGAGGTCCTTCGCCTTGCTGTGGTCGATCTTGACGCTGATGTAGTGGGCGACACGATCGGTGCGGTAGAAGTTCGTCCGGAGGGTCGACTCGACGAGGTTGACGAGGCGACGCATGACGAAGTCTTCGTCGTTCGTCTTGATCTGGCGGAGGAGGTCGTTGAGCGTCTCTTCCGCGGACGCGACGGCGGCGACGCGGTCACCGGTGAGGTCCGGGTTGAACTTCGCATGGAAGAGCGCGATGGCGGCCGCGACGCAGGCCGACTGGTTCAGCAGGATCTCCTGGACGCGCGCGGCGGTGTGGCGCAGCCCGATCTGGCGCGCGTAGCCGAAGTACGCGCGGACGAGGTCCACCTCTTCCCAGGTGAGGCCGGCGCGGAGCACGAGGCGGTTGTAGGGGTCGGACCCCATGTGCTTCTGGAAGACGGCCTCGAGGCCGGCGACGAGGCGGTCGGCGCGGGCGAGGAGCTCGTCCCGCGTGATGCCGGGCACGGACGCGACGCGGAAGGTGTCGATGTGCTGGTTGGTGAGGCCCTTGGGGTTCACCGGCGTCGCGAGCTGATCGCTGATGACGAGCCCGAAGTTGTCGATGACGGGCAGGAGATCAGTCAGCAGGATGTCGTGCATCTCGTAGACGCGGAGGAGGATGTCGTCCCCCTCGGTCGAGATGCCGGCGGCGACGCGGCCGGTGCGGCGGACCTCCTCGAGGTGCGCGATGTCGGCCACGGACTGGGCCGCGCTGGCGCGCTCGGCGTAGTCGGCGGGGAAGGCGTTCGCGTAGCGGGCCAGGAGGGAGGGGGCTTCCTCGCTGAAGCGGGCGGCCACGGCATCCGCGACGCGCTCGGCCCAGGGGGTCGTGAGGTCGCTGATGTAGGCCTGGAGGCGGTCGAGGTCGGCCTGGGCGAGGGTGCGGGTGCCGGTCTGGTAGACCTGGAGGAGCACCGTCTCGAAGCGGCCGGCGAAGAGGCCGCTGTCGCTGTAGCTGGCGCCGGTGAGCTGCCCGAGGAACGCGAGGGTGCGGGTGCGAACGGACTCGGAGTAGCGGCGCTCGGGGAGGGCGAAGAGCGTGAAGGTGCTCTGCCCCTGGTCGCGCTGGGTGACGTGCACCCGGGCGACCTGGTCCTGCTCGGCGTCGAAGACGCGGTCGAGCACGTCACGGATCTGGTCCGGGGAGGCGGAGAAGAGCCACTCGGTGGGGAGCGAGTCGAAGATGTTGGCGAGGCCGCGGTAGCGGTAGGAGTTCGGGCGCTGGCGGGTGTCCGCGAGGACGGCGGCGAGCACGCGGCGCAGGATGGGGAGGTGGCGGCAGGGCTGGGTGAGCGCGCGGTGCGTGAACACGCCGCGGATGACGACCGGGCCGGTGGGGAGGTGGACGCGGATCTCGTCGACTCGGCCGTGGCGGTGCACGGGGGCGTCCACCGAGCCCTTGTGGATCTGGACGAGGCCGTCGCCCGCGACGAGCGCGGCGGCGGGCCACAGCGCCGAGGGCGGGAGGCGATCGGCGCCGAGGCGGCCACCGTCGCCTTCGCCGCCGGACACGCCCATGAACACGAAGTTGTCGGAGAGGAGCCAGCGGAGGAGCTCGGCGGTCTCGATGCCGTCCTCGCCGCTCACGTCGAAGGCGGCCTCGGCGGCGGCCTCGACACGGCGACACATCGCGTCGAAGTCGGCCACCATCGCCCGGGCGATCGTGAGGCGCTGGGTGAGCTCGGCCTCGATGGCCGCGGCGGCGGCGGCGTCCACCCCGGAGGCGTCGAAGGAGATGAGGGACTCGGTGCGGCCCTCGCCGTCGGTCGCGACGGACACGCCGCCCGTGCCGCGGTTCACGCGGATGACGACGTTGAAGCCGGCGACGTGCTGTGCGCCGAGGTCGCGGAGGGCGAAGCGGATCGTGTCGACGAGGAAGGGCTGATCGACCATCGCGGACATCACGCGCACGCCGCCGTCCGCTGCGGTCACGCGCACGTTCGGGCCGTCGTTCTCGACCGTGGAGAAGAAACGCCAGGTGTCGAGGAGCACCGCGGCCGCCTGCTCCGGTTGGAGCTCGGCGAAGCTGGCCGTCCGCGCCAGCCCGATGGTCGCCGACGCGAACACCGCGAAGCGCTCGGCCTCCTCGGGGGGCAGGGTGGCGCGGAGGGCGCGCACCGCTGCGTTCACGCGGGAGACGATCGCTTCACGTTGCGGATGGTTCGGCATCTGTGGATCTCGGGGAGGGAGGATCGATGGAACGGTGGCGCATCACGCGGGCCGCTGGCCAGCGCGAGAGGGGCCGCAGCTTATTTCAAGGCCTTGTCCGCGAACAGGGGAAAGCCGATAACGACTCGAACGTCAGTTTGCGGAGGGGTGGAGCGGCGTGACCGCGTCGCCCCGGATCTCGAGGGCGGCGACATGACCGCCGTAGTGCGCGGAGATACCGGTGTCGATCCCCCATAGTTGCCCGCCGCAGCGCTCGGCGATCCAGCCGCTTTCCTGGGTCGTGTGCCCGACCACCATGCGGGTTGCCCCGAGCTCGGTCAGGGCGCGACCGAGCTCGGCGCAGGCGGAGACGGGGTCCGAGAGGAGGTAGGCGCGGTTCCAGAGCGGGCCGTCCGAGCCGATGACCTCCGGCGGGCCCTGCCCGAGGATCGCCGCGCGGATCGTGGCGTTCAGCCCGCGGACGCCCACCTTCGCCCAGCGCGCGTCCACGCCGCCGTGCGCGAACACGGTGCCGCCGATCTGCGCGACGGCGTCCTGCTGGAGGAGCCAGGCGCCCTCCTCACCGCCGAACGCGAAGGCGGCCTTGCGCGCGGGCTCGCCACCGTACGAGGCGAGGTCTTCCGGGCTCACGTAGCGCCAGTCGCCCGTGAGGTTCATCACTTCGTGGTTCCCGAGGAGGGGCACGACCTCGCCGCCCGCGGCGCGCGCCTCGCGCTGAAGGCGCTGAAGCAGGCGGATGACCCCGCGGGAGTCCGGCCCGCGATCGGTGATGTCGCCGGTCTGCACGAGCCAGGTCGCGCCGCCGATCCAGGCGCCCGCTTCGTCCACGAGCCCGCCGAGACGGAAGGCCGCGAGCGCCGAGGCCGGATCGCCGTGGAGGTCTCCGACGGCGACGAGGCGGGCCGGGGCGGGGCGGGCCGCGGGTGGAGGCGCGGTCGCGGCGGAGCCCTGCGTGACGGCCGCGGGAGCGGGGACCGCGGGGACGTCGGGGCTCGCCGGGGCGGACGCACAGGCGAGCAGGAGGAGGAGCGGCATGGGCGAGCCTATCCAGGCCCGCCGCGGCCGGATAGCCCGGGAGCGGGGAGGCGCTCGTGGACGATCGCGCACGGTTGGTGGCGGTGTTGGAGCACGGGCGGGACGGGGGCGCCCGCGCCGCGGAGGTCCTTCGGGTCCGCCGCGTCTCCTTGGAGCAGGCCGGCGCGCGTCAGGCGCCGGTCCAGCGGGAAGAGGTGAGCTGGGTGGTCCGCGTGTGGCGTGACGGCGGCGCCGCGGGCGTCGGCAGCGCGCCCCTCGCGAGCGACGCCGTGAGTCAGGCGTTGGCCGCCGCGGAGAAGGCGCCACCGGATCCGCTCGCGGGCCCGGCCGAGCGCATGGCCATCCGCACGGGCGCGCTCGGCATCGACGACCATCGGCACCCCCAGATCGCCGAGGAAGATCGCGTCGAGATCCTCGCCTTCGCGGAGAAGGCCTTCGCGCAGGGCGGGCTCAGGGCGCGCTCGCTCCGTTACCGCCAATGGCGCGAGGAGCGGGCGTGGATGAGCACCCGCGGCGTCGAGGCGACCGAGGCGGCCACCGCCTACGAGGTCGCCGCGGAGGTCGCCGCTGGGGACGTGACGGCGCGGCACCGCATCGCGTCGCGCCACTTCTCCGACGTGGCGAGCCTCCCGTTCGGCCCCGAGCTCCGGCGCCGCATGGAGCCCCTCGGCCGCTCTGCCGCCGTCCCGGCCGGGCGTCCCCCGCTCGCGGTCGAGCCCCGCGTCATGGCCGACCTCATCCGCCTGTTCGCGACGGCGTTCTCCGCGACCGCGGTGCGCGGCGGCGGCTTCCTGTCCGCGTTCCTCGGAAAGCGGCTCGCCAACCCCGTCCTCCACGTCACGGACGACCCCGGCCTCTTCGGCGGCCTCTACACCCGCGCCTTCGACGATCGCGGCGTGCCGCCCATCCCCGTGACCCTCCTCAAGGAGGGCGTCGTCCACGGCCTCTACCACGATCCCGAGACCGCCCGCGCCGAGGGCCTCCGCCCGACCGGCCACGTCACGGGCGGCGCCCTCGCGCCGACCAACCTCATCGTCCGCCCGGGGGCCCGCACGCGCAACGTGATCCTCGGGGAGCTCGGCACCTACCTGCTCCTCGACCGTCTGCCCCCGATCGACACCACCACCGGGCTCCTCGACGGAGAGGTGCCCGTGGTCGTCGTCGAGCGCGGCGAGCGCGTCGGCAGCGCGCGCGTACGGATGAACCTCTCGATCCCGGCGCTCCTCTCCGCGATCCAGGAGCTGGCGGCGGACCAGGAGCGGAGCTGCGAGGTCGACGCCTCGACCACCATCTTCGCGGGCTCGGTCCTGACGCCGTAGCGGTGGGCCGTCAGCGGCGGCGGGCCTTCGGGTCGGACTCACCGTCCGGGCGCTCCGCCAGTCTCTGGAGGATCCACTCGAGCACGCGGAAGGGGTGCGCGCCTTCCTCGGGGGTGAAGCGGATCTCCAGCTCGCGCTCCGACACGCGCCGGAAGCGCGCAGGCTCCTTCGTCAGGAGGCGGTCGACCGTGCGCGGGTGCACGTTGGTCGGGGCGTGGAGGCGGACGAGGACGCGCACCTTCAGGAAGGCGACGTTCTCGATGCCGAGCTCGCGGCAGCGTACGCGGCTCTCGGAGAGCCAGCCGAGGTTGAGGACCTCGGGGGGCGGCGGGCCGTAGAGGTGCTCCAGCCGCTCGACGATGTTCCGGGCCTCGTCGCGCGTGCGGGCCCGGGCGAGCTTCTGGTAGGTCTCGAGGCGCTCGGGGAGGTCCGGCACGTAGTCGTCCGGCAACCAGGCGGGCGCGGCGATCTCGATCTCCGGCTCGAGCTGCCGGCGCGAGGCCTCGCCGCGGGCCTCCTGGACGGCGTCCTCGAGGAGCTCGAGGTAGGCGTCGAAGCCGATGGCGGCGATCTGGCCGTGCTGCTTGTCGCCGAGGAGCTCGCCCCCGCCGCGCAGCTCGAGGTCGGAGGACGCCAGGGCGAAGCCGCTGCCGAGCTCGGTGTTCTCCTGCAGCACGCGCAGCCGCGCGATGGCCTCGCGCCGGAGGTCCCCCGAGCCGCGGACGAGCAGCGAGCAGATCGCGCGCGCCGTGCCGCGCCCGATGCGGCCGCGGAGCTGGTAGAGCTGCGCGAGGCCGAGGGTGTCGGCGTTGTCGACGATCATCGTGTTCACGTTCGGGAGGTCGACGCCGCTCTCGATGATGGTGGTGCAGACGAAGACGTCGAACTCGCGCCGGACGAAGCCGACGAGTACGCGCTCGAGCGCGTCGTCCGACATCTGCCCGTGGCCCACGCCGACGGTCGCCTCGGGGACCACCTCGCGCACCCACTGGGCGATGGCCTCGATGTCCTCGACGCGGTTGTGCACGAAGTAGACCTGCCCCCCGCGCCGGAGCTCGTGGAGGATGTCCTCGCGGACGCGGTCGGCGGAGAAGCGGACGATCTCCGTCCGGATCGGGTGGCGCCCGCCCGGCGGCGTGGCCATGACCGAGAGCGCGCGCACGCCGGAGAGCGCCATCTGGAGCGTGCGCGGGATGGGCGTGGCCGACATCGCGAGCGTGTGGGCGCCGGTGGCGAGCTTCTTCAGTGCCTCCTTCTGCGCGACGCCGAAGCGGTGCTCCTCGTCCACCACGACGAGGCCCAGGTTCTTGAAGCGGACGCCACGGCCGAGCGCGCGGGTGGTCGCGATGAGGATGTCGACGCTCCCGGCCTCGAGATCGGCCTGGATACGGCGGGTGTCGGCGCCGCTCTGGAAGCGCGAGAGCACCTCCACCCGGATGGGGAAGCCGTCGAGGCGGCGTCGGAAGGACTCGCCATGCTGGAACGCGAGGATCGTGGTCGGGCACAACATCACGGCCTGGGCGCCGCCTTCCACCACGCGGAAGCACGCGCGCATCGCGACCTCGGTCTTCCCGAAGCCCACGTCGCCCACGAGCAGGCGGTCCATGGGCTCCTCGCGCCCGAGGTCGTCCAGGACATCGCCGATGGCGCGCTCCTGGTCGGGGGTCTCGACGAAGGGGAAGGTCTCCTCGAACTGCTGGTACAGGGCGTCCGCGCCGTGGAAGGCCTGCGCGCGAACGATCTTGCGGCGGGCGTAGAGGCGCAACAGGTCGTGCGCCATCTTGAGGACGGCGTCCTTGACCTTCGCGCGCCGGGCGTCCCAGGTGACGCCGCCGAGCCGGTCGAGCTTCGGCGCCGCGCCCTCGCCGACCGCCCGGTAGGGCGTCAGCAGATCGAGGCGGTGGACCGGCACGTACAGCTTCTCGCCGTCGCGGTAGGAGACGACGACGAAGTCGCCCGCGACCTGGCCGAGCGGGAGCCGCGCGAGGCCGGCGTACTGCCCGATGCCGTGCCGATCGTGGACGACGAGGTCTCCCGGGCGCACCCCGGCGAAGCTCGCGACGGCGGCCCTGCGGAAGTCGGCGGCGCCCGCGCGGCTCGGCTCCCGGCGCTCGGCGTGCTCGACGAAGATCTCGTCCGCCGTGACGTAGACGGCCTCCTCCGAGGCGAACCCGGCGGGGAGGTCGCCCACGTCCAGGCGGAGCTCTCCCGGCTTCGCCCGCCCGGAGGCGAACTTCATCTCGTGGGGCTCGAACAGGGCCCGTAGGCGCTCGGCCCGGGGGGCGCTCTCGGCGACGACGGTGACGGCGCGGCCCTGCTTGACCCAGGTGCGGAGCTGCTTCGCGACGGGCGCGAGGTCTCCCGCGCCGACCTTCAGGGTGGTCGTGACGCGGGTCTCGAAGCCGATGGCGCCGTCCATCACCAGGGAGGTGACGGGGATGGCGCCGGCGAGGGGAGCCTCGTCGGCGGGGAGGTAGCGGTCGAAGGGGCGGACGAGGGGGCGATCCTCGGGGTCCATCGCGTCGAACCGGGCGCGCACCTGCTCCTCGAAGCGGCGGAGCTCGGCGTGCACGAGGTCGGGCTCGACGACGTAGAGCGGGGCGGCGGGGGCGACCGGCGCGAGGTCCATCAGCGCCGGTAGGTAGTCCTCGGCCCCGGGGAACCAGACGCCGTTGCGGAGGTCCTGGAGGACCCGGCGGCGCTCGGTGGGCGGGATGTCCCGCTCCTTCGCGAGCGCGTGGATGTACGCGGCGGCGCGCTCGGCGGTGGCGGCGTCGAGTGTGGCCTCGCGGGCAGGCAGGACGCGGACGCTCTCGCGCTTCGTGGTGCCGCGCTGGGTGGCGGGGTCGAAGCTGCGGATGGAGGCGATCTCCTCGTCGAACCACTCGATCCGCACGGGTGCGGCCGCTCCGGTGGGCCAGATGTCGGTGATCCCACCGCGCACCGACCAGCAGCCGGCCTCCTCGACCCGTTGGGTGGCGAGGTAGCCGCGGGCGCCGAGCCACCCGAGGAGCGCGGCGCGGTCGTACTCTTCGCCCACCTTCAGCTCTCGGACATCGAGCGGGAGCGGGCGGCGCAGCAGGAGGGACTTGGCGGGCGCGACCACCAGGGCGGACGCGCCGGCGGCCTGCGCGACGAGGCGCTGGCGGGGGAGGTCGGGGTGCGGCGAGAGGCCGTCCCAGGGGCGTCCGTCGTCCGCGGGGTGGAGGAGCGCGGGGGCGCCGAAGTAGCGGAGGGCGCGGACCCAGTGGTCGGCGTCTTCGCGGGTCGGCACGACGATCCACGCGCTGCGCAGCTGGGCGAGCGCGAAGGGCCCGGCCCCGCCCACCAGCCCACCCAGCGGGCGCCCTACGAGGCGGGGAACGTCGGCGAGCCAGGCCACGTCAGATGGGCTGCAGGACCGGCTGCGGCGCGGCAGCCGGCTTGCGGAACAGATCGAGGTAGAACTGGACCATGCAGAGGTCGATGACGATGAGCACGAGCGCGTCGATCACGCCGGCGGCGGCGAGGGCGAGCGTGCCGAACTCCTGGATGTAGAAGAAGCCGCCCGCCTGGACCGGCAGCCACCAGAGGAGGAACACCGCGAAGGTGCGGAAGAGCGTGCCGCGGCGACCGGCGGTGAGCTTGCGCGACCGGGCGAGGGGGTCCTTCTCGGCGGTGTCGAGCGTCGCGATGGCGTCCACGAAGGCGTACTGGAGGCCGAAGAGGATGCCCGGCACGATCACGATCACGCCGAGCTGCACGATGAACAGGGCGCGGGAGTGGGCGGGCAGGACGCGGGAGAAGCGGTTGAGGCCGAAGTTGACGGCCTCGTAGAAGCTGGTGGGCCGCTTCTTCTCGTGCTGGACCCAGAGGTACAGCGAGGCCGGTGCGGCCCAGGAGCCGGCGAGGCAGCCCCAGATGGTGAGCCAAACGGTCTGCGCGACCTGGCTGATGACCATCCCCTGCTGGGGCGTGCTCGGCGGCCAGGTAGCCAGGGCGTAGCTGCCGACCTGCTCCGCGACCGCCCAGCCGACGCCGCCGAGGACCACCGCGATGAACAGCGCGATGCCGAAGTTGGCGAACAGGACGCCGAAGGCGTTCCGGAGAACCTGAGCGATGCCGATGCGGTTCATGGGGCGCGCCTCTAACGGAGAACCGCCTCGCCGGCACGGGGTTAGGGGGAGGTATGCGCCCGGACATCATCGAGATCGACGAGACGCCCCCGCCCACGCGCGAGCCGCTCCGGCTCACCGCGCTGGACAAGGACGCCATTCTGCTCGCCCTGACCGGCGGCTCCGTGGTCGACTGGACCGGCCTGTCGTTCCGCACCTACGACGACGTGAACGCGTTCCTCCGCCTGTGGATGTGCGACGTGAGCCAGAACGGCTGGGCCCGCGAGCGGCTCCAGTACGTCTACAATCAGGCGGTCAACTACCTCGAAGAGCACGTCGGCCTCACGTTCCGCCACGAGGTCCGCCGCCCGAGAGACGTGCGCGACGCGTTCCTGCGCGCCTCCATGCGCGACCGCTTCAGCCGCGACCGCATTCAGTACTGCGCGGTCCTCAAGCTGATGCACGTCATCAACCACCTGGAGATGCAGGAGCTCCGCTCCCAGTGCGCCTTCCGGGAGATCGACCTCATCAACCTCGCGAACGAGAAGGTGCTCGACGCCGCCGAGCGCATGCGGGCGAACTTCCCGCTCCGCGCCTTCTACGGCAACCGCAAGACCCGCCCGAGCGTCATCACGAAGCTGCTCGCCAAGCGCGAGTCCACCGCGGCCACCGTGTTCGACAAGCTTCGCTTCCGCGTCGTCACCGAGACGCGGGAGGAGATCGTGCCCGCGCTCGCGTGGTTGTTCCGCAACCTGGTCCCGTTCCCCTCCGTCATCCCCGGCGAGAGCGTGAACAGCCTCCTGACCGAGGCGGAGCTCGACAGCGCGTCGGACCTCCCGGAGCTCCGCGGCATCCTCCACCCTGCCCCCACCCCGGTCAACCCGGACTCAGGCTCGGTCTACCGGGTGGTCAACTTCATCGTCGACCTCCCCGTTCCCGTCTACGAGATCCCGGGCGTTCAGCCCCCGACGCACCGCGCGCTCCTCGGCGAGGTCGTGCCGGTGATGGTTGAATTCCAGGTGGTGGACGCCGAGAGCGAGGCCCGGAACGAGGAGGGGGAAAGTCGCCACGACGCCTACAAGCTGCGCCAGCGTGCGCGCGTGTACGAGCGTCTCGGTCGGTCTCCCCAGGCGCGTCGCTAAAAAACGCGCGACGTGACAGCCAGGGGCGGGCGGGATAGCCGGCCGGCCGGAGTTCAGAGCATGTCCAAGACCGCCCCGAAGAAGAATCGGAACAAGTCCTCTCGCCACCGCGCGAAGCTCAAGGCCAAGCACACCAAGCAGCGCATGCGCGCCCGCGGTGAGCTCACCAAGCGTCGCGCCGGCGGCCGGCTCCGTCGCTAATCCGGCGACGTGGGCGAGCGCCGTCGTCACGCTGGGGTCCTCCTGCATCCCTCCAGCCTCCCCGGGCCGGGTCCGATCGGTGAGATCGGCCCGTACGCGGATGCATTTTTGGAGTGGATGTCCCAGGCGGGGCTCGACACCTGGCAGGTGCTCCCGTGGCACCCCGTCGGGCCCGGCGAGTCGCCCTACGCGTCGCCCTCTGCCTTCGCGGCCGATCCGCGGCTGATCTC
>CAJBVW010000258.1 GCA_903959175.1 uncultured Pseudomonadota bacterium
CGCCCGCGTCCAGCTCGCCGCCGCGCCGCTCGCGCCGCTCGATCTCGCGCAGCAGCTCCGTGGGGAGGCGGCGTTGAACCTCCTCCTCCAGGGCCGCTTCGACGAGGGCGTGGGCGTGCTCAAGGACGCCCTCGAGCGCATCGGCCAGCCCCTCGCGGTGAGCCCGTGGCGCGCGCTCGTCTCGGTCCTCTGGCGCCGGGCGTGGCTCCGGCTGCGCGGGCGCGCCTTCACCCGGCGGGCCGCCGCCACGATCGACCTCGCGCTGCTCGCCCGGATCGACACCCTCTGGTGCGCCTCCGTCGGCCTCGGGACCTTCGACCCGCTCCGCTCCGCCGACGCCCACGCGCGCGGCATGATGCTCGCCCTCCGCGCCGGCGAGCCCCTCCGCGTGGCCCGCGTCGTGTCGATGGAGCTCCTCCACACCGCCGTCGGGGGCAGCCGCGCCCAGGCGCGCACCCACGCCCTCACGCGCGAGTCGCTCGCCCTCGCCGCCGAGGTCGACGATCCGCGCGTCACCGCCGCCTCCACGCTCAACCGCGGCATCGCCGCCTTCCTCGAAGGACAATTCGCGGAGGCGCGCGTCCTCATGGAGCGCGCCGACGACGAGCTGCGCACCCGCTGCGCCGGCGCCACCTGGGAGCGCGACACCCTCAACCGCTTCTACGTGCGCGTCCTGACCTGCCTCGGCGACCTCGCGGCGATCGTGCCCTTCACGCGCGCCGTCGTGCGCGACGCCGAGGAGCGCGGCGACGGCCGGATCAGCGCGCACGTCCGCCTCCGCACGCTCCACCTCGTACAGCTCTGCGACGACGCCCCCGAGGGCGCGGCCGAAGAGCTCGACGCCCTCCTCGAGCAGGTCTCCGGCGCGGGCTTCCAGTTCCAGCACGTCGTGCACATGCTCACGCGCGCGGAGCTCGACCTCTACGAAGATCGCCCGGGGGACGCCTGGAACCGCGTCGCCTCCACCTGGCCGAAGGTGGTCAGGACGATGCTTCTGCGGGTCCAGGTCACGCGCGTCGAGTGCGCCTATCTCCGCGGGCGGTGCGCCCTCGCCACCTGCGCGGCGCTCCCCGCGACCGACCCGCGCCGCGCCGCCCTGTTCGCCGAGGCCGAGCGCGAGCGCAACACGCTCCTCGCCGAGTCCGTGCCGTGGGCCACCGCCATCGCCGCCCTCCTCGACGCCGCGACCGCCAACCTCCACGGGAAGGCCGACGCCGCCTCGCTCCTCGCGCGCGCGGCCGACCAGCTCGACAAGGCGGACATGCGCCTGCTCGCCATGTCGGCGCGCCTCGTGTCGGACGCCTGGGCCACCCGCGACGACGACCCCTCCGGCGCGCGCGCGTGGATGGTCGCGCAGAGCGTCCAGGACCCCGATCGCCTCGCCCGGCTCTACGTCCCCGGGGGGGAGCCCGGCCGCGGCGGGGGTTAGGATCCGCCGATGATCGTCGCGCCCCTCGCGCTGCCGGACGTGCGCCGCCTCTCCCTCGTGCGTCGCGCGGACGACCGCGGCAGCTTCACCGAGACCTGGAGCCCCCGCGCCCTCGCCGCCGCCGGCATCTCCACGGCGTTTGTCCAGGACAACGAGTCCATCTCGGCCCGCGGCGTCCTCCGCGGCATGCACCTCCAGCTCCCGACGGGCCAGGGCAAGCTCGTGCGGGTCGTGGTGGGCGAGGTCTACGACGTCGCCGTGGACCTCCGCCCCGGCTCCGCCACCTTCGGCGCGTGGGTGGGCGTCGCGCTCTCGGAGGCCCGCGCCGAGGCCCTCTGGATCCCGGCGGGCTTCGCGCACGGATTCCTCACCCTCTCCGAGCGCTCCGTGATCGCCTACAAGGTCGACGCCGCCTACGTCCCCGCGGAGGAGCGCGTCCTCGCCTGGAACGACGCAACCGTCGGCATCGCATGGCCGTTCGACGGGCGGCCGCGGCTCTCGGAGCGGGACGCGGCGGGCGAGGCC
>CAJBVW010000259.1 GCA_903959175.1 uncultured Pseudomonadota bacterium
CCTCGCGTACCCGGACTGGATCGAGCTCCACAACCCGGGTGACACCACCGTCCTCCTCGACGGTTGGACCCTCACCGACTTCCGCGAGGAGCCCGAGAAGCATGTGCTCACGGGGGCGCTCGTGATCGAGCCGGGCGGCTTCCAGGTGTTGTGGGCGGACGGCATCCCCGAGAACGGTTCGTCCCACCTTGCCTTCCGGCTGGCGTCCGACGGCGGCGAGGTCGGGCTCTACGCGCCGGACGGCCGCGGGAGCCTCGTCACCTACGGGGTGGTCGCGGCCGACTTCTCCGTCGCGCGCGTGCCCGACTGCTGCACCGGTGAGGGCTGCCTCAGCTTCGACTTCCGCGGCACCCCCGGCGAGACCAACGTCGAGCCCGTCTACGAGGACGTGCCGCTGCTCGCCGCCGGGAGCACCTGGAAGTACTGGGACTCGGGCGCGAGCCCCGGCGCGGGGTGGGAGCAGGCGACCTTCGACGACACCGCCTGGGCCAGCGGCGCCGGCCCGCTCGGCTACGGTGACACGCACATCGTCACGACCGTCAGCTACGGCGCGGACTACTACAACAAGTACGTCACCACCTGGTTCCGTGGCACGTTCGACGTCGCGGACACCGAGCTCGCCTCGGTCACGCTGGGCCTGCTGCGCGACGACGGCGCGGTGGTGTACCTGAACGGGGTCGAGGTCGCGCGCGACAACCTCCCCGACGGCGCCCTGACCGACGCCACGTTCGCCAGCGCGAGCGCGGCCAGCGAGACCGCCTATGGCGAGTTCGACATCGACGTCACGGCCCTCGTGGCGGGGACCAACACCCTCGCGGTCGAGTTGCACCAAGCGACCATCGACTCGAGCGACCTCGGCTTCGACGTCACGGTCACGGGGTCGCGGCTGGTGGTCAAGTAGTCGAGTGTCCGCTTAGAAGGCGTAGGACAGGGCGAGCGTGGTGCCGGTCTGGAGGCTGAGGCCGTCGCACAGCAGGTTGTCGGGGGCGCCGGCGGAGCAGTCGACCTGGGCGGCGAGGAGCGGGTCGCGCACGAAGAGGATGGACTCGGAGAGGCTCAGCGCGTCGGTGAGCTTGACGGTGAGGGTCGCGGTGTTGCGGAACACGGACTCGTCGGCGAGGGCGGCGCCGAAGTCGCCGGTGGGGTTGAGCGTGGGGAGGAACTCGACCACGTTCTTCAGGGCGACGGGGCCGAGGTTGAGCGCGGCGCGGAGGCGGAGGGAGCCGCGGATCTTGGAGAAGGTGCAGTGGCCGTCCTCCGAGAGGACCAGGCCGTCGCACTCGCCGCCGGCGCCGAGGGCGATGGAGCGGAAGTTCCAGACGGGGGCGAAGCTGGCGTCGAAGGTGAAGACTCCCTCGGGGATGAAGTCGTACTTCACGCCGATGGGGGCGACCAACAGGTCGACGTCGAGGTTGGCGACGGGGTTGCGCTCGACGTTGGTGAAGAGGAAGGCGGTGAGCGGGCCGACGAGGTTGTTGTAGTCGAAGCCGATGCCGGCCTTGAGTTGGTCGTTGGTGAGCTCGCCGAAGGAGGTCGCCCGGTTGTAGCTGCCGTAGGCGGCGAACTCGACGGGGTCGTAGGCGTATTGGTCGACGCTCGGCTTGCGGCTGATGAGGAAGCCGGCGGTGACAGCGGTGGACTGCACGTCGGAGCTGGTGGCGACGCCGCCGTTGATGCCGACGGAGAGCTTCACGCGCTCGGGGGGCGCGGCCTCGCGGTCGGACACGGTGCGGGCGAGGACGGTGCCGCCGGCGCCGACGGTCTCGACGAGGATGGCGTCCCCCGTGGGGCCGTAGGTGGTGGTCGTGACCGAGGTGCCGTCGGGCGTGGTGACGGCGCGGGTGGCGACCTTGCCGTTGGTGTAGGTGAAGGACTCGCGGAGCTGGGCCGCGCCGTCCGCCGCGATGGCGTGGCTGGCGGTGGTGCCGTCGGCGTTGTACACCCACGATTGGACGACGGCGCCGCCGGTGCCGGCGGTGCGCTCCTCGGCGACCTTGCCGGAGGGGTCGTAGGCGAACGTCGTCTCCGACTGGAGCATGCCTTGGTCGAACGTGAGGCGGCGAACCAACTGTCCGGCGGTGTTCCACGTCTCGCGGGTCTCGCGGGCGGCGGAGGGGGGCGGCGCCCAGGTGGAGGCGGCGACGACGGGGACGGCGACAGGGGCGGCGACCGGGGCCGCGGCCGTGGGGGCGACGGGGACGACGGTGACGGGGGGCGCGGCGGTCGGGGCGGTCGGGGTGGCGGCGCCCCAGGGGTCGGCGGGGGTGCCGACGCCCCAGGGGTCG
>CAJBVW010000260.1 GCA_903959175.1 uncultured Pseudomonadota bacterium
CCGGTCGCCGCGCCCACCCCGGTCGCCACCCCCGTCGCCGCGCCCATCCCGGTCGCCGCTCCCGCCCCGGTCGCCGCGCCCACCCCGGTGGCCGTCGCCCCGGTCGCCGCCGCCGGCTCCGGCCCCGCGCCCACCGAGGAGGAGGTGCTCGCCGCGCTCCTCGAGGTGGTCGCAGCGAAGACCGGCTACGAGACCAGCGAGCTCGACCCCGCCTACGAGCTCGAGGCCGACCTCGGCATCGACACCGTGAAGCAGGCCGAGATCTTCGGCGAGATGCGGACGAAGTACGGCCTCGGCCGTGACGACTCCTTCCGCCTCGCCGACTACCCGACGCTCAACGGCCTCGCCGGTTGGCTCACGCGGCAGGCCGCCACCACGGGCGGCGCCCCCGCCGACGCCGCGCCGGTCGCGGCCGACACGTCGGCCGATACATCGACCGATACATCGACCGACACATCGACCGACACATCGGCTGATACATCGGCGGATACATCGGCGGATACATCGGCTGATACGTCGGCTGATACGTCGGCTGATACGTCGGCGGATACATCGCGGGCCGACGCCCACGCCCACGCCGACGCGGCCGACGCGGCCGACGAGGCCCCCGCCGCCGAACCCGAGGCCGAGCCCGCCGCCCCGACCCTCCCCGACGTGGACGAGGCCCTCCCCGCCTCCTTCCGCGTGCGCCGCCCCGTCTACGTCGACCGCGCCGCCACCAGCGCGGTCTCCGTGCGCGGCCGTGTCGTACGCGTGCTCGGGACGGGCCCCCTCGCCGACGCCCTCACCGGCGCCATCCTCGAGGCCGGCGGCCTACTCTCCGGCGCTCCGGACGCCGTCATCGACGTGGGCGTGCCCGTCCTCGACCTCTTCAACGAGGCCAAGGGCCTGAGCTCGCATGTGCCGACGCAGTGGATCTGCGCCGTCTCTCCGACGCACACCCTGCGCGCCGCCCGCGACGCCGGGGCCCGCGCCGGCCTCACCAAGGCCCTCGGCCGCGAGTGGGCCGGCTGCCGCGCCCGCGTGGTCGACCTCTCGCCGCGCCTCGACGTCTTCCAGGCCGCCGCGGCGCTGCTGGAGGAGCTCGGTCAGGCCGACCACGCCGTCGAGATCGTCATCGACGTGGGCGTCCGCCAGGTCGGCGCGCTCGCGACGGATCCGCTCCCGCCGCACGGCCGCCTCGCCGTCGCCATGCCCATCGTGCTGCTCACCGGCGGCACCCGCGGCGTCACCGCCAAGGTCGCGAACACCATCGCGCGCCAGGGCCCGTGCACCCTCATCCTCGTCGGCCGCACCGCGCCCGGCGACGAGCCGCTCGACGAGAACGAGGCCAAGGCCGCTATCCGCGCCCGCCTCGAAGGCGAGGGCGTCCGCGCCACGCCGAAGCGCATCGACGACGGGCTGCGCCCCCTCCGCGTCGCGGAGGAGGCCCGCGTGAACGTCGCCGCGCTCGTGGCCCTCGGCGCCGAGGTCGAGACCCACGCCATCGATCTCGCCGACGAGGTCGAGGTGCAGCACCTTGTCGAGCTCACCCTCGCCCGCTACGGCCGCATCGACCTCTGCGTCCACGGCGCCGGCGTCGAGGAGTCGCGCATGATCGCCGACAAGGACACGACGGCCTTCCGCCGCGTCTACGCCGGCAAGGCGGAGGGCGGGCTCACCCTCGCCGCCGCGCTGCCCCCGGCCACGTTCTTCGTGTCCATGGGCTCGATCGCCGGCCGCTTCGGCAACCCCGGCCAGGTCGACTACGCCGCCGCCAACGAGGCGATGGCGCGCGTCTGCCGCAGCCGCCCGCGCTCCCTGCACGTCTGCTGGACGGCCTGGGGCGAGGTCGGCATGGCCGTGCGCGGCGGGATGGAGGCGCTCCTCACCGGGCGCGGTGTCGAGCTGCTCCCGGCCGCCGCGGGAGCCCGCCTGCTCTACGACCTCGTCGCCGCCAACGTCACCGGCGAGGTCCTCGTGGCCGGCCGCCTCGGCGACTTCGCGCTGCCTGCGCTCCACCCGCTGCTCGATACCGTCGAGCTCGACGGCGACGTCGCCATCGGCCGCCGCACCCTCACCCTCGAGAGCGACCCCTGGATCGTGGACCACGCCATCGACGGCGTGCCCGTGCTCCCCGGCGTCATCGGCGTGGAGATGATGGTCGCCGCCGCGCTCGCCGCGGTCCCGCACGGCAAGTACGTCGGCGTGGAGGACGTGCGCTTCCACGCGCCGCTGAAGCTGCATCGCGACGAGCCGGTGGAGATCGAGGTGCGCGCCGAGCCCGAAGGGGAGGGCGCCGTCCGGTGCCGCCTCTCGTCGAGCCGGGCCACGCGCGCCGGGCGGACCATCCGCACGGAGCACTTCGAGGCCCTCGTGCAGCTCGAGGACATGCCGCTCCTGCCCGAGCTCAAGTCGGGGTTCTTCCCCGACGAGCGGCTCACGCAGCGCGACATCTACCGGCGCTTCTTCCACGGCTCGCGCTTCCAGGTGCTCACCGAGGCCGAGGGCGTGGCGGTCCAGGGCCTCCTCGCCGTCGGCGCCGTCGAGCACATGTCGATCGCCGAGGGGCTCCACACCGACCCCCTCGTGCTCGAGGCCGCGTTCCAGGCGGCCGGCCTCCACCGCATGGCGATCGACGGCGTGATGGCGCTCCCCGCGAGCATCGACGCCGTGCGCCGCTTCCGCCGCGTGGGCGACGGCGACGTCCTCCAGATCGTCGTCCACGTGCGCGACGGCGCCTACGACATCGACGTGGACGGCCCCGACGGCCGCGTGCTCGTCGTGCGCGGCTTCAAGATGGTCGACCGCGGCCCGCTCCCCCCGGGCGACCGCTTCCCCGAGCCCGAGGGAGGCTGGCCCTCCGCCAGCCTCGCGACCTCCTCCGAGGCGCGCCTGACGCTCCCCTCGGGCGAGGTCGCGTGGTCGACCGAGCGCGGTACCCCCAAGCGCCAGAACGACCGCCTCGCCGGGCAGCTCGCGGCCCGCCGCGCGGTTGAGGCCCTCGTCGGGCACCCCCGCTTCACCGTCGTGCGTGCCGCCTCCGGCGAGCCCCGGGTGGAGGGCGTCGCCGACGTGCACGTGACCATCTCCCACGTCGACGGAGAGGCCGTGGCCCTCGCGGTGCGCGGCGCGCGCGCCGGCATCGATCTCGAGGCCGTCGAAGCGCGCCACCCCGCCTTCGCGGAGGAGTGGTTCACGCCCGCCGAACAGGCGCGCTTCGCGGCGGCCCCGGAGGGCAGCGACAGGGCCCTCACCCGGGCCTGGGCGGTCAAGGAGGCCGTGCTCAAGGCCCTCGGCACCGGCATGGCCCTCTCGCCGCGCGACGTCGAGGTCGTGGCGTTGCGCGCCGCGGATGCCGACGTGCGCCTCACCGGCGGCGCGGCCCTTCGTCATGAGGAATTGGGCGGTGCCCCGCTGCGTGTCCGCCTGGGCACGCTCGCGGCCCGCGTTGTAGCGACCGCCGTTTTTGCGGCATGATGGAGCGGCCATGTACGTAGTTGCCGAACGCGACGATCAGGTCAGCATCATCCGCCTCGAGACCCCCGCCGACGCCGAGGCGTGGATGGCGGCGTTCGTGGGCGCCTACCAGGCCATCTGGAGCGAGCCGCCGTACGACGAGCGGTTCTTCCCGGACGAGGCCGCGGCGGTGCTCCGGCGCTCCCTCGAGGTCGCCGACAACATCACCCTCCTCGCGGTGCGCCCCAGCGGTGTCGTCGCCGGCTTCGGCATCGCCTACCCGGTGAAGGGCAAGTCCGACGTCGCGCGCGACATCCGCGGCCTCCTCCCCATCGAGGACACCTACTACTTCGCCGAGCTCGGCGTCCTCGAGCACTGGCGCGTGCGCGGCCTCGGCCGCCAGATCATCGACCTGCGGCTCCAGCTCATCGACCGCCACCGGTGGCGCCACGTCCTCCTGCGCACCAGCGCCGTCCGCAACACATCCTACGAGATGTATCGGAAGATGGGCTTCGAGGACACCGGCGTCTACATGGAGGTCCCGGCGCGCCGCAACGACGGATCGACCCGCACGGATCGCCGGTTGTTCCTCTCGATGGTGTTGTAGCTCCGTGGACGGGCTGCGCTGTCCGGCGTGCGGGGGCGCACTCACGACCGACCGGGAGGCGCTCGTCTGTGACGGCGGCGCGGGCACGGAGGGCGGCGGCGCGGGCTGCGGCGCGCGCTACCCCGTGGTCGACGGCGTGCCCGTCCTCCTCGACGCCGCCACCAGCGTCCACACCGTCGCCGACGTGCTCGCCGGCCGCAGCGCCGGCTTCGTCCCCACCCGCGGCCCTGCCCGGCGCCTCCTCTCCCGGCTCACCGCGCCCCCGAGCCGCAACGTCGCCGCCGTGGCAAACTACGCCCGCCTCGCGACGGAGGCCCGCGGCCTCGCGCCTCGCCCCCGCGTCCTCGTCATCGGCGGCGGCCTGGGCGGCGACGGCATCGAGGCCCTCGCCGGCCTCGACGTCCTCGTCACCGACGTGTGCTTCGGCCCCACCACCCGCCTCGTCTGCGACGCCCACCGCCTGCCCTTCGCCGACGGCACCTTCCACGCCGTCGTCGCCCAGGCCGTGCTCGAACACGTGTTGGATCCCGCCGCGTGTGTCGCCGAGCTGCACCGTGTGTTGGTCCCCGGCGGCCTCGTCTACGCCGAGACCCCCTTCATGCAGCAGGTCCACGGCGGCGCCCACGACTTCACGCGCTACACCGCCCTCGGCCACCGCCGCCTCTTCCGCCGCTTCGACGAGCTCGCCGCGGGCGTGTGTTGCGGCCCCGGCATGGCCCTGGCGTGGTCGGTCCAGTACTTCCTCGCCGCCTTCGCCGTCGGCCCCACCAGCAAGCGCCTGCTGCGCGCGCAGGGCACCGCGCTCACCTTCGCCCTGCCCTGGCTCGACCCGTGGCTGGCCACCCGTCCCGGCGGCGCCGACGCGGCCTCGGGCGTGTGGTTCCTGGGGCGGCGCAGCGAGGCGACGTTGTCCGACCGGGCGTTGATCGAGGGGTATCGGGGGGCGGGGTAGGGACGGGCGCCCCCACCCGCGCGGACGCGGGTGGGCGGGTGCCCTCCGGGGTCGGCGCGCGCGCCTCCGTCGGCCCGCTGCGTGCGGGCCGACCGCGGCGGGCGTGGGGAACTACGTGTGCAGGGCGGTGCCGCGCCCGCCGCGCCCTCCGGTCCCCCTGGCGCGGCGTGATCGTCGGGCTCTGGCGGCTGGACGTCCGGAAGGCTGGGGTAGCGGCTTATCGACGCCTTCCGGACGTCCCTGACGTCCGGAAGCGCCGGGTAAGCGCTTATCCCCGCCTTGCGGACGCCCCTGACGTCCGGAAGCGCCGGGTAAGCGCTTATCCCCGCCTTGCGGACGTCCCTGACGTCCGGAAGCGCCGGGTAGGCGCTTATCCTCGCCTTGCGGACGTCGCTGACGTCCGGCCCCGCCCGCGGGGCTTTCGCGCGCGGCTTTCGCGCGGGCTTTCGCGCGGGGCTTTCGCGCGGGGCTTTCGCGCGGGGCTTTCGCGCGGGGCTTTCGCGCGCGGCTTTCGCGCGCGGCTTTCGCGCGCGCCGTAGCCGCGCCGGCGCTGCGCGCCTGCG
>CAJBVW010000261.1 GCA_903959175.1 uncultured Pseudomonadota bacterium
GCCCTCCCACCCGGGCTGATCGTATTGACGCGCGGCCTCCGTCTGGTCGAGTCCGCTGCGCTCGCCCTACGAACGCAGGAAGGGATCGGAGAAGCTGAGGAATGACCCGAAGTGGCTACACGTCAGGCCTAAGGGCCGCTGAGCGCATCAGGCAGCGCGAGACCGCGTTCTTACAGGCGACTCATCCCTTGCGCGAGGCCCCCGCAGGGCTCGGCTCTCGACGGGGTGGGTGACCGCCGGAGCGCCAGAACCTCCGCCCGCGCGAGATCGTGGTCGCGGAGCGCGGCCTGGACGGCGTGCGTCAGCGCCAGACGCGTGATCGGGTGATCGGGCCCGAGCGCGTCCTCCGCCGCGCAAAGCGCCTCCTCTACCCGGAGCCGCGCGCCCTCCCGCCCGAGACGCTCCTCCAAGGCCGCGATCCGGAGGAGCGCACGCAGGAGGTCTTCCGGCTCCCCCGCTCCCGTGAGCACTCGACCCGCGAGTACGAGCGCGGCCTCCGGTCGCCCGGCTGCGTCGAGGAAGTCCGCGACCGTGGCCAGACCGCGCGCGTCCGGGTCGCGCTCCGCGCTCCGCGCTCCGCGCACCGATCCAGCAGCGCGGACTCCACCGCAGCCTCGCCGACGACCCGCCACGCCGCGAGCGGCTGCACCTCGGAGTCCCAGGCCTCGGCGAAGGCCGCCATGTACGCAGGGTCGGCCAACCGCGCGCGCGCGTCGTCGACGCGGTCGGCGGACAGGAGGTGCGCGGCGCCGTGCTTCTCCACATAGGCGCGCACCCGCCCTTCCGGCATGTCCGGCGTCCATGCGAGCGTCGCGGCGTTGACGACGTCGTGGAGTCGCAGCGTCGCCGCCGGGTCGAGGCGCGGCACACACGCCCCGCGTCTGCGCGATCCCGCGTGCTCGGGCCCGCTCACAGTTCTCCGAGCGCCTCGGCGATCGGGTCCTTCTGCTCGCCGACGAGGAAGCGCTTGAAGCGGTCATGGAAGAGCCCGTAGCGCTCGCCGTCGTACACGAGCAACTTGCCGAGCCCCTGACGCGCGAGCGCGATGTCCTGCGCGGACACCGTGGCGCTGTACTCCGGATCGCGGGAGATGAACTCGGCTAGGAGCTCGTCGTCGCCGTACTCGCGCAGGATGGCGAGGAGCAGCAGCATGCGCTGGACGAGGAACCCGTTCGACGTGGGCAACGACAGCCACTGGCCCTCGAAGGCGTCCTCGAGCGACGACGGCACCGTCTCCGCGCGCTCGAGATCGACGCGCCCGTCGCGGGCACCGTCGGACACGAAGCGGAGGAAGAACGGATCCGCGGCCGCCGTGTCCGTCGTGGCGGCGGCCCACACGGCCTCCAACACGGCGTCGGTCACCTCCGGCGCGTCGGCGCCGGCGGACTCCGCGAGCGAGGCGACGAGGCGCCGCAGGAAGGTCACGACGTGCTCACGCGCGAGGCCCCCGAGCGGGTTCGCCGTCGTCAGGCGGTGACGGCGCTCCGCCGCGATACGCGCGAGCTGGCGGTCCACCCGGCTCGCGCGGTTCCGTGCGTCCACGCGCCAGCTGATCACGACGGTGACGCCCGGGGGTAGCACCTCGGGGAGACAGCCCGCGAGCGCCTCTTCGTCCGAGCCGTTGCTCTCGTCGAGCGCGTCGAGCACGACGACGGCGGAGCCGGCGCGCCGCGCCACCTCCGACAGCAGCGCGGGAAACCTCTGCTCCTTCAGCTCCTTGAGGTCGTTGCTCAGCCACGCGTCGCGATCGAGCCCCGCCTGATCGCACAGCTGTGCGATCACCGAGCGGAGCGCGACGAGCGCGTAGTCGCGGCCCTCGGTCTGCGCGCAGAAGTGGAACGCCCACGCGCCCGGCAGCGGCGCGAGCTCCGGCGCTCCGGCGATCCGGCGCGGCTCCCGGCCGGGCCCGCCGCTCACGGCGGGGAGCTGGCGCGCGTAGAGCATGGAGAGGATCGCGCTCTTTCCCATGCCGGCGAGCGCGCGGAGCTCGAGGTAGCGCCCTTCCGCCTCGCCGGAGACGAGGTTGGCGGCGATCTCCTCGAGCACCTCTCCGCGGCCGACGAAGGATTGGGCGTGGTAGGACGCCAGGTCGTCGTAGGTGATCGCGGGATCGCGCGGGGACGGCGTGACGGGGATGCGCTGCCAGAAGTCCCTGAACGCCTCGTAGGTGCCCAGCTCCTTGCCGTCGGCGTGCGCGCCCTGGCGGAACCCGACGTACTGCAGGCGATCGAGCGCGGCGGCGTTGACGAAGTACAGCTCGTCGACGGCCACGATGTCGCTCTCGGCGCCCGGCCGGAAGCAGAGCAGCGGGGCCAGCGGAAGGGGCGCCGTGCCGTCCGCGAAGACGAGCGTCGGCACCTGATCCGCCATCTCCTCCGGGACCGTGTCCAGCGGCTGCGGCACGTGCCCCATGACCCGCCACGCGCGCGCGCCGTCGCGCACCTGGAGACTGACCCCCTTGAGCGCCTCTGCTGCGCCGCGCGCGACTGCCTCGACGCGCAGGAGCGCCTGATCCAGCGCCTCCTCGCTCGGCGGCTCACCGTGCACGAGGCGATTGCGCAGCGTCACCAGCTCGTCGAGCGCGCGGTCCACGGTGGCGCAGCGCGGGACGGCCTTCACGCTCCTCCGCGCCTTCTCCCATGCCTTGCGCTCGGCCGGGTCGGACGGCGGGTCGGCGAAGAGCGCTCGGAATCGGGGAGACACGCACAGCGCGGGCGTCTCCCACCCGCGCTCGGCCACCTCAGCCGACGCGTCGAACCAGCGGTGGACGCGCGCGGCGTGCGCATCGGCGGCGACATGCTCGCGCAGGCGCGTGGTCACCTCGCGCCAGGTGCCGTCGGCCGGGGTGCGCAGCTTGTCGACGAGGAAGCGGTTGAGCTCGTTGTCGGAGGCCCCGGCCCGCACGTAGGCGTGGACGGACACAAGGGCGCACAGCCGCAGCACAAGGCCCCCGAACGCCGCCACGGCGAACGCGAGATCGGCGGCCGGCTCCCCGTCGGAGCGGGAGCGCGCGCCCGCGCGCACGGCCTGGAGCTTGAGGCCGAGCGGATACGGGAGCACCTCGGAGAGGTCGGCGAGATCCGGCAGCGAGCTCATCGGTTCGTCTCCAGCGCGGCGCGAACGTGGGTCGGGTCGAGGAGCGCGAAGGTGCGGACCTGCTCGCGGACCCCCTCCGTCTCACGCGCATCGCGACCAAGTGTGAGGAGCGGCGCGAGGTCCCACAGGGCGCGCTCGACGGCCGGCTCGAAGACGACGGCCCCGTCGCCTCGGGCGGCCTCGAGCGCGTCGCAGGCCTCGAACAAATCGAGCGGCGAGGACCGCTCGCACAGCAGCGCGAGCACCTCGCGGTGCAGGGCGCTTCTGGCCCGGGCGGACACGAAGTCCCGCACGGCGCCCGAATCTATCGCCGGACCGAACCCAAGAGAGACGCGAACGTCCTGCGCGATCGGCCGCAGCGCCCAGCCGCGGACGACGCCGCCGAGCGCGAGGAACGCTCCTCCCGCGAGTGAGCGCCACACCTCCAGCACCGCGGGCTCCCCCGGCCGCGCCGGCGCATCGCCGAGGTGGAGATCCTCGATCGCCACGCGCAGCACCCGCCCTCCGGCGTCGAGCTGGCGCGACGCGTCGCCGAGCGCGGCTCTCCATCCCTCGGCGTCGGCGAGCGTGAAGTGGCCGCGCTCCAGACCGAGCGACGCCTCCGTGCCGCGCAGCAGGGCCTTCACGAAGACCAGGCCGCGTCCCATGAGGTCGCCGGGACGAACACGCCAGCGCACCGTCCCCGCGTCGGCCCACCCGGCGAGCACACCCGCGCGCGGCGCGCCGGGGGGCGTCTCGAGCAGAAAGAGGCCGCGCGTGCGCGCCGCTCCGCGCTCCGCGAGCGACGTCGAGGCCTCGGGCCAGGCGACCGCCTCCCCGAGGCAGGTGGCCATGGCCTCGACATCCCCCTCGAGCTCCTGCTGGTAACGGGCGAACCACGCCTCGAAGCGGACGTGCTTCACGATGTCCCGCGCCCCTGCGTCCTTCTTGCCCGGCCACGCGAGCCCGAGCGCCCCCGCCTCGTCACGCCCCACGGCCAACGGGTACAGGTCGACCATGCGGCCATCGGCGCCCACGAGCGCCGGCCGCATCGGCTCCAATGCAACGGACGGCCGAGCGACGCGCTCGACCTCGCCCCGCAGCGCCACCACGCCGTCGCCCGTGTCCATCAGGAAGGGCTGTTCGACCAGGAAGGGCAGCCTCCCGAGCTGCTCGGCGAAGAGGTCGCGGTGCGTGTGGATGTCCTCGAGCACGGATTGAAAGCTGCCGTGCGCGAAGCTGTTCCGGTACGTGGAGAGCCGGGCGAAGGGATGGGTGTCGTCCCCCCAGTCCCCAAAATCGACGGCGAGGAGGCCGTCGGCGACCGGCCGCAGCCCGCGCGCGAGGAATACACCGCGCAGCGCACGCGCGATGCCGAGCCAGGCGCCGCCGAGCACGCGCCCCCCGCCTGCGATCACACGATCGTGCAGCATCCGATTGGCGTGCGCGTCCGGCGCACCGGCCGCCAAGTACTCGGCGACCCACAGGCGACCGAGCAGCGAGAAAAGAGCCTCGATGCAGGCGACGAGCTCGTCGGCCGTCGTGTGCACGCCGCTCTGCACCGTTTCGCGCGCGAGCGTCTGGAGGGCACGCGCGAGCGGCGTGGGCAGACGCATGAAATATGCGGCATCGAGCAGGAGGGGAGGCCCGCTGAACATGGCTACTTCCGCTGGGGAGCGCACACTATCACGAGGGGTCCGCGGGACGGGAGCCGCGCTGCGATACACTCCGGTCGCCATGTCCAGAATCCGTCCTTCCCACACGTTCGCCACGCACGCGCGAATCGCGACGGTCGCGCATGCCTGGCGCGGCCTGCGAATCCGCTCCGCCGCGCGCGATTATTCCTTGCGCCACGGCGTGGCGCACTACGTCGTGGCGGGAGTCCCCGAGCAGGCCCGGGCGCTCCTGACCGACTTCGCGTGGCTTCAGGCGCGCTTGGGCGAGCTGCCCGACGAGGCGGAGCCCCTCACGAACGACGCCGCCGCCACGTGCGGCGCGTTGCCGGCCGCGCGCCGCGCAGAATTCGAACCCTGGGCGACGTTCCTCCGCGAGCGCGCGCACCTCTTGCGCCGGGGCGACGCCGAATGGCCCGCCAATCGGATCCTCCTCCAGGTGGCCGTGGAGCACGCGGACGAGAGCCCCGTCACGCAGGCGGCCGAGGCGTGGCTGGCGTCCGGTGCGTGCGACTGGCCGTGGATGCGCCGCGCGCGCGGACAACGGCGCCGCGAGGCGCGCCAGACGCAGTGTCTGGCGGTGCTCGAGCACCGCTCCCACGTGCGCGGCGCCGTTGTGCTCACGAGCGGGCGCGTCGTCACCTGCGGCCGCCGTCCGGCGATCTGGCAGATCGGGCGCGCCGCGCCGCTGCTCGAGCTGGACGGGCATGCCGGCCCCGTCACCGGCGCCTGCGAGCTGCCCGACGGGCGCCTCCTCACATGGTCATTCGACACCACCCTGCGCGTCTGGGACGTCACGAGCGGAGCCATGCTCGCAGTGCACGGCGGCCACACCGACGAGGTCCTCGGCGCCGTCCCGCTGTCCCACGATCGCGTCCTCTCCTGGAGCCGCGACGGAACGCTGCGCCTCTGGAGCGCGACCTCCGGCCGCGCGTTCGTGTCGCTGCGCGGGCACCTCGGTCATGTCCGCGGCGCCGTCCCGCTCGCCGGCGGGCGCGTCGTCACCTGGGCCATCGGCTCCGATCGCGGCGCGGACCTGCGCCTCCGTGCCAGCGATCACGCGCTGCTCGTGTGGGATTTCTCCAGAATGGACGACACGAACGCGACGACACCGGCGCCGCTCCGCCTCGAAGGGCACGCCAAGGTCATCCGCGGCGCGCTCGATCTCGCGGACGGGCGCGTCCTCTCGTGGGCGCTGGACGGCAGCGTGCGTGTGTGGGACGGCGCAACCGGCGCGCCGCTGCACGTCTTCGCGTCGCCGCGCGGTGCCGCTTCGGACGGCGCTCGAGGGCGCGACCCGGACCGCGATCCGCTGCGCGGCGCCATGCGACGCGCCGACGGGCGCGTGATCGGCTGGGACGGCCACGGCGACCTGTGGGCGTTCGACGTGGACACGGGGTCGTCGCGCGCGATTCCGCGCGAGGCGGGCGGGGTCGACGGAGCGGTCCAACTGCCTGCCGCGCGGATCGCGTCGTGGGGACGGGACGGCGTGATTCACGTTCGGGACCCCGATTCGAATGCGGTCCTGGGACGCGTATACACCGGCGGGACCGGCGCGATGCAAATGGTCCCGCGTTCGGACGGATCGCTCGTGGTGTGGAGCGTACCTGACGGCCTGGGCGTACCAGCTGACGGCCTGGGCAGGACGGACTTCACCGCCGTTCGGGTGTGGAGCACCGTCGTGCGAGAGGCGGACGCCCCCGACAAGGCCCGGCCCGCGGAGATCACGGGGGTGCTCCTGCTGCCCGAGGGCCGTGTGCTCGGCTGGAGCGACGACGGCACGCTGGAAATTCGGGATCTCGGCACGGGCGAAAGGAACGCCACGGTCGCAGCGCACGCGGACGCGGTGAAGGGTGTGCAGCACGTCGACGACGATCGGCTGGTCACCTGGTCGACGGACTCGTCCGTGCACCTCCGCGACGCGTCGACCGGCGAAGCCATCGCCGTGCTCGCGGGCCATTCAGGGAGCGTGCTCGACGTGCTACCGCTCTCCGGCGGTCGGCTCCTGTCGTGGGCCGACGACGACACGCTGCGGCTGTGGGACACGCAGAGCGGCGAAGCGCTCGCGGCGCTCGAAGGCCACACCGGTTGGATCACCGGCGCGCTTGAGCTCGCGGACGGCCGGATCCTCTCGTGGTCCGGGGACCGCACGGTCCGGGTGTGGAGCCGCGCGGGGGCGCCGCTGTGCACGCTCGAAGCGCGGCTGCGGCGGCTCGTCCGCGTGCAGACGAGCCCCGACGGACGGATCGTCGCGGGAGGCGGGCGGGCCGACCGACGCGAACTGCGCGCCTGGGATGCGGACACCCTCGCGCCGCGCGCTGTCCTCCCCACCGACGAGGCCACGCTCTACCCCGATGTCGACGCTCCGCAGCCGCGCCACGCGATCGATGGCGCCTTCTTCGCACCGGGCCGCATTCGCCTGGTGGATCATGTGGATCCGGACGCCCCGCGGCTGATGGCGTGCTGGCACGCCGAGGGCCTCTGGGACACGGACCACCTGCTCCCCGACGGCACCGTCGTCGCGCGCGGGCCCAATGGTCTCGCGATCCTGCACGTGCTGAACGGAGACCGTCGCGTGTCCCTGCGGGCATTGGAATCGCTCCCGACCCTCCCCGCTGTGTATGCTCCGCTCCCCGCGACGTGAACCCCCTGAGCATCGAACCCCTCGCCGCCTGGAACGAAGCCCTCGCTCGCCTTCAGGGTTGGGTCCCCGCGCAGGAGCCTGGCCCGCTGCTCGCCGAGCTGTCGTCGCTACCGGTGGTCAAGGCGCGCCTCCCGGCGGAGCTGGACACGCTGCGCGGCCTGCTCTCGCGCCATCTCAAGGCCGCGGAGCCTCGCCCCGTGGACCCGCCCGCGGAGCACGTCCGCCATCCGCTCTTCGCCGTGCTCGCCACGCAGGAGGGCTACGTCTGGCCGTGGGACGACGCGGACGCGCGCATCCGCGAGCTCCACCGCGCAGACCCGGACACTGCGTTCGCCGAGAGCGCGCGCTGGGCGACCCTCGCACAGACCGTGGCGCCGGGCGCGTGGGCCAGGCGGTCCGAGGCCTGCGGCCCCGTCATGTGGCTGAGTACGTGTCTGCGGCTTCGGCAGCGCCCGCACTGGGTCCCCGCCGCCGTCGCCATCGCCGAGCTGTGCGTCGGGGCGCTCGCGGACACGTCGTGGGCGCGGGACTGGGAGGCAGCCTGCGCCGCCATCACGGCCAAGCCGGGGACGTCCGACGCGGCAGCAGAGGGCCGGGGCTCCCGCCGACACCGGCTCGTCCTCGCGGTCTCCGCAGCCATGGCGCGCGGCGGCGCCTTCGCCGGCAAGGACGCGGCCGCCTGGCGCAAGGAGATCAAGAACATCGACGACGCCTCCGCCGTGGCCGGCGCGCTCCTGCTGCGGGGCCAAGCGGGTGCGGCCGCCGAGGTGCTGACGCTCGCGAACACCCAGTTCAGCGCGAACGTGTCCTACCAATCCTGGGACGAAGCGCGCAAGCTGCTCGCGCCGCCCTACGCGGACGCCGTGCCGCCCGAATTGCGTGAGCGGCTGCTCGCGATGCTGCTCGACGCCCCGCCCAAGCCACGGCAGGACGGTGCGGTCCTCGAGGACCTCTACGACGCGGGCGTCACGCTCCGCTGGCTGCGCGCGAGCGACCTGTCCGCGCTGGAGCCGCGGCTGCTGCGCGGGCGGCTCGCCGGCGCCCCGGGCGTCGTCCGAGCCGTCGAGACCACGGACTACGAGGCCTCCGACCGGATCCGCGAGGCGCTCACGCGGCTCGCCCCGAGCGCGCTGAACGCGGTGCCGCCCCTCGTGCGCGTCGCGACGTTCGCCGAGGCGTTCACGCTCCTCGCGGCGAGCCCCGCCGTGGGCGCGCTGCACTGGCCGGACATCGCGGGTCCCACGCTGTCCGTCGCCGGCCTCACCTACGCCGACGGGCGCCGCGGCCCGCCGTCCATCCTCCCCACCTCATCCGGCACGGTCGAGGACGTGGGTTGGATCGACGTGAGCGTGATGGCCGTCGCGTACGGCTACTTCTTCCAATCCGGCCTGCACAAGCGCGAGCTCGACGGATTCGTGTCCGAGACGGGCGACAGCGGGAAGGAGCGCCGCCTGCAGCAGACGCGCGGGCTCCGCCGGCTCGTCGCGGCGCGCTGGCGCCGCTCGGTCGACGCGACGGGTCGCGCGCGCTGGCTCGCCCACCCCCAGGCCACGCAGGCCGTCGCGACGCACATCGTGCGGCGGTGCATGTCCGCGGACGGCGACGACGAGGCGATGCGCGTCCTCGGGGAGACGGTGCTCGCGGTGATCGCCGCCGACGCGCCGGCGTCCGACGTGCGCGACGTGCGCGCGGACGCGAACGCCGGGAAGAGCGCTTCGGCCGCGGACGCGCCGCTGTGGGCGCGTGTCGAGGAGTCGCTCCCCGACACGCCTCGTGGCGAGCGGCTGCGCACCCTCACCGCGCCGGCCCTCGACATGGAGCGCGCCCGCATCGCGGGCGACGAGGCGGCCGAGGCGCAGGCCTTCGCGCGCCTCACCGAGATGCCGGCGCTGCATCCGCTGCGCGCAGCGCTCCTCGAGGCGCACGCGCTCTCCCAACGCGTCGCGGCGGAGCACCCGTTCCGCGCGGACCCGGTCGGCCCGAGGGCTGCGCGCGAGTGGTGGCAGCAGCACGTCGTCGACCTGTCCGCGCTCCTCGCGCGGTCGTCGCACACGATTGCGCAGACCCTGCGTGAGGGATCCGACGTCGGCGAGGACGCCCTGCACCGCCACATCGTCGACCTCGCGCGGGAGGAGGTGCTCGACGTGGCGGTGCCGATGGTCTCGGGGGATCTCGCGGCCCGGTGGGAGAGCGCGCTCGTCGCGCTCCGGGCGCTGGCGCGGCTGCAGCCCTGGCACGTGGAGCGCGCGATCGACGACACGATCGGTCCCGTGCGCGCGTGGCTGGCGACCGCGCGCGCGAACGACGTCCGTCGCGCCCACCTCGTGGAGCAGCTGCGCCACGCGATGGGCGGCGGGGACGAGGAGCTGGTCGCTACCCTCACGAGCGACACCGCCGACCAGGCCCTGCTCGACGACGCCTTCCTCCGCGAGGTCGGGAACTTCTACCTCGGTCGCCTCAACTTCGGCGCCGCACGCACGCTCCCGGGCCGCGCCGAGGTTCCGGGCGCGCTCGGCTACTACTCCAAGCTTGTCTTCGGCGTGATCGGCGGACCGCTCGCCGCGATCCAGACCAACTACATCTGGGAGCCGCTGATCGAATCTGTACAGTCGAATCCGTTCAGCTGGAATTACTGGACGGTCGTCGGGCTCATGTTCGGGATCTGCCTCGTCGCGCTCGTCCGGGAGGCACGTCGGCGCCTTCCAAACCTGGACCACACGCAGTTCGTCCGGCGCTGCGCGCCTCCGTTCCTGCTGCTCTTCGTCGGGAACTACGGCATCAACGAGTTCGTCTACGATTTCGCAGGGAAGGACCTTCCACACCTCTGGACGGTGCTCCTCTGGGGGAGCCTGTCGATGTATCTGGGCGTGTTCTTCGGTCTCATCGCGCAGGGCGGGCAGATCGACGAACGCGCGGAGTGAGCCGGGGGAGGGCGGTTCGAGGACCGCTCCCCTCTACGATCTCCTCCATCGAGCTCATGCCAGCGAGACTGCTCTTGACGCCACAAGACGTCAGTCATCTGGACTACAAGCCGTTCAACTCGCCGGAGAAACCGCCCTCGGTGACACCCCCGCTGAACGGCTACCATTTTTCCTTTCCGTGCTGTACGATGGATTGAAGTCCGGTCGTCTAACACCCTCGACCCTCACCGAAGCCGAGGTGGACCTCAGCCCCACCCATCGCTGGATCCAACTGTTTCTGCCCAACGAATTAATTCCCCTCGCGGAGCCACCCTTTGCCCCAACTTCGCACAAAAACACGCCTCGCCATCCACCACCTCCTCGCCGACGCCGCCGAGCGCTGGAATGCGCCCGATTCCTTAGGTTCCACGCTACGGACATACGGTTTCGGGCACGGCGTGGCCCACCACCTCGTGGCCGGTCGGTCGACAGGGGCGCGGACGTTGCTCGCCAACTTCGCGTACCTGAACGCACGCCTCGCGACGCTCCCCGGAAAGGAGGCGAACGAGTTGGTCCGGGAGTTTCGCGCGACGCTCGCCGCGCTGTCACCCAATGAACGGCATGATTTTCAGGTCTGGACCTCATTTGTTCGCGAGCGAGCCCACCTCCTCCGCCGCGGCGACGACTCGTGGCCCGCGAACCGCATCCTGCTCCAGCTCGCCGTGGAGCACGCCGACGACAGCCCCATCACTGCGGCCGCCGAAGCGTGTTTAAAAACCGGCGTCTGCGATTGGTTGTGGCTTCGCCAGGACCCGATCCGACGCCCGCGTGAGATCCGCGTCACCGGCCTGCTCGCGATCCTCGAAGGCCACCAGCTTCCCGTCACCGGCGCCCAGCTGCACGATGCGTCCGACCGGCTGGTCTCCTGGGGCGACAGCACCGTACGGCTCTGGGACGCCCAGACCGGCGCTCCGAGCTTGGTACTCGACGGACATACCGGCTTCGTGAATGCCACTATCGTGGAGCACGCCGAGCATGCCCGGATCCTCTCGTGGTCGGCCGACCGAACCCTTCGTCTTTGGGACCTCGAAGACGGAACATCGCTAGCCGTTTTTGAGGGACACGAAAACTACGTCTGGGGCGGGTTCGTGCTGTCGGGCGATCGCCTCGTCTCCTGGTCGAACGACCACACGCTCCGGATCTGGGACGGCGCCACCTGCCAAATCCGCCTGACCCTCGAGGGACATACCCAATCGGTCAACGGCGCGACGATCCTGCACGACGGACGGCTCTTGTCGTGGTCGGACGACTATACGCTCCGGATCTGGGACCCCGACTCCGGCACCTGCGACGCGACTTTGACGGGCCACGCCGGGCCGATCCACGGCGCACTCCTCCTCGACGATGGCCGGATCCTGTCCTGGTCGTGGGATGGAACGATGCACCTCTGGGATGGCCGCGACGGCGAGTGGCTCGCGACGCTTACCCCCCAGGGCGACGGCCCCTCGCACGGCAACTACAACTGGTTCTTTGAGCACCATGCCCGCTTTTATGAGCAGTTCCAAGGCGCCAACCGGCTCCGCCACGGTGCCACCCTCCTGGCGGACGGGCGCCTCATGTCCTGGGTCACGAAGCACAAAATCCTCGTGTGGGACATCGACACCGCCACCATCGTCACCACGCTCGAGGGCCACGTCGAGCGCGTCAACGGGGCCCTGCTCCTGAACGATGGACGGCTGCTCTCCTGGGCGGGAGATGACACCCTGCGCGCCTGGGACCTCGACACCGGCGCCTGCCTCACCGTCTTTCGCGGCCATCGCGGCGCCGTCGGCGGAGCCGTGCAACTGTCAGACAGTCGCGTGCTCTCGTGGTCCAACGACCGCACCTTGCGCTACTGGGACCCGGATTCGGGACGGTGCCTCGCGGTTCATGAGGGTCACGTCGACGACATCCTCGGCGCCATGGTCCTGCCGGGTCAGCATCTGCTTTCCTGGTCCACGGATACAAGCTTGCGAATCTGGCAAATTCCGACAGCTGACGCCACGAACTACCTGCCGCCGGAGGAGTCTCCGCTCGTCGATGGCGCCGCCAGCTTCGACGATGGCACCGTCGTGACCTGGTCGCACGAGGGCCGAACGGAACTGTTGGAGCTGACTGGCAAAGAGCCCAATGGAGCCCTCGCCGACGACACGCTGGTGACGGTAACCCCGGGTTCGCTTGTGCGCTGGGATCCCGCTGGCCAGGCACCGGTGACGGAGTTCAAAACCGAGTTCATCGAAGAATTCGTCAACCACGCCTGCATGCTCCCGGATGGCCGGCTGCTGTCGTGCTCGGCCGACGGTTGGCTCCAACTCTGGGACGCGGAATCTGGCACTTTGTCGACCACATTGGCGGCGCATGAGGGTTCCGCCTGGGGCGTGAGGGTCCTCGCCAGCGGACAATGGCTGTCGTGGTCACCAGACCACACCCTCGCGCTGTGGTCGCCCAAGACCGGTCAGCCGGCGCGACGGTTCCACGGGCACACCGATACGGTGACCGAGACCTTGGTCCTCCCCGACGGACGCGTCCTGTCCTGGGCGGGTGGTTACCGCTCAAAGGACCACACCCTGCTGCTCTGGGATCTCGGCCACGACGGCCCGGTCGCAGTGCTCGCCGGGCACACCAAAGCGCCCCGCGGGGCGCTGGCGTTACCCGATGGCCGCCTGCTCTCCTGGGCCTGGGATAACACACTGCGAACCTGGAATGGGCGCGACGGGACCCCGCTGGCGGTGTTGAGCGGGCACGAGCGCACCATCGGCGGCGCTCTGCTGCTGGATGAGGGCCGGATCCTGTCCTGGTCGTTAGACCATACCCTTCGGATCTGGGATCTTTCATCGGCGCAAGCGATCGCCGTCCTCGAAGGACACACTGAGGGAATCGTCGGTGCGCTCCAGCTATCGGCGACGCGCCTCGTGTCCTGGTCCGCCGACGGCACGCTCCGCACCTGGGATGCGACCACCGGTACGCCCGGCCGGGTCCTTGAGGGCCACTCCGGCGGCGTGCTCGGCGCGACCGTCCTTCCCGATGGGAACCTGCTTTCGTGGTCGTGGGACCGGACGTTGCGCCTCTGGGATGCCGAATCGGGCGTCGCCGTCGACGCCTTCGAAGGCCACGGCGACCGCGTGGGGGGAGCCGCTTCGCTCGCTAACGGGCGCGTGCTGTCGTGGGCGGACGACGGCGAGCTGATTTTGTGGGGCAGCACCGGTAGGATGTTGCTTTCTGGACACCACGACCGCGTGAATGGCGCACTCGGCTTGCCGGATGGACGGATCCTTTCCTGGTCTAACGATGCTACACTCCAACTCTGGGACGGTGAGACCGGCGAGACACTCGCCATCTGTATCGGCCATAGGGCCAAGGTTCGCGGTGCGAGACTGCTGGCCGACGGGCGTTTCGTGTCCTGGTCGGAAGACGGCACCCTGCGTACGTGGAACCTCTATTCTGGCGCCCAGCGGTCCATGTTCACCGCCCACTCCGGCGCCATATCGATGCTCACGGAGCTACCCGACGGTCGTCTCCTCTCCGGGTCCGACGACGGCACGCTCGCGCTGTGGCCCGCCAACTTCGACCAACCCGACGCCCGCCTCGTTGGCCACGAGGACTACCTCAACGGCGCAACGCCCCTCGACGACCATCGAGTGGTGTCGTGGTCTGAGGATGGAACGCTCAGGATATGGGCGGTCCCGAGCGGAGAACCGCTCGCCGTCTATTCATTCGACGACGCGCAAGACGTCGCCCCAGAGGTCTACGCAGCGTGGAAACGCGCAACGGAGCCGCGATCCGTATGGGGCCAAACCCGCGTTCAAGCCAGCGATCGGTTCGAGCCCGGCAATCACGGCGGCGCCGGCGACGCCTGCCGACTCTGGGTGGCCGGTCATCACTTCGTCCGATGGGATACCGAGCGGTACGCAGAGGGCGAGGTCGTGCAAGTCCTCCCCGACGGCACCGTCATCGTCCGCTGCAACCGGCGTCTCGAAGCGCTTCAATTGTATCGAGGAGCGGAGCGGATTTCGTTCGCGTCCGCCGAAGCCGCGATTTCGACCGCGCCCCCTGGTACCCTCCCCCAACCCGCGTGATACCTCTTCGCTGACCGTCTTCTCTCCGTACCCTGTAACCGCGCACGTCCCTCACGGTCGCAGGGTGAGGATCGCCGGTTGCGCCACGCGCGCCGGGCGGCGTGAGCGGAGCCGCGTTGGGAGGAGGATCGGCGAACCTGAGTTCTCGTCGACCGGGCTCGCCGGCCGCGCCAGGATCTGGGATCCTCGTCGCCGTTCCCCGAGTATCGAGAATGTCGAACGCCGAGCTTGTCGCTGTCATGGTCCACCCTGAGTTGGCCGAGGGGGTACGGGCGATGATGCGCGAGGTTGACGCCTTCCGCACGGCCGCCGCGCAGACCGACGATGTCGACTTCGCTGCGGCGGAGAAATCGCTGGCCAGCATCATGGCGAAGCTGGAGTGCGCGGGGCTGGCCCGGATGCTCTAGTCGTTGGACCCGCAGGAGGAACGGGTTGAGATCGGTGGGATCGCGTGGCGTCGGCTGAACCTGGACGCGGCGGAGAACTACTGGAGCCTGCGCGGCCCCGTGAGGGTGCAGCGCGGCCTGTATCGGCGGGAGGACGTGCGGAATGGCCCGACGATCGTGCCGCTCGACAAGCGTGCGGGCATGGTGGAGGGACGGTACACGCCCGCGGCGGCCAAGGCGGTGGCGAAGCTCGCCGAGGCGTTGCCCTCGCGGGACGCCGACGCCCTGGCCCGCTCGCTCGACGTGCTCCCGTACTCGCGGGCATCGCAGCAGCGCGCTGGGCTCGACATCGGCGCGCGTTGGGACACACTGCACGCGGCGGCGGAGCCGGTGATCACCGAGGCGATGACGATTCCGAAGGCGGCGGCCACCCTGTCGATCGCTGCGGACCGGGTCGCCCTGCCGATGGCCGACGACCGCCCGCTGACGCCCGACGACATCGCCGCTGGGATCAAGAACCCGTTCGCGGTGAACTACCGCATGGCGTTCGTCGGCGTCCTGACACTGTGCGACGCCGATGGTGAGGCGCTCACGTCTATCCGGCACGCCCACGTCGCTGACGACGGCGAGAAGACCGTGCGGGCCTCGCTCGCCGCGGACATCGCACGACTCCTCAAACGCCGCCCCGACCTCAAGCTCGTCACCCTCTCCGACGGTGCGCCCGACATGCAGGCGCTTGTCGATGGCGCCGCGGAGGGGCTTCCCGTCACCGCGAAGCTCACCGACTCTGGCACCTGCTGGAAAAGCTCGCGGCAGCCGTCCGCGCCACCGGTCGTTACCCGAAGGATCAGGTTGGCGAGTGGAAAGACGCGCTGCTGGCACGCGACGACACCATCGAATCCATCGAGGTGGACCTCAAGAGCTGGGAGGCCGAATACGAGTCGAAGGCCATCCCCGAGGACCTGCACGCCGCCCTGACCTACATCGCAAACCGGAAGGACCGCCTGCGCTACGCCACCGCCTACGCCGCCGGGCGGCCGATCGGGAGCGGTACCGCCGAGGCGACCTGCAAGACGATTGTGACCGTCCGCATGCGCCGCGCAGGCGCGAGTCGGACGCCGGAAAACACCGAAGCGATCCTCGGACTTCGGGCCCTCGGCACCTCGTCCCCCGAACGATGGGACGCCGCCCTCGCCCGACTGATCGCCAGCTACAAAGCCCATGTCAAGCCGCTCCCACCGAGAGCCAGGAAGGGAGGTTGATCAATGGCCGACCCTCACCCCCTTGAGTCACCTGTGAAATCCGGTCGCGCGCGGCGTGACGGGGCGCCGGCGGTGCCGAGCGATGATGGCGGTGCTCAACAGGGTGCGTTCGTGCGACGCCTGCTCTGGAGAACTGGGGGGTGCCGGTGTCTTGCCCATGTTGAGATGCAGGGGCCCGGCGGGGCCGTGGGGCGCGCCGCGGGCATACACATCGTAATCGCGGTGGGCAGACGTGGAGATCGGTGGGATAGGCCAAGTAGGGCGGTTCTGGCTACCGTTCACACGGGAGGCCCCCGCCGGGGGTCGTGCCGTCGGCGCGAGCCCGGCGGGGCGCGGCTCAGGCGATGGTTCGGGGGAGCCACGTCTTGAGGAACGTGACGTGCGCCTCGTTGTCGAGGTTGGGCTTGAGCCCGATGCGCCACATGGTTGCCCCGGTATAGTCCACCTCGGGATTCTGGACTCCTATCACCCTGCCCAACGCACCCACGAACTCCGGTGCGTGCTCCGTCGGGATGCAGAGGTGCACCATGCCGCCGCGCCCGGGCCTCCGCACCATGACGCGCGCGGAGTAGGCGTCGCCTGCTCGGCGCCAAGTGTGGCAATCTCTGGGACAGCCGCGCCGGCTGCCCGTCTCGCACCCGCACGCTACCCCGAGGACGTCCTCCACCAGCTCGTAGATGCGCTCGGCCGCCTCGTCCTCGGCGGGCGGCGCGGGCTCGGGGGCGGGGACGATCGGCGTCGGAGCCGAATCGTGCCCGGCGGCGAGAATCCAACCCAGCAGCGCCGCGCGCTGGTCGTTGGTGGGAGACCCCCAGCCCGCGAAGAGCTGCCGACGGACGGCGAACAGGCTGCGCCCCGCCTCCTCGTGCCAGTACCGCCGCACCTGGATGCCGTCGAACGCGCGCTGCTCCACGACCGCGAGGCCGGGGACTTCCATCCTGGCGAGGAGGTCGTAGCCGACGGTAGAGGCCAGGAGGACGCCGCCGATGGGCGTGGCGTCGGTGCCCTGGAAGCGCAACGCCGCCTCGATGCTGGCGCAGGCGAACCGGGCGAGCACGTGATCGGCGCGGCGCGCGAGCGCCGACAGCCCGTCCCGGCTCGAGTGCATGGGCCACAGCTCCCAGCCGATCACGTCCAGGCGAGGGTCGCGCTGGGCCATTCCGGCGGCGCGCGGGAGCTCCGCGCAGTCGTGCAGGAAGTTGAGCGCCTTGTTCCACCACTGCCCGCGGCGCGCGTTCACCGGTGCGATGCACTCGGAGTACCAGCGAGGGAAGAAGGCCTGCCGGAAGGACTGGTACTCACCCACGTCGAAGGCGGTGTTGTCCGCTGCCTGGCCCTTCTTGGCGCGCTCGATCCCGTTGACCTCCTCCGACCACCCCGGATTGGCGCTCAGCAGGATCCACGTCTGCTGCGCCTGATCCGGGTAGGCGCTCTCCACGGCGAGGTTGCCCACCTCGTCGCGGATCACCCGCTCCCCGGCGAGCGCGAAGGCATCGTTCGCAGAGGCAGCCAGCCCGGCGGCCCGGTCGCACCAGTCGACCGCGTAGCTCGCGTGCCACTCGGCGAAGGTCGTCCGGTCTTTAACGCTGCTCAGCGCGCTGGCGTGTTGACGAAGAAAAGAATCGATCATGCATACTCCTTTCGTTACTGTAAAAACATTTCTGTCAGAGCGCGTGCGGGGGGGAGAACCCTACCACGAGCCCGAGCCCCGTTGCATGAATCTGGATTCACGGAGCGCGAGCCACCACGACGGGGGGCGAGCGTGGCCGGCCGGCGCGAAGCAGGCCGTGAGAGCCTCGCCGCCATGCCGCTTCGCGAGCCGCTGTTCGCCCCCGGCCGATCGTCCTACATCGATGCCTTCGAGCTGCAACCCATCGTGCTCGTCGACCTGCCCGGCATGGCCGACCCGGAGCTACGGGACACCTCCGGGCGTCGCCGCTTCGGGGACCGCAACCGCTACCGCGCGATGGCGGCGGCGCTGTCGGGCGCTTCGGCGGTGGACGATCCGGGGTCGAGGGCGATCCCGGGGGCTTCCGCCCCCGGACCCCCGCCGGATCGTGCCTCCACCCGCCTGCCCCCCCACCCGCCCCGCCGCGACCGCGGTGGCGCTCCCCCGCGGCTCCGCACGCGGAGGGCGCAGCCGCGGACGCGCGGGGCTACCACCTGCCCGTGCGCAGCATCGCCAGGAGACAGGATCAAGGGACAAGGGTTCGAGTGTCAAGGGATCGTCCTCGAGAGGCGCAGGCCGAGGAAGTCGTGGCGGACGCCGGGGTCGAACCTGTCGCGGTACGCAGCCCGCGCGTTGCCGGCGGGGTTGCCCCAGGAGCCGCCGCGGAGGACGCGGAGCAGGCCTAGCGTGGCGCCTGTGGGGTCCGTGACCGACCCCGCGGGGTAGTCCCCCCCGTGAATGTCCCACGTCCACTCCCACACGTTCCCGCTCATGTCGTACAGGCCGTAGCCGTTCGGGGACTTCTGCCCGACGGGGTGCGTGCGCCCGCCGCTGTTGCCCTCGAACCACCCCAGGCCGCCAAGGTCGTTGCCCTGGTAGATGCCGCTCCCGCGCGCCGCCACCTGCCATTCCGCCTCGGTGGGCAGGCGGTAGCCCGTGCAGGCGAGGTTCTTCGGCCACGACACGTTCTCGCCCGAAACGACGTAGCAGGACTCCAGCCCCTCCATCGCGCTGGCCGCGTTCGCGAGCTGCACCGCGTCCACCCAGCTCACGCAGTACACCGGCTCGTCGTCGGCGAGCGTCGCCGTGTTGCCAACCCTCGCGCAGTCGGTGCTCACCACGGGGATCGTGCCCATCAGCGCCTGGTACTGGCCCTGCGTCACCTCCGTCGTCCCCATGAGGAAGCCGCGGGACAGGGTGACGGCGTGCTGGGCCTCTTCCTCACGGCGGTCCGCCTCGGTCGGCGGGCTGCCGATGGTGTAGGTACCGGCCGGGACCAGCTTCATCAGGCCAAGCGTCGGGCTTTGAAAATTCTGCAGAACCGGGGCCTGATCTTGAGACGAATCAGGAAACCACGCGCAACACAAGCACGGCGCGCCGAACATGGCAAGCACGGCGAGCAGAAGGGCCTTCGAGGGAGGCGGCGAATTGGTTCCATGGACGCTGGCTCCCGGCGACAAAGCTGTCGGCGGCGCAGACACTTGCCCCGCAGCCTTCTGCTCCGCCGCAGCTTGCGCCTCTTCCCTATCCTTCAACGCCGCAACTGCTTGCTTCGCCGTAGCTTCCGCTTCCGCCGTTGCCTTCGCCACCGCCTCGCGCGCAAATGCAGCCGTCAACACAGCTTTCGCTCCAGCGGCCTCCGCTTCGGCCTTCACGCGAGCCGCAGTTTCAGCCTCCGCCTTCAACTTCACCGCGGACGCCGCAGCTTCCGGTTCCGCCCTCGCCTCCCGCTCCGCTACCGGGACGTCGTGTCGGGCGCGGGGCGATACACCCGCGTCCGGACGGGAGATCACGATCAGTACCGGCTCGACCGGGCTAGCGGCCACGCCATATAGAACCTCGCGCTCCCTCGACGCTTCGCCCGACAGTGCATTCGCGGGAGGGCCGGCGCCCTCCGCTGCCGCGGGCGGCGTCGGCTTCGGCGTGTCGCTCCACACCCGCACCACCTCCAACGCGGACGAGGCCGTGGGCCGTGCATCAGCGTCAACGGACGCCATGGCGCGAAGAAGCTCGCCGAGCGGACCCTCGATACCCTTGCCGGGCGTGGTCCGTACGTTTCCCGTCAGGAGTTCGTCGATGCTTACCGCGAGTGCGAAGACGTCGGCCGGAGGCCCGACGTCGCGCGCGCCGATGCGCTGCTCGGGCGCCATGTACATGTCAGTGCCGACGACGTCCCCCGTACGGGTCAAGCCCTCGCGGCGGCCGTCGTCGCGCGCGACACCCAGGTCAGACACGAAGACCTCGCCCGTGTCGTCGAGCAGGAAGTTGCTGGGCTTGATGTCGCGGTGCGTGATGCCGCACGCGTGCAGTTGCGCGAGGGCCTCGAGCCCCGCGTGCAGCCACGCGACCACGACGGGCAAGGCGGGCGCGGCGCCTCCCGCGGCCGCGCGCAGCTCCGCGGCGTGATCCTTCAGGTTGGTGCGGAGGAGCGGCATACGCATCACGACGCGGCGCACGTCGCCGGAGGGGATCCGGAAGCTCTCGACGGGCCCGACGACACGCGTGCACCCGTCCTTCCGGAGGCGGCGCATGGTCGCGACCTCCTGCTCGAAGCGTCGGACCTCGACGTCGCTCGCGCTGCTGGCGGACTTCATGACCTTCAGCGCGAAGTGGTCGCCGGTGTCGCTGTCCTTCACCTCCCAGACCGCCGCCGCGCCACCCTCGCCCACCTTCTGGATCAACCGGAAGTTGTCGAGCTCCATGCCGGGACGAAGGCCGTCCGCGAGGTCGCTCGGGGGGGTGAACACGAACGCGGTGTGCGGCGCGGCGAGCGCCTGGACCCAACCCTCCACGATCGTCGTCCGCGCGTCGAGCAGGGTGTGCCAGTCGATGGCCTCCCAGGCGGCGTCCGGGAAACTCCCACGCGGGTGATCTCCCGAGACCGGGTCGATGAAGGTCGGTCGCCCGCGACGGTCGATGCTCTCGAGGGCGCAGGGGCGCGGATGACCCCCGGTGGCGGCGCTCCCCGGTTCGAGGTGCAGGAACGGATGAAGGAGCCACCGGGTCCCGTCGGCGCTGCCAAGGTAGACGCGGCCTTCCTCGAGGGTCATCTCCCGGGGAGGCCACTCCGCGTCCGCGGCCAACGCGACATACGGCGCAGCGCCGAGGAGGCGACGCAGCGTGCCGACGTTGCGACCGCGCTGGGTCCGCACGCTCCCCTCGACGTGGACCACCTGGCACTCCCGAAGGAAGGCCGCATCCCTGAAAACCGCCGCGAAGAGGCTTAGCGCCTCCTGCCGCTGGGTGCGCCGTTCCCCCTCGGACGCGGGGGCCCCGCCGTGGGCGACGGCGTTCCGCAGCTCCGACATGCGCTGGAGCGGGCCCTTCGGGCCATCGAGTCCGGCCCACCACGGGCCCACCCCGTTCAGGATGGGATTCGTGACGGCAGCGTGCGCGCGCACGAGGGCGCGTAGGAGCGCGATGCGCGCCCCGAAGGTCAGCTTCTCGAGCCCCCGACGTTCAGGGCCCCCACGGAGGAGCAGATCGACGTCGTCGGGCCAGGCCGCGTGCATCGCTTCCGCGAGGAGGAGTCCGCTGAGCGCGACGAGCGCGCCCTCAGCGGCGAGGTAGACGTCGAGGGGGGCCCCGGCCTGTTGCGCGCGGACCCAGTACAGACCGAGCGGGTAGGGAAGGCGCTCCTGCTGGGAGCGGGACAGGGTGGCCGTACGGGTGGTGGACATCCGCGCGACATAACCTCCGCGCGTACCACGCGATCCGCATCGCGGAATAGTGCCTCTACAAGGAAAGCATATGGGTGCGGATCAGATCCGACGACACGCATCCTGAACGATTTCAACAGCTTGAGGTGTGCCTGGCCTACACAAAGAGCTTCCCCCAGGGTGGATTCGGCGTTGTCACACCCCGAATCCCAGGAATTCGCCCATGCCCCCGTATCTCGTTCCCGCCCCTCCCGCGGTCGCTGAGCACACGTCTTTTACGATGGCGGAGGCTGAGTTTGCGAACCTGCGAAACGATCTTCTTGCCCCGACGCTTCTCGGGGCCGACCACGCGGCGACGGAGGCCGAGATCCGGGTGCGCGGCACCGAGGTGATGCGACTGCTCTTCGAAGGGTGGTGCAACGTGAGAGCGGCTGCGAACCCGATCCGCGAGGTGACCGGAAGCGACGACGTCCACCGGACCCATCGTCGGGATGCGGGGCGCGACGTGGAGAGCCTCTTCGGAACGGTGGAGGTGAATCGTGAGCGTGTTGGCGCTCGTGGTGTTGAAGCCCTGGTTCCAGGGGACGCCCTGCTGAACCTCACACGTGACC
>CAJBVW010000262.1 GCA_903959175.1 uncultured Pseudomonadota bacterium
CCGCCGCGCGCGCGTCGACGAGGAGCACGGCGCCGTCGTCCCGCGCGCCCGCGTCGCTCCCCGGTGCGCCGAGCAGCGCGTCCTCGGCGCCGTCGCCGTCGGCGTCCCCCGCGAAGGCCACGGCGGTGCCGAGCGCGTCCGCGGCGGTAGACGCGACCCACCCCTCGCCGCCGGCGTCCACCGCGCTCTCCCCGGGCGGGACGGGGCCGCGCACGAGCCACACCGCACCGGCGGACTCCCCGCCCAGGTCCGACCCGGGCGCGCCCACGAGCAGCTCGTCCGCGCCGTCGCCGTCGAGGTCCACCCCGGAGGCCACCGCGAACCCCGCGAAGTCGAAGTCCGCGGCCGGGGTCAGGCACCCGGCCTCCCGCAGCCCGTGCGCGCCCGCGGTCCCCGGCACCACGCACGTCACCCGCCCGCCGATCCCCGCCACGACGAGGTCGGTGGCGCCGTCACCGTCGAGGTCTCCCGCGGTGAGCGCGCTCCCGCCGAGGTCTCCGGCGTCGCCACGCACGGAGAGCGGCGCCTCCGCGAGCGAGGTGGGCAGGACCGGCTCGGGCTGCGGTTCGTCGCCGGTGCAGGCCATCAGGGCGAGGAGAGGGAGCACGCGGCCTCCGGCCCTCCTCTACCCCGGCCCCGACCGTGACACCTTGTGCATCGACATCCCGGGGGCGCACGGGTAACGGTGGAGCGTGACGCTCCTATCCCTCCTCCTCGCGTGCGCCGGCTCCGGCGACACCGGCGCCTGCTCCGACGACGCCGCGGACCCCTGCGTCGCCATCCTCTCCCCCGCCGATGAGGCCGTCGTCTGTGGAGCGCCGCTCGTGGTCGACACGGAGGTCGGCGGCATCACGCTCGTCGACCCGTTCCCCGAGGGCTCCACCGAGGTGGGCGAGGCCGGCACCGCGCACCTCGACGTGGCGCTCAACGGGCAGGAAGAGGCCGAGTGGATGTTCTCGGGCGAGCAGATCGTCATGGCCGACATCGCCGACGGCTACTACCAGCTCAAGGTCGAGCTCTCCGGCGCGGACCACCGCCCAATCGACCCGTACGCGGGGGACGTGATCTACGTCACGGTCGACGCCACGGTCTGCGAATAAACGACCGTAGAATCGGCCCCCTCGGCAATCCGGGGCGTTGCGGGGGCGGGCCCCCGCCCCAAGAACCCGAAGCCTTAACCGAGCGCCATCATCCGCTCGAGCGGGATCAGCGCGCGGAGGCGGAGCTCCTCGTCCATCTCGATGCGCGGCTGCAGATCCCGCAGGGCGAGGTACATCTTCTCGAGCGTGTTCAGGCGCATGAACGGGCACTCGTTGCACGCGCACGACTCCTGCATTCCGGGCAGCGGGAGGAGCTGTTTGTGCGGCGCGGCCTTCGCCATCTGGTGGAGGATGCCGGACTCGGTGGCGACGATGAACGTCTGCGCGTCCGAACGCTCCACATAGGTGAGCAGCGCCGAGGTCGACCCGATGAAGTGGGCCTTGTCGAGGATGTTCGGCTCACACTCGGGGTGCGCGACCACGCGGGCGTCGGGATGCCGGACCATGAGCTCGATGAGCTTGCGCTCGCTGAAGGTCTCGTGGACGATGCAGGTGCTCTGCCAGAGCGCCATCTGCCGGCCGGTGCGCTTCTGGAGCCACGCGCCGAGGTTGCGGTCGGGCGCGAAGATGAGCTTCTCGTCGGGGCCGAAGCTGTTGACGACGCGCTCCGCGTTGGACGAGGTGCAGATGATGTCGCTCTCGGCCTTCACGGCCGCGGAGCAGTTGATGTAGCTGACGACCTTGTGGTCGGGCAGCCGCTCCTTCATCCGCCGGAGCGCCGGGGCCGGGCAGCCGCTCGCCAGGGAGCACCCCGCCTTCATGTCGGGGATGAGCACGATGCGGTCGGGGTTGAGGATCTTGGCGGTCTCCGCCATGAAGTGCACGCCGCAGAACAAGATCACGTCGGCGTCGGCCTTCTGCGCGGCCTTGGCCAGCTGCAGGGAGTCCCCGATGACGTCCGCGACATCCTGGATGTCGGGCTCCTGGTAGTAGTGGGCCAGGATGATGGCGTTGCGTTCGCGGCGCAGATCGTCGATGGCGCCGAGGAGGTCGTGCGGGAAGCGTTCCATGTCGCCGCTTAACCGGGCTCGACCTTACGGGGGCGGCCGCACGTAGTCGAGCGTACCCGCGCCGTTCGCGAGGTAGAGGTTCTCCGCCGGGAGCAGGCCGCCGACGCCGAACTGGAGGTCCCGGGGGTCCCCCAGCCAGCGGGCGACGGAGACGAGGCCGGCGGGCTCGACGCGCCAGAGCTCCTCCGGGGCGCCCTGGGCGACGAAGACCTGCCCCTTCGCGTCGGTGGCGGCCGCGCGGGCGTCCACCAGGGAGGTGGCGAGCGGGGTGAGCGTGTCGTCCGCGCCGAGGCGGTAGAGCGTAGTCTCGCTCACGACGAGGTAGGTGCCGTCGGGCCCGAGGGAGACGGCGCGGGCGACGCCCGAGAGCGGGACGCGGCGGCGGGCGCCGGTGTCGGGTTCCATGTGCTCCACGGCGTCCGGGTAGAGCACGACCAACCGGTCGTAGCCGACGGTGAGATCGATCGCGCCGGGCACGTCGAGGGCCCCGCCGTCCCAGGTGACGCGGCCCTGCCGGAGGGCGTACTCGCGCGTGGGGCTGACCGCGACGGCGTCGGCGCCGTCCCCGAGGCGCTCGGCGTGGCCCTCGCCGTCCACGGCGTAGACCCCGGTGCCCGTCGCGACCAGGAGGCGCCCCTCCACCCGCGCGGAGACCGATCGGGCCTCGCCGATGCCGGTGGCGAGCACGTAGGGGGACTCGAGCAATTCGTCCAGGCAGCCGAGGAGCGCGAGGAGGATCACCCCAGGCCCGCCAGAATGCGCGCGGCGAGGTCGGGGATGTCCGCGGCCTCGATCGAGCAGAACGCGATGCGGAGCGCGTTGGCGCTCGGGACGGCGATCACGCCGACGTCGAACTCCTTGAGGAGGCGCTGGCGGAGGGTCTCGGCGTCCTGGTGGTCGGGGAGCGGGAGGAGCGCGAAGCAGCCGCTGTTGAACGGGAGGGCGGCGAGACCGTTCTTCGCGAGGGCGTCCCGCAGGGCGGCGTAGCGCTCGGCGAGGACGGCGACGACGGCGGCGCTCTCGGCGGCGAGGGTCGGCGAGGTGAGGGCGCCGAGCACCGCGACTTGCGACGGGGTGTTGAGGCTGGACACGGTCCCGCGCAGGATGGAGGCGGCCTTCTCCGCGAGCGCCTGGCCGGCGGCGCCGTCCGCCGAGAAGGTCAGGAAGCCGACGCGGCCGCCGAAGAAGACGAGCTCCTTCGTGGCGCCGTCCACCTTGCAGACCAGGGCGCGGGAGCGGTCGACCGCGGCGGCGAGGGCCCCGAAGAGGCTCTTGCCGTAGAGCGCGGGGTCGAAGTAGAGGGTGTTGTAGGCGTCGTCACAGACGATGCACACGGGGTGCGGATGCGCGGCGAGTAGGCTCACGATCGCGGCGGCCTCGTCGGGGTAGGGCGAGTACCCGGTGGGGTTGGACGGGAAGTTGAGGAGGACGACCGCGGGGCCGTCGAGGCGCGCGAGGACCGCGGCGAGCCCGGCGAGGTTGAAGCGACGATCGGGGCCGAAGAAAGGGTAGGTGACCAGCGGCGCGCCCGTGCGCATCGTGAAGATCTGGTCATAGTTGTCCCAGTACGGGGTGCCGATGACGACGGGCACGTCGGGGCCCGTGAAGAGGTCGGCGCACAGCGAGAGGCCGTGCGTGATGCCGCCGACGACGACGGGGACGCTCGCGGGGGCGCCCTCAGGGAGATCGAGGCGCTGGCGCCACGCGGCGCGCAGGGGCGCGAGCCCGTACTGGCTCGAATAAAGCAGGGCCGTCGTGTCGGCGAAGCCGGCGTAGTGGCGCGCGATCGAGGGCAGCGCGAGGGGGAACCCGGCGCCGTCCGTGATCTGGCCGATCGTGGCCTTGCGGAGGGCGCCCCTGGCTTGTTCGGACTGCTGCGGGATGCCGAGCGGCATGGCGGCGCGGCGGCCGAGGGGCGAGAGGAGCCGGAACGCGCCGGGGTGACCGTCCTGAAGGATGGCGTCGAGTTCGGTGGGGGTCATGGGCGCACAGCTCCAAACCAGGGTGAGTGTGGCCCCAAGTTGAGGCCCCGCATATCTTCGGGCGGTGCGCCAGCTCACCCCCGCCGTCGAAGACTATCTCGTCCGCCGTGAACCTTTCTACCTCCCCGCCGCGGACGAGGTGGGGCTGTTCGAGAGCGCCTGGCGCGCGCAGCTCCCGGTGCTCCTCAAGGGGCCCACCGGCTGCGGCAAGACGCGCTTCGTCGCGCACATGGCCCACCGGCTCGGCCGGCCCCTGATCACGGTCGCCTGCCACGAGGACCTCGCCGCGTCCGACCTCCTCGGGCGCTTCCTGCTCCAGGGCGACGAGACCGTGTGGGTGGACGGGCCGCTCACCACCGCGGTGCGCCACGGCGCCATCGTCTACCTGGATGAGGTGGTCGAGGCCCGCAAGGACTCGCTTGTCGTCATCCACCCGCTGACGGACGACCGACGCATCCTCCCCATCGACCGCCTCGCCACCATCCTCCAGGCGCCGCCGGAGTTCATGATGGTGATCAGCTACAACCCCGGGTATCAGTCGGTGCTCAAGGAGCTCAAGCCGTCCACCCGGCAGCGCTTCGTCAGCCTCGACTTCCGCTACCCCGGGCCCGAGGTTGAGCGCGACGTGCTGGTGAAGGAGGCCTCCATCGACGCCGAGCGCGCCTCCCGGCTGGTGAAGGTCGCCGAGAAGATCCGCAACCTGACGGATCGCGGTCTGGAAGAGGGCGTCTCCACGCGCCTGCTCGTCTACTGCGGGAAGCTGCTCGCGCAGGGCGTCGAGCCGCGGACGGCCTGCCGCGCCGCGTTCACCCGCACGCTCACGGACGATCGCGATCTGCAGCGCACGATCGAGGAGATCGTGGCGGACTTCTTCTAGTCGGAGCGGCCGGGTGGGGCGCGGCCGCCGGCGCCATCCTGGCTACGTTCCTGGTTAGCACGTCGAGGGGGGACCGCTGGCCGACCGGAAGCTCAGGACCGTCTTCGCGGACACGCTCGGGCGCATCGACACCCGCCTGCGCCTCGCGGTGCCGGCGGTGGGGCTCGCGCGGCTGCACGGCGGCGCGCTGCGGGCCTACCTGCGCTACCGCGGGGCGATCGAGACGGGGTTGGGCGTCGAAGAAGCCGAGGCCTACGGCGACCTCGTGATGGCGGTCGCCCGCGTGGACGGCGATCTGGCGCGCGTCGTCGCGCTGACCATACCGGACCAGCTCGCCCGCGTGGAGAAGGCGCGGCGCCAAACCTACTTCCGCCTCCTTCGCGAGGTGCTCCGCGTGCGCCCGCCGGCGATCCCGCTCGTGGCGCGCACCCTGCCGGACCTGTTGCCCTCCATGGCGGACGACGCGCTCCGCGCGTTCGTCGCGCGGGGGCTGGCCCTGCACGGCGAGTCCCACCAGAAGGCCGAGAGCTTCCTGCGCCAGGAGTCGAACGTAGGGCAGGCGGCGGCGCGCGAGCTGGAGCGGGGCGTGGCGCTGAGCGACGTGAGCCGCACGCTGACGCTGTACGCGCGCGCGCACTGCGGCGAGGACGTGCAGGTGCGCGGCGGCGCGGGCACGGCCTTCTCGGACGGGCACCACGTCTACCTCCCCGAGCGGGTGGACCGCTACGGGGACGACCGCGACTTCCTCGTCTACCGCGTGCAGACGGCGCTGAGCGTCGGCTACCTCGAGTTCGGCACCTTCGACCTCGAGCTCCGCGA
>CAJBVW010000263.1 GCA_903959175.1 uncultured Pseudomonadota bacterium
CGACCCCGGCCCGGCCGGGGGCGCGCCCGGATCATTCGTCCGGGCCCTGCACGTACCCGAGGGCTTCGAGCTGTTCGCGGGTCTTTGCGTCGAGCGTGACGTGTTCGGCCGTGCGCGCGCCCTCGTAGCGGAGGGGGCCCGTCGCCGGGGCGTCGATCACGCCGCGCACCGGGTCCGTCGCGCCGGCATAGACGTTCGCGTCCGCCGGGAACACGCCAAAGCGGGCGGGCGTCGCCAGCTCTTGCCCGACCCGCTCGCCCCCCGAGTAGAAGGTGCCGAGCGTGCGCAACGTGCCCGTGTCCCCCACCCAGCGCTCGCCGAGGGCCTCCCACAAGGTGCGCTCGAGCGGCTCGACCTCAGGGCCGGTGACCCGCGGGTGCTCCTCCGCGGCGTCCACGTCCGTGAAGAAGAGGGTGCGCTCCCCGGTGACGAGATCGAGGTCCAACCTGCGGTTCGCGGTCTGGACGGACACGCGCGCGGAGTCGAAGCGGCTGGTCTCGGCCAGGAACGTGCGCTCCGGCACGGGGCCGCGCAGGTCCACCCCCGGACCGTGCCCCCACGGCACGCCGGCCATCGCCGCGATCGTCGCCGCGATGTCGATGGTGCCCGCCCGCTCCGCACGCACCGCGCTCACGACGTCCGGCCCGGCCACCAGCAGCGGGATCTCCAGCGCTTCGCGGTACAGCGTGTGGGCGTGGCCCCAGCTGCCGCGCTCGCCGAATTCCTCGCCGTGATCGGCCGTCACCACGAAGTACGCGGGCCGGTCCGAGTCGGTCCACGCGTCGACGAGGCGGCCCAGCGAGTGGTCCACGTAGGCGATGCTTTCGTCGTATTGTGCGACCTGTTGAGCCATCCGCTTCTTCGAGAGGGGGCGCTTCTGGAAGAAGCGGTAGCTCTTGTAGAGCATCTCGGGGACGGTCGCGGGCGGGTCGAACTGCGCGTCGAAGGGGGGCGGCGGCACGTAGGGGTAGTGCGCGTCGTAGATGTGGACCAACAGGAAGAGCGGCTTCCCCTTCCCCTTCTCCTTGGCGTACGTCAGCGCGTCCTCGACGAGGGTCTCGACGCGCACGGGGTGGGAGAGGTTGTCGCGCTCCGTGATGCCGTAGTCCTTGTAGGACGCGAAGCCGCGCGCGAAGCCGTAGCCGCCGGAGACGTAGATGGTGGAGACGAAGGCGGCGGTGTCGTAGCCGGCCGTCGTGAGCGACTCCTGCACGATCGGCACGGAGGGGGCGAGCGCGAGGTCGTCCTCGACGACATGGTGGTCCGTCGGCCAGAGCCCGGTGAGCATCGTCATGTGCGACGGGAGGGTCCACGGGGAGGCCGAGCGGGCGCCCTCGAAGCGCAGGCCGCGCGCCGCCAACTTGTCGAGGTTGGGGCTGGTGTCCCGGTGGTAGCCGTAGGCGCCGAGGTGGTCGGCGCGCAACGAGTCGATGCTGACGAGGACGATGTCGGGACGCGTCGGGTCCCCCGCGGGGAGGGGGCCGCGGCACGCGAGGAGGAGCAACGCCGGGATCACCAGGTACCCCAGGCCGGCCAGCTGGCCGGGAGGTAGCGGAGCATGAGGACGAGCAGGATGGCTGTCACGACGAGTGTGCCGACCAAGCGCCGGCGGTCCGCGCGCAGGGCGGCCCAGGTGCCCGCGGGGTCCGCCAGGAGGGTGGCGGCGAACACCATCCACAGCGGCTCCAGCGGCACGCGGTAGCGCGACAACCCCGCCAGGATCGTGATGGCGCCGACGTGGTAGAGCACCACCAGCCCCGCGGTGACGGCGTACCAGCCGCGCCCGCGCGCCCCGATGCCGAGCGTGCCGCCCACCATCGTGACGAACGAGAAGGCAACGACCAACCCGATCAACGCCTCGTCCACGGCGTCGGGCAGGCCGCGCCACCGCCCCCAGCGCAGGTGGCGGGTGAGGAAGCTGTGCGGCGCCAGCAGCTGCGACGCGCGCATCGGCATGCGCTCGATGAATTCTGCCGGGTGTCTCTTGATCCACGCGACGCCGGCGGCGGTCTCGCAGGCGTCCTGCTGGATGGCGTCCTTCGTGAAGGGGCAGTGGTCCCGGCCGGTCGCCGCGGCGCCGTCGTACGCGCGCTTGGAGAGCACGCCGTTGCCCCAGTCGAACGTCATCGGGTCGAAGACGTTGTTCCCGAGCCACATCATCTGGCCCATCGTGCGGTCGGAGACGACGAGGCCGCCGAACTTCTGCGTCGCGTAGGCGCTGTAGGGCGCCACCGTCAGGAACGCCGCCACGAAGCAGCCGATCACGCCGGCCCAGGCGCTCTTGTCCCGCCACCGCCCCCACAACAGCGCGATCGCGAAGATCGGCAGCATGTAGGTGGCGACCCCGCGGAAGAGCACGCACATCCCCGCGAGCGTGCCGGGCAGCCACGCGCGCTCCGCCCCGCCGCCGCGCGCCCAGCGCAGGGCCAGCATCGCGCCCAGGAGGAGGCCCGAGTAGAGCGTCTCGCTCCAGAGGGTGCCGGTGTAGAACACGAGCGTCGGCGACAACGCGTACATCCACGCCGCGATCCGGGCGGCGGGCTTCCCCGCTTCTCCCTCGGCCAGCTCGTAGATCATCGCGACGCTCAGCACCGCCACCACGAGCTGCGTGATCTGGACCGTGCCCGGCACGCCGAACACCATCCCGTGCAGCGCCATCAGCGAGGGGTAGGCGGGGGCCCACAACCAGCCGTTGGTGCCGATCATCCCCCGCCCGTCCATGATGGCGCGGGCGATCTCCTCGTACGTGCACTCGTCGCGCACGCAGGGCTTGTCGATCCACCACAACATCGGCACGACGCGCAGCAGGAAGCCGGCCGCGAGCGCCCACAGGAGCGTGCGGTCCTGCGCCCAGCGGGCCACGGCGGCGCGGATCGCGGCTACCACCGCGACCTCGACAAATCGGGACGACGCGCGCGGATCACGAGCGCATCGGTACAATCGCGGGGGCGGGCCACCATCGCCGGCATGACGGGGCCCCTAACGCATGCCGCTCCGCGGATCCGTGGCTAGTCCTGGCACACGATGATCGCGACCCTCCTTTCGTTGTTCTTCTTCGTCCAGTCGGCCCTCGCGGGCGCGACGTGGCAGGCCGCGCCCGAGGCCATCGTCGAGCGTCCGGCCGTCGCGGCACCCGCCGGCGGATGGTGGTCGGAGGACGGGCAATATGCCCGCGTCCACGGCGGCCCCGACGACATCGTCACCACCCGCCGCCTCGCCGACCACGCCGCGACCGCCGTGCCGAAGATCGCCGCGCGCCTCGGCGTGCCCGCTGGCGGCACCATCGAGATCTACCTCGCCCCGTCCCAGGCCGAGTTCTCCCGTATCCAGCCCGACGCTCCGCCCGAGTGGGCCGACGGCACCGCGTGGCCCCGCTGGGGCATGATCTTTTTGCGCGCCCCGAGCGCCCGCCCCGGCACCGCCGAGCCCCTCGAGCAGGTGCTCGACCACGAGCTCGTCCACGTCCTCCTCGGCCGCGCCTTCGCCCCGCAGACGCCCCCGCGCTGGCTCCAAGAGGGCCTCGCCCAGTTCTACAGCGGCGAGCTCGGCCCCAAGGTCACGGACGACCTCTCCAGCGTCGTCTTCGGGCGCGACCGCCTCTTCACGATCTCCCAGCTCTCCCGCGGCTTCTACGGCGACTCCGTCTCCGCCCGCCACGCCTACGCCGCCAGCGCCGACTTCATCGGTTTCCTGGGCAGCACCTACGGCGAGGACTCCGTCCGCAGGCTCATCGCCGCGATGGCGCAGGGCGAGGGCTTCAGCGACGCGCTCGCGACGGCCACCGGCAGCGACCTCGCCACCGTCGAGTCCGCGTGGGGCGCGCGCTGGTCCGACCCCGCCATCCTCCTCAAGGCCTTCACCAACGTCGAGCTCTGGTTCGCCGCGGGCGGCGTGCTCGTCGTCATCGGCGCCTGGCGCGCCCGCAAGCGCACCCGCCGCACCCTGTCGCGGTGGGAGCAGCAGGAGCGCCGCGAGGACGAGTGGATGCGGATGATGCAGGCGCCGCCGGGGTCCTCGTACGTGAACTGAGGGGGGGCGGGGGCACCGGAGCGGAGCGCATCGGGGCGGCCCGGCGGCGTGACCTGTGGAGGTGAGGCGTCTGGGCGGCCCGGCGGCGCGGACGCCGCCGTCGGCGCCCTTCAGGCGCGCGGCGAAGCCGCTTGGTCCCGCCGCGGCGGCGGGGACCG
>CAJBVW010000264.1 GCA_903959175.1 uncultured Pseudomonadota bacterium
AGGTAGGTGAACAGCGCTTCGAGGCTCGAGTCCCAGACACCGCCGTCGGCGAGGTCGCTTTCCAGCCCGCTGATGTCACCCTCCGCAGTGGTCAGCCGGGTGTCGAGGGCGTCGACATCGGGGGAGTAGCCGTAGCCTTGGCCCGTGACCCAGTCCTCCGTGGCGTAGCCGGCGCCTTCGACGCTGGCGAGACGCACCTCGTGATCGGCCACCGCCGCGTCGAGCGCGGTGATATCCACGCTGCCCTCGAGCGCCGCGAGCTCCTGCTCGAGCGTGAGCACCCGCGCCTCGACCTCGGCGACGTACGTGTTGGTCTCGGCCGCGTCCGCCTCGAGCGTCGCGATCCGCGTCTCCAGGGCGGCATTGGCGGCAGCGCTCTCTTCGCGCTGGGCCTCGGCGGCGCCTTCCAAGGCCTCAAAGCGGGCATCGATATCGGAGAGGTCGGTCGGGGCATCGCCTTCGGGCGCACAGCCGTTCAACAGGGGAAGGGCCGAGAGGGCGAGGAGGACAGTGGTCAGGCGCATGGTGGCAAGCTCGGGTCAGGGATTGGTTGAGGGAGCGAGCGCCCACTAACCGAGACACGGCACGGGGCGGGCGCAGGGCCGGACGGAGCTCGGACGGTCGACCGCGCGCCGGCCCAGCGGGGCCGGAGGGGCGCCGGCTCGGCGGCGCGTCCGGGGCGACGGGAGCCCGCGAGGGCGGACGGCGCACCCATTCCTCGGGTCCGCCCCGGAACCTGTCAACGAATTGACTCACATTCGTCGGGTTCAGGTCCTGAGCCCGGGCCGTTCCGGCCGAGGTGGTGTCCAGAAGACGGATGGAGAAACGCCGAGGTAGCTGCTCTTGTCGCACCCTGACCACCCGTGGCTGACCCCCCGACCCCGGACACTTCCGTCCGGGGTCGGGGTCGGCCGGGTGAGGTCAGGATGGGATCGACGAATCCGAGGAATGTGGGTCATGCTGTGTCGAGGCTGAATAGCGACACGTCACGAGCGGGCTGGTAGGTGAAATTCTGTTACTCTCGCGAGCGTGGGCGAGGCCGCGTATGAAACTTCTTGTGATCTTCCTTCCTCTCCTCGGCTGCATCGAGACCAACCTAAACGAGAAGCTGGAAGAGCCCGGGAACACGGCCGTCCCGTTCGACACCTCCATCGAGGAAGATACGGACGACACCGTCCTCCCCCTCCCCTACTGCGACTCGCAAGCCTTCGCGCGCAGCGCGCTCTCCTCCCTGGAGGACTGCGAAGGCGGTGGCAGCACGCCGACCCCCGCGTACGAGCTCGAGGTTCACTGGGAGGACATGACCATCGGGTACATTCTCTCCTCCCCCGTCATTGTAAACCTGACGGACGACAACGGGAACGGCCGCATCGACGACGGCGACGTGCCCGACGTCATCGCCGCCCCCTATAATCAGGACATCAAGGCCATGAACGGTGAGGACGGCTCGCTGATCTGGTACGCCACCGTCGGCCAGACCGAGCAGAGCACTCCGGCCGTGGGCGACGTCGACTACGACGGCTACCCCGAGGTGTTCGTCCAGGGTCTCTACGCCAGCGTGCTCATCTCCGGTGACGACGGGGCCACCGTCTGGATCGGCCGCGCGCCCTTGAGCATCAAGACCTTCTGCGGCGCGCCCGCCATGGCGGACCTCGAGGGGGACGGCGACGTCGAGATCATCTTCGGGCGCCTCATCCTCGAGGGCGTCGACGGCTCCGTGCAGGGCGAGGGCTCCGGCGGCCAGGGCACGTCCATCCCCGGCGAGGGCCCGATCAGCGTCGCGGCGGACCTCGACCTCGACGGCGAGCTCGAGGTGATCGGCGGCAACACCGTCTACAACGCTGACGGCGACACGATCTGCGCGGTCTCCAGCAAGCCGGACGGCTTCCCGGCCGTCGGCAACTTCGACTCCGACCCGGAGGGCGAGGTCCTGATCTCCGCGCAGAGCCAGGCTTACCTCTACGATGACGACTGCTCCGTCATCTGGAGCTACACCATCACCGGCTACGGCGGCCCCCCCGCCATCGCCGACGTGGACGGGGACGGCCTGTCCGAGGCCATCATCCCCTCCCAGGCCGGCATCGCCGTCCTCGATGTCGACGGGGACGTGGTGTGGACCTACTCGCACTCCTCCGGCTCCCTCTACGACGGCGTGTCCGCCTACGACTTCGACGGCGACGGCGACTGGGAGGTCGTGCTGAACACGCCGACCAACCTCGTCCTGTTAGACGGCCCCACCGGTGACATCCTCGACACTCACGAGAACACCGGCACCTACACCTGCGGCCAGGCGCCGACCATGGCCGACATCGACAACGATGGTCACGCCGAGATCGCGTACTCCCACGGCGACAACTACAGCGGGCCCGGCGGCATCACCGTCCTGGGTGACGTGGACGGCTTCGCCGCCGCCCTCTCCGTCTGGAACCAGCACGGGTACAGCATCACCAACATCGAGAACGACGGGCAGGTGCCGACGCGCCCCGAGATCA
>CAJBVW010000265.1 GCA_903959175.1 uncultured Pseudomonadota bacterium
CGCGGTCGCCCACGGTGCGCGCGAGCTCGATGCGGGCGAGGTGGAAGGTCACGTCGCGGGGGACGCGCTCCACCGCGCGGTCGAGCCGGGCGAAGGCGGCGGCGGGCGGGAGGGCGTCGGCGCCGACGCCGGTGGGGGTCTCGAGCCAGACGTTCTGCCAGCGTTGGCGCTCGGCGTAGCCACGCTCGGCGTACCACGCCGTCTTCGTCATCTTCGTGAGCATCGGGACCTGCTCGCGCATGAGCAGGTAGTCGGGCGGCGGGAGGGTGGCGATCACGTCGTCCAGCTTCTCGCCGGTGGCGCCGGACAGACGCTTGTCGACGAGGCCGAAGGCGTCGAGCATCGGGTTGTCGGAGACGTAGGCGAGCAGGCCGATCTCGGAGTGCGCGAGCGTGCCGCCGTCGGGCACGTACAGCAGCACCTTCGCGACGCGGTCGGGCACGCCGGTGCGGAAGGGGCCGGTCACCCGCTCCATCGTCGTCTTCGTGTTGCCCTCCCAGCGCGCGACCACGCTGGGCTTGCCGTTGTCGAGGTAGAGGAACTCGAGGGTGAGGTGGCGCCACGCTTGCGGGAGGAGAGGGAGCACGACCGCCAACGCGACGATCTGGGGGACGCCGAAGCGCGGCGCGGGGCCGGTGGCGCGGGCGACGAGGAGGGCGACGAGGGACTGAGCGCCGGTCGCGATGACGTAGGCGGCGAGCGGCACCGCGGGGCCCCAGAAGCGGTTCTGGGCCATCCAGTCGCCGCCGGCGCGGAGCACGAAGAGGAACTGGATCGCGAGCGCGGCGAGGGCGAGGCGGCCGCCGCGGGTGCGTAGGGCGAGCGGGGCGGAGAGGGCGAGGAGCGCGCCGGTCATGGGCGCGTTCACGACGAGCCAGGAGGCGAGGTACTTCTTGAAGATCTCGGGCTGGAAGCCGTCGTTCGCCTTGACGTAGAAGGTGTTGGCGACCCAGTCGCCGTAGTAGGCGACGCGGAAGCCGAGCCACGCGAGGCAGGGCACGGCGAGGGCGGCGGCCCAGACGAACGCGGTCTTGCGTCGGGACGGATCGCGGAGGGCGAGGGCGGCCTCGACCAGGATCGCGGGCGCGATGAAGAGCGGGGCCTCGGGGCGCGTGACGTAGAGCGCGGCGCCCACGAGCGCGCTGACGGGGAGGCGCTCGCCGTCGAACCAGCGGCGCGCGAGCAAGCCCGGCCACGCGGCGAGGAGCACGGCCCACAGCGGCGTCTCCAGGCCGTTGGGGGCCCAGAAGGCGAGGTTCAGGTCGACCGCGGCGAGGCCGGCGGGGAGGAGCGACCAGAGGGGGGTCAGGCCGAGGCGGCGGGAGGACCAGAACGCGACGGCGGGGAGGACGCCCACGAGGAGGACGCCGCACCACTTCAGCGCCTCCAACGGCTCGATCCCGAGGGCGAGCCACGCGGCGGCGAGGAGGGTCCAGCTCGGGTTGGAGTAGCCCTCGACGCGCTCGCCCGGGTTGAAGACGAAGCCGTCCCCCTCGACGAGGTTCCACGCGTAGCGGAGGCTGATGAAGGCGTCGTCTACGGTGATCGGGAAGAAATAGAGGGCGTTCCAGGTGGCGAGGACGCAGAGCGCCGCCACCGCGCCGAGGGCGATCCGGCCCGTGTTCGGGGGAGCGCCGCGCGTGTCGTTCATTCCGTCACCTTCCCGATCTCGATCCAGTCGATGGTGGCGGTCGCGGGCACCTTGCCCTCCAGCTTGGCGCAGAGGCGCACCTTCGCGGCGTCCGTCGTTCGGAAGTCGAAGCGGTCCACGCGCCAGGTGGTGGGGGTCGCCGTCTGGAGCGGGCGCTCCATCACGGGCTGATCGAGGAGCTTCTTCACGTTGCCCTCGGCGTCCGCGAGGCGGGCCTCGAGCACGAGGCGGGACCAGCCGGCGGGGCCGTCCGCTGCGAGCCTCCACCGGGCGCGCACGGCCATGCGCGGCGCGGCGTCTACCAGGGTGGCGCACACGACGGCGGCGGTGCGGTCGGGGCGCACGCGGAGCACGAGGCCGATGGGGCCGTCCGTCGGCTCCATCGTGACGCTCGGATCCTCTGGAGTGCCCACACCATCGGCCCAGCCGGCGGGGAGGGCCTCGCCGTCGAGGGCCCACATCGAGAGGCGAGTGGCGCCGAAGGGCGGGGTGGCGGGCGGCGGCACGTCTTGCGGCTCGGTGAGGGCGGGGAGCGGCGGGAGCGTGGGCGGCGGGAGTTCGAGCGGCGGGAGCGTCGGGACGAAGGACGCGGCCCAGGTGCCGCACAGGGCGGGGAGCTGACTGGTCTGCGCGCAGGTGGCGGCGGCGCGGGCGGCGGCGGCCTCCTCGTCGCGGGCGAGCATGGCGAGGGCGCGGGCGCGGACGTTGTGGATGCCGGCGGTGACGCGGCCGGGGAAGTGCCAGGCGACGGAGGTGGCGAGGGCGGCGTCTGCCGCGGCGAGCACACCGGGACCGTCGCCCGCGCGCAGGCGCACGTCGGTGAGGGTGATCCATGCGGCGGGGTGGCCCACGAGGGACTCGGCCGCCTTGCGCACCCAGTCCTCGGCCTCGGGCACGCGGCCGGCCGCCAACGCGCGCTTTCCCATCTCGATGCGGAAGGGCACGTACCCTGCCTCGGCGCCGGCGCGCACCCACGCCGCCATCGCGTCGCAGCCGGGGCCGTCGGGCGCGTAGACGACGACGCGGAAGGCCTCGCGGAAGGTGCAGGCCTCCGTGTACCGGGCGGTGATCGAGGAGTCGAGCCACTCGGTGCGGGGCGAGGCGAGCCACGCGTTGCCGTCCACCGGGAGGGCGACGCGGTCAGCCAACGCAGGCGCGTAGCGACGGTACTGCGTGAGCATGTAGGTGGGACGGAAGTAGAAGCCGGCGTTCTTCGGGACGGAGGCGTCGAACACGTCGGCTTCGCGCTGGTAGTCGAAGCCCACGCCCGTCTCTTGCGGGCTGACGGGGCGCGTCAACAGATCCCACACGGGCTGGGCGGCGAGGAGGGCGATGCCGGCGACGGCGGCGCGGGGCCACCGTTGGAGGGCGAGGCCGACGAGCATGGCGGCGGCGGGGAGGAAGTCGAGGTAGTTACGCGGGTTCTGCGCGGGGAGCGAGCGGGAGAGCACCCAGGGAAGGACCACGCCCCCGAGCGCCCAGACGCCGAGGACCACCGCGGGTGCGTCGCGACGGCGAAGGAGCACGACCAGCCCCGCGAGCTGGGCGGCGACGAGCGCGTAGGAGAGCGGCGGCACCCGTGCGTCGAAGTTCCAGAGGGCGTAGGCGAGGATCGTGAGCGTGCGATCCGCGGGGGCGTCCTTGTTGACGAGCTGGAACTGGAGGGGGCCGGTGGCCCACGGGAGGAAGCTGACGCCGGCGAGGCCCATCGCGAGCACGAGCCACCCGACGCGGCTGAAGCGGGCCTTCCAAGTGAGGTCCGTGCGGGCGAGGCAGCCGAGGGCCGCGCCCGCGCCACCCGCGGCGATGCCGGCGAGGCCCGCGTAGTGTGTCCACACCGCGCCGGCGGCGGCGAGCCCGAGCACGAGGGCGCCGCGGCGGGGGCGGTCTCCCATCACGAGGTCGAGGCCGCCCGCGAGGAGCAGCGCGCCCCACAGCAGGAGGAGGGCGTACATACGCGCGTTGTTCGCGTGGAGGAGCGCGACGGGGGAGAGCGCGATCGTCCACCCGACGACGGTGGCGACGTTGGCGCCGAAGTGCCGCCGCGCGGCGTGGGCCGAGATGGCGACCGCCGCGATGAAGGCCAACGCGGAGGGCAACCGGACGAGCTCGTCGCGATCCCCGAACACACGGAGCGGCGCGACGATCAGGTAGTAGAGCGGCGGGTGGCGGTCTCCCGCGGCGCCGTCCACGATCTCGCCGAACGTGAGCTGGACGAGGTTCCAGGTGAAGGCCTCGTCCTGCCAGAGGGGCCAGTGGCCGATCCCCACGAGCGCGAGCGCGGCGGCGACGAGGATCGGGGCCGCCCCAGAGCTCAGGACAGCAGCAATCGAAGGGCGCAAACGCACGGAGAGCAGGCGTATCTCGATCGGATAGGTACGGCGCCATGTCGGATCCGACCCCGCCCCCTCTCGCCGCCCGCGCGCCCTTCGTGGCCCTCGCCGTGGCCTGCATCGTCGCCTCGGTCTGGCACGCCCACACGCTCGCCTACGCGCCGGACGGCCTGCCGACGTGGGACCCCGCCGGCTACCTCGTCGAGGCCGTCAAGATCCACGCGAGCGTCGTCTCCTTCGACGTGCTCGGCGTGATCAAGGGGCTCACCAAGCCCGATCTTCACCCGCCGCTCCACTCGGCCCTCCTCGCCGCGTGGCTCACGGTCGCCGGCAACACCATGGCGTCGGCGCGGCTCTACCCGGTGCTCTGCTTCTTCGTGTCGCTCGGCCTGCTCGCGTGGACCGGCCACCGCGCCCTCCCCCGCCGCGGCCTCGAGGTCGGCCTCGTCGCCGCGCTCCTGACCGCGCTCTCCAGCGGCAACCTCGAGCTCCTCTCCAGCCCGATGACGGAGTCGACCGGCCTCGTCACCCAGCTCCTCGCCCTCGCGCTCGCGGTCCACTGGGCGGATCGTCGCGACGCGCGCGCGCAGCTCGGCATCGGCGTGGCCGTGCTCGCCGCGACCCTCGTGCGCTTCAACATGGCGCCGATGCTGCTGGCGCCGCTCTACGTGCACCACGTCTGGCGCCACCGCCCTCCCCTGCGCACCCCCCGCGCCGTCGACACCGCCGCGCTCCTCGACCCCCGCGTGCTCCTCTGGGCCGCGCCCACGCTCGTCGGCTTCGGCGTCTGGCAGCTCGGCCGCCCGGACCTGTACGACTACATCGTGAAGTTCTTCGAGAACCGAAGCTCTGGCCTCGACTTCTGGAGCAAGGAGAGCCTGCTCTTCGTCCCCCTCTCCGTCCACCGGGCGTACCTCCCCTACGTCGGCGCGGCGCTCTTCGTCCCGTTCCTGGTCGGGCTCCTCCCCCGCCGCGCGCCCCCCTCGGACGGCACCGCGGACGGCAACGCGGCCCCCGCGGACGACGCCGCCACGCCCTCCGGCGCCGGCCTCGGCCGTCTGCAGGCGTACGTGCTCGTCAGCTTCGCCGCGCTCACCTGGCACGACTTCAAGATCGCCCGCAACCTCGCGACCGTCCTGCCCGTCTTCTACCTGTGCGCCGTCGCCCCGCTCGCGACGCTCCGCTTCGCCGCGGCCCCGATCGTCGCCTTCGCCGCGCTGCTCGGCCTCGGCGGCGGCTACGGCGTGTGGCAGCACCGCGTCACCCTCGACGGCCTCGCCGCCCGCACCGACTTCCAGCCCGATCCCGTCGCCTACGAGGCCCTCCGCTTCATCGAGAAGCACGCCCGCGAGCGCGAGCAGGCCTGGGTCACCGGCTGGGTGTTCCGCCTCTCGCCCAACCTCATCGACTACTGGCTGCGCGTGAACGGGGTGACGGCCAAGCTCCGCCTCGAACAACAACTGTTCGGCGTGCAGTCGCGCACCGGCGTCGAGGCGCCGTGGAGCGAGGAGTACACGAAGTGGACCGCGGAGACCCTGCTCCCGCCCGCCCAGATCGAGCGCACCACCTACATCACCATCGAGACGGTGCCCGGCACCCGCTACTTCGACCAATGGAAGGCCTTCGGCAACCACTACGCGCGCGCCTTCACCGAGCAGACGCTCGTCCCCGAGGTCGATCGCCTCGAGTTCGTGGACTCCGGCCTGACCATCCGCGTGTATCGCTCGGGCGGCACCCCCTCGGACGCCTCGTTCGCCGCGCGCGACAACGGCCCGGTCCCCGGCGACGACGTGGGCGTCACCCTCCCCGCCGGCGCCGCCCCGGTGTGGCGCGAGACCTTCCACGCGAAGGCCAAGAAGTGGATGTCCTACCCGGCCACCCCGCCGGGTGAGGTCGAGCTCGTCCGCGAGGGCAGCGCCCTCGAAGTGCGCGTCACGAAGGCGCAGAAGTCGCTCCAGGTGTGCAACGCGTCGGCCGCCGTCCCCGCCGCCGCCTTCACCGCCGTCGTCAACGCCTCCACCACGAACCTCTCCGGCCGCGCCTTCCTCCACTTCCGCGGCATGGGCGCCGACGACACCCTCCAGAAGCTCCCCGACGGCGCCTTCGACATCGCCCACGCCGGCCCGCTCGGCCCCGGCGCGAACGTCGTGTCCAAGGCCGTCGCCCTCGGGCCGACCAGCCCCAAGCTCCGCATCTGCCTGATGCTCGACGGCCTCACCGGCACCGTCCGCCTCGAAGACATCGCGCTCTACAGCGGCGAGGTGACCGTCGCCGCGATGGCCGCGCTCCCGGTCCAGGCCCCCGCGCCGACCGGCTGGCGCCTCTTCCCGCCCGACGCCGGGGCCACCCTCACCACCACCGGCAGCGCCGTCGAGGTCGTCGTCACCAGCGCCCTCCCGCAGCGCCAGGCATGCGGCCCCACCGTGCCGTGGAAGGCGCCAATGACCGCGTCCGTGCGCGCCCGCGCCGCCGTCACCGTCGGCAAGCCCTTCGTCCACCTCCGCGCGCTCGACGCCGACGCCGTGCTCCTGACGGACGAGAACGGCTTGGGCCGCATCGAGCACGTCGGCCCCATCCTCGGGCCGCTGTCCGAGACGCGCCCCCTCGCCTTCCCCGACACCACCGCCATGGTGCGGCCGTGCGTGGTGCTCGACAACGTGGTCGGGACCGTGGCCGTCGAAGCCCTCTCGGTCACGACGGGCGGGTAGGCGCGGAGCGAGGCGGCGACGGGCTCGTAGGGGCCCGCCGGGAACCTACTTCGGCGCGGCGTCCGGCTTGTCGGTGTAGCCGAGGGCCTCGAGCTGCTGGACCGTCTCGGCGTGCGCCGCGGCGTCGAGCGTGAGGTCTCCCCCGGTGTTCTCGCCCTGTGGCACCTGCGCGCGCCACGCCTGCGCGGTGAGGATCAGCGGGGCGACGCCGGGGTTCGCCACGTCCTTCACCTGGGTCAGCTCCTGCGGATCCGTCGTGAGGTCGTGCGCGTACATGAACTTGTCCTTCGTGCGATCCTCGACCGACTTCCAGCCGTTCTGGAGGAAGGTGACCAGCGCGTCCCGCTCCGCGGCGACGATCGGCTGCTCGCCCTCGAAGAGCGACTGGCCCTGCCACTCCGGCGGCGGCGTGAGCCCCGCGAGCTTCACGAGGGTGGGCGCGGCGTCGATGAGGCGGCCAACGCGCTGACTCTCCCGACGGGGCGCGAGGCCCGGCGCCTTGATGACCAGGGGGACCTTCACGACCTCCTGCCAGACGTACTGGTTGTGGCCGATGTGGGTGTGCTCGCCGAGCATCTCGCCGTGGTCGGACCAGAAGCCGACGACCGTCTCTTCGGCGGCGCCGGAGGCCTTCAGCGCGGAGAGGATCTCGGCGAGGTCGTTGTCCCCGTCGCGAACACAGGCGTGGTAGGCGTCCACCAGCTCCTGCCGGCGCTGCTCCTTGAGCTCGGGCGGGGCAGCGACGTAGTGGTCGTAGGAGATTCCCTTCTTCGGCTCGTACGCCACCGAAACGCCAATCGCGGCTTGCGACTCGGGCGTCGGAAGCAGCGCGACGTGTGGCGCCATGAGGTGGACGTAGAGGAAGTTCGGCTTGCCGTCGTCCTTCCACTTGCCGATGTCGGCGACGGCCGCGCGCACGGTGGCGGCCTCGGTGCCGAGCTGCCAGGTCTCAAAACCGCGGCCGAAGCCGAGCTCGGCCTTCAGGTGCATGTTCGCGAAGTGGCCCGACGTGGCGTAGCCGGCCTTGGTGAAGACGTCGGCCATCGTGGGCGTCTTGCTGTCGAGCACCTTGTAGGTGTCGAGCTTGCCCATGGAGTAGTCCCAGCCGTGCGTACGCGCCCAGGACGACGTCATGTAGGAGACGAAGCTGGGGAGGGTCCAGGTGTACTGGGTCCACGCTGTCTCGAACAACACGCCTTCGCTCGCGAACGTGTCGAAGACCGGGGACGTGGGGCGCTGCTGGCCGTAGGCGCCGAGGGCGTCGGCGCGGAGCGTGTCCATCACCACGACGAGGACGTTGTAGGCCCCGGCCTTCGGGGCGGCGGGGGTGGCCGGCGCGGCGACCGGGGCTGCCGCCTCGGGGGTGGCGGCAGGGTCGCAGCCGGCGGTGGCGAGGAGCGCGGCGGTGCCGGCGAGGGCGAGGCGGACGAGGATGCGGTGTTGCACGCCGCGACTGTAGGCGAGGCCGGGCGCGGCTGCAAGGAGGGCGGGGGTGGTGGCGGGGGAGAGCGGCACGAGGGGGTCGTTCGGGTCGGGCGGGGTGTCCGTGAACGTGAAGAAGCGCCACGCGCGTCGGGCGACGAGGAGGCCGCTGATCACGAGGCCGAGTTCCTCGGGGGCCGCCGCCCCGATCACCCCCCCGCCCACACCTTCGCGCGCGCCCCAAGGGGCCGCTCCGCCTCGATCGTCCGGGCGAGGGCGAGCAGCGTCGCCTCGCTCCCGACGGGCCCGCCGAGCTGGGCGCCGATCGGCGTCCCGAGCGGGTGCAGACCCACCGGCACGGAGAGCGCGGGCATCCCCGTGACGTTGAACGGCGCGGTCCACACGCCGAGGAGCGCGGCGCGGCGGAAGTAGGCCTCGCCGTCCTCGCGCGGGTAGGCGTCGACCGC
>CAJBVW010000266.1 GCA_903959175.1 uncultured Pseudomonadota bacterium
ACGATGCGCGAGGTGTCGGACAAGAACTACCAGGCGAAGCTCCTGCTCTACGAGAGCCTGGAGGCGCTGGTGCGCGTGCTCCCGCGGGACCTCGCGCTGCTCCAGAACAACCGCAAGGTGGAGCTGTACCCGTACCAGACGAACTCGTGGTGGTACGTCGGCTTCAACGCGGCGCACGCCCCCTACGACGACGTCAACGTGCGCAAGGCGCTCTCCGCCCTGATGGACGTCCCGGGCCTCCTCGCGCCCGTCGGCACCGGGGACGTGCTCTCCGGCCCCTTCGTGAAGTCGAGCCCGTACTACAACCACGAGGTCACCCCCGTCGCGAAGGACGCCAACGCCGCCGCCGCGCTGTTCGCGGCCGCCGGCTACACCCAGGTGGGCGGGGCGTGGAGCAAGGGCGGCAAGCCGCTCACGATCCGCATCGCCGCACACCAGTCGCTCGAGAGCGCGCAGGAGGTGACAATCAACCTCCAGAGCCAGCTCCAGAACGCCGGGTTGACCGTGAACGTCGAGTTCCTGGACGACGCCGCGTGGAAGAGCCGCGTGTGGCGCGACCACGACTACGACCTCATCCTCTCGCAGTGGACCTTCGACCGCAACGAGGACGTGCGCGAGCAGTTCTACAGCACCGGCGCCCGCAACTTCACCGGGTACAAGAACCCCCAGGTGGACGCCCTGCTCGACAAGGCCCGCGACGCGACCGACCCCTTCGTGCGCAAGACCGCCCTGCGCGAGGTCCACAAGCGCGTGCACGACGACGCGCCGATGATGTTCCTGTGGACGCTCGACAGCTACGCCGCCCTCTCCGTCAAGGTGAAGAGCGTGGTGATCCACCCATTCTACTTCTTCTCCTTCGCCAACGGCTGGCAGATGAAGTGACGGGCCCGGCGCCCGTCACCGCCCTCGCGGACCCCTCCCTCGACCCGAGCGGCGCGGCCCTCGCAGCGGCCTCTCCCTCGCGCCGCGGCCTCCGCCTCCTCGGGGCCGTGGGCGCGCGCGTGGGCACCTTCGTCGCGACGGTCGTGGGCGCCGTGCTCGTCGTGCAGGTCCTCCTCTCGCTCGCGCCTGGGGACGCCATCGATCTGCTCCCCAACGGCGAGGAGCTGCGCGCCGGCCTCTCCGCCGAGTGGGGCCTCGATCGCCCGCTGCCCGAGCGCCTCCTCGCCACCCTCGGCAACCTCGCCCGGGGGGACCTCGGCACCTCGCTCACCTGGCGCCCCGGCGCGTCCGTGGCGGAGCTCGTGGCGGACACCGGCGCCCGATCCCTCATGCTGCTCGTGCCCGCGCACGTGCTCGGGGTGACGATGGCGGCGCTCCTCGGCGCGTGGAGCGCGCGCGCCACGGCCGGGGGCATGCGCCTCTTGCGCCTCGTGCAGCTCGGCTCGGTGGTGCCGGCGTTCCTGGCGGCGTACCTGCTGGTGACCGGCATCAACGCCGCGATCTGGGCGCTCCTCGAGCGCGGCCTCATCGAGCGGCCCGAGTGGTTCGCCCTCCCCGACACCCCGAGCGCCGTGCGCACCGCCCTCGCCGTGGGCGTGCTCGCCGTCGCGTCCGGCGGCCTCACCGAGATGCACGCCGCGTGCGACGCCGAGCTCCGCCGGCTGCGCGTCGCCCCCTTCGTGGACGCCGCCCGCGCGCGCGGGGCCGCGGCCTGGCCGGTCGTCCTCCACAACCTCGTGCCGCACCTCGCGGACCTCGCCGCCTCCCGCGCCGCGTGGCTCCTCGGCAGCCTCGTCGTCGTGGAGAAGCTGCTCCTGTTCTCGGGCGCGGGCGCCGCGCTCTGGCAGGCGTGCCGGATGCGCGACTACCCCGTCGCCATCGGCATCACGCTCGTCGCCGCGATCGTCGTGGCGGGGACGCGCCTCGTGGCGGACCTCGTGCGCCTCGCGGTCGACCCTCGGCTCCGCACATGAGCGCGCGCGCGGTCGGGATGGCCCTGCTCGGGGCGGTGATCGTCGCATGGGGGCTTGCGCTCGTCGCCCCCTATGACGTCGTCGCCGACGTGGATCCCACGCGCGCCAGCCTCGCCCCGAGCCTCGCCCACTGGCTCGGCACCGACCACCTCGGGCGCGACGTGGCGTGGCGCCTCCTCCTCGGCAGCCGCGCCTTCGTGGCCCCCGCGCTCCTCACCGCGGCCGTCGCGGGGATCGTGGGCGGCGCGGCCGGCGCCCTCGCGGGCTGGTTCGGCGGCCCGATCGCGGCGCTCGTGCGCTACGGCTTCACCGTCGGCGCGTCCGTCCCCCGCTTCGTGTTCGTGCTCCTCGCCGGCGCCATCTTCGGGGCCGCCCCCACCGTGCTCGCCGTCGCGACCGGCCTCGCGTGCGCCCCCGCCGTCGGCGAGGGCGTGCGCTCCCGGTTGGACGAGCTCCGCCGCGCCGAATTCGTGCTCGCCCTGCGCGCCCACGGCGTGCCCGAAGCGCGCATCCTCCTCCACCACCTCCTCTGGGTGAACGCGCGCGGGCTCGTCCTCCGCCACCTCTTCCAGGCCTTCGGCTTCTTCCTCGTCGTCGAGACTACCCTCTCCTACCTCGGCGGCTTCGGCGTCCAGGAGCCCACCCCGTCGTGGGGCAACATGCTGGCGTTCGAGTTCGGCATCCCGGACGGCAACGCCTTCGCGTGGATGGCGCCGGCGCTCGCGATCTGGGCCGCCGTGCTCGGCACCGCGCTGCTCGGCCAGGACCTCGGCCGGGCGGAGGGCGCGGACGGTGGATGAGCTCGTCGCCGAGGGGCTCCGCATCGACGCGGGCGCGCGCACGCTGGTGGAGGACGCCTCCTTCCACGTTGGGGCCGGCGAGATCGTGGCGTTGGTGGGCTCCTCCGGCTCCGGCAAGACCGTGACCGCCCGGGCGCTCCTCGGCATGATCCCCTTCGCGCCGGGCCGCGTCGCCGGCCGCGTCGCCGTGACCGTCGGCGGCGTGACCACCACCCCGCGCACCGACGCCGACTTCCGCCCCCTCCGCGGGGGCGCCCTCGGCCTGCTCTGGCAGGACGCCCGCGCCGCGCTCGACCCGCTCCGCACCGTCGGCGCGCAGGTCCTCGCCGCCGCGCGCCTCGCCGGGATCACCCCCCCGGCCGCCGAGCTCCTCGCCCGCGCCGGCTTCCCGGACCCCACGCGCGTCGCCCGGCTGTACCCCCACGAGCTCTCCGGCGGCATGGCCCAGCGCGCCGCGATCGCCGTGGCGCTCGCGCGCGACAGCCGCTTCCTCGTCGCGGACGAGCCCACCACCGGCCTCGACCCCTCCGTCCAGCGCGAGATCCTCGCCCAGCTCTCGGCCCTCGCCGCCGCCGGCCGCGGCCTCCTCTTCATCACGCACGATCTGCGCCTCCTCCCCGGCTTCGCCACGCGCGTCGTCGTGATGGACCGCGGCCGCACCGTCGAAGAAGCCACGTCCATCGCCGACCTCACGGGCGCGGGGCGCCTCCTCGTCGAGGCCACGCGCAAGGTGGCCGGGGGCGTGTTGTGACCGTCCCGCTCCTCCACCTCCGCGGCCTCGAGAAGCGCTACGGCGGCATGCTCGGCCCCGCCACCGTCGCCGTCGCCGGGGTGGACCTCGACGTGTTCCCCGGCGAGGTCGTCGGGCTCATCGGCGAGAGCGGCTGCGGCAAGACCTCCCTCGTGCGCGCCGCGCTCGGGCTCGTCCGTCGGGACGGCGGGACCGTTCGCGTGCTCGGTCAGGACCCCGCCGACCTCGGCGGCGCCGCGCTCACCGCGCTGCGACGGCGCGCCCAGCTCCTCCTCCAGGACCCCGGCGCCTCGCTCAACCCAGGCCTCTCGCTCCGCGCCACCATCGCCGAGTCCGCGCGCGTCCACCGCCCCGACGCGCCCTCCGCGGTCGCCGACGCGCTCGCCCGCATGGACCTCTCCCACCGCGCAGACGCCTACCCCCACCAGCTCTCCGGCGGGGAGCGCCGCCGCGCCACGCTCGCGATGTTGTGGCTGGCCGACCCCGAGCTCACCATCGCCGACGAGCCCACCGCCGGCCTCGACGCCGCGCGCAAGGCCGAGGTCCTCGATCTGTTGCTGGAGCGCCGCCGCCCCGGCGCCGGCTTCCTCCTCATCTCCCACGACCTGCCGCTCGTGCTCTACGCCTGCACGCGCATCGTCGTGATGAGCCACGGCCGGCTGGTCGACACGTTCACGGCCGACACCCTCGCGGACGCCCCGCGCCACCCCCTCACCCGGCGCCTCCTCTGGGCCGCCGGCATGCTCGCGGAGCCGGCATGATCGCCCTCGGCCTCCTCCTCGCGATCCCCGAACTGCACGCCCAGGAGGCGGACAAGAGCGTGCGCCACCACGTCGCCCAGGCGCGGCAGTTCGTGAAGAACAAGTGGTACGACGACGCCGCCACCGAGATCGAGGCCGCCCTCGCGGCGCCCGAGGGCGGCGAGAGCTTCGACGCGCACTGGATCGGCGCGCAGGTCTACTACGAGCAGGTCCAGGTCGACCGCGCCCTCGTCCTCGCCGACCGCGCCGCGCTCCTCGCCCCCAACGCCGAGGCCCGCGAGCAGGTCGTGAGCTTCGCGGCCTTCCTCCACGCCACCTTCGGCTATGTGGGCCTCTCCGGGCCCCAACCGGGCATGACCTCCCGCCTCCAGCTCGAGGTCACCTCCGTCGTCTTCGACGCCGACCTGAAGCGCCTCATCACCAAGCTCGCCGTCTCCGTCCGCGAGCCGACCGCGCTCCCCACCCGCCTCTCCCTGCCCGAGGGCGAGTACCGCATCAACGGCGCCGTCGTGACCGTCCGCCCCGACGCCACCACCCCGCTCGTGCTCGAGCCCCGCCAGGTCGGCGCCCGCGGCATGGCGTCCCTCCAGCGCACCCGCCTCGAGGTCGCGGCCGGCACCTCGGTGCTGTTCGGCGCGCGCGTCGCCAACCTCGACACCGGCGGCGCGTTCGAGCTCGCGCTCAACCAGCCCGTCGGCCCCGTGCTCCTCGGCGCGGTCGGCACCTTCGACCTGCGCGCCTACGACGCCGGCGGCACCGACACCGCCACCGATCTTCACGCCTGGAGCGGCGGCCTGCGCGTCGGGAAGGAGCTTGCGCTCGGCGGGCCCCTCACCCTGCGGCCCTCCCTCGGCGTACGCTATGGGTTGGTGCCCGGCATCGGTTTTACGTGCGACGAGGCCGACGGTGCGCTCGCGTGCGTGCCCGTGGGCGAGGGCACCGGCGACGTGGAGATCTACGCCCTCGGCCGGGCCGTCACCCCCTTCGTCGAGCTCTCGCTCGAGTACCGCGCCGCCGGTCGCGCCAAGGCCGTGGGCGCGGGCGTGAAGGCCACCGTGGAGGAGCACGTAGGTACCGTGGCCTCCCCCGGAGAAGCCGTGCTCTACGACGCCCCCGACGCCGCCCCCCTCCCCTACGACGCCGCGCCCGCGACCTGGACCGCCACCGGCCTCCGCCTGCTCGCCAACATTAGCTTCGCCTTCTGATCCGGAGCCCCCCTCCATGCTGTCGCTGCTCCTCGCCTCCTCCCTCGCGCTCGCCCAGGCCCAGCCGCTCGCCCAAAGGATGTCCCCCGAGGCCGCGGGTAATTGCCAGGTGCCGAATTGGTCGGCCGACGGGAACCAACTCTCGTGGGAGCTGAACTTCCACGATCGCAAGATCGTCGAGCTGTGGGTCTCCCCCGGCTACGCCGGTGCCACCCCCCGCCGCATCGTGCCCGTCACCCGCGGATCCAGCGCGATGACCGCCGGCTTCGACGTTGCGGGCAGCGAGACCGTGGCGCACGAGCTCTCGTGGGCGCCCGCGTCGCTCAAGCGCTTCGTGTACGCCAGCAGCGGCAGCACCCAGGACTACGACCTCTACATCGACGGCGGCGGGCCCGTCGCCCAGGCGGCCGGCGCCGACGGCACCGGGGCGTGGAGCCCCGACGGCAAGTGGATCGTCTTCACCTCGGCGCGCACCGGCCAGGGGGACCTGTACCTCCTCGACGTCGCCGCGCTGGAGAAGGCCCCCCTCAAGCTCACCGGTGACCCCACCGCCTCCGAGCTGTTCGCCGCGTGGAGCCCCGACTCCCAGAAGATCGCGTTCGTCGGCCACACCCAGAAGGGTGACAACATCTACCTCATCGACAACATCAACTTCCCCGCGCCCCGCGCCATCACCGCGTGGGAGCACACCCAGACGCGCCCGACGTGGAGCCCCGACGGCACGATGATCGCGTTCTTCTCCAACCACACCGACATCAACCGGTTCGATCTGTACGTCACACCCGTCTCCGGCACGCCCACCCTCGTCGCGACGGACGTGGCGCTCAACGACGACGGCCCCGCGTGGACGCCCGACTCCAAGCACCTGATCTACGTCAAAAAGGACGAGCAGAGCTTCGATCCGGTGTACGCCGCCCCGGTGCGCCAGCCCTCCCAAGCCAAGGTGATCGCCACGGGCACCGTCGGCAACGGTGACCTCGACGTTGCCAAACGTCCGGACGGGAAGGTCTGGCTCGCGGTCGTGGCACAAGGGCTCACGAACGACAAGAAGCGGGACTTCAAGAAGGTGTATGCGTTGCCGTTGAGTGGGTTGCCGTAGGGCGTGGGGGACGGGATGGATCTCCACGAACAAGCCGCGGTCGTCGCCGCGGGGGTCCTTGGGCTGGTCGCGGTGTTCCAACTCGCGCTGTCCGCCGGGGCGCCCCTGGGCCTCGCTGCGTGGGGAGGGCGCCACCGTGTCCTCCCGACCCGGTTGCGCGTGGGGAGCGCGGCCGCGGCCGCCGTGCTGTGTCTCGCTGCGTGGGTGGTCCTCGTCCGCGTGGGGCTCCTGGGGCCGGGTGAGGCCTCGCTCCCGATTCGATTGGCAACGTGGGTGTTCGCCGCGATGTTTGGCTTGAACACGCTCGGCAACGCGGCGTCCACGAGCCGGGTCGAGCGGCGCGTGATGACACCGGTCACGGTGCTCCTGTGCGTGTGCTTCGGCGTGGCCGCGCTCGGATAGGCGGGCACGGGGGCGCACCGGCTGGCGCCGGCCGGGTGCTATCGGTCGGCGCGGACGCCGCCCGACGGAGCCCGGCGGGGCGCCGGTCCCCGCCCTTCGGGTGACGCCCCCTTGCGCGGGGGTGTAGAACTCCTGGATGAGGCCCCGCCCTTCATGCACGAGGAACCCCCGGCAGGCACCTACCCGCCGCGAATGACACACACCGCGATCACCCGCGCGCCCGCTCCGCAAACCACCCGCGGATGAGCGTGGCTTGGAAGCACGGCACGGGCGGCGAGAAGCCCGCGTCCGCGATCATCTCCTCCACCTCCGCGGGGCCGTGCGCGGCGACACCCCGCCCGAACGCGGCGCGGAAGGCGGGCTTGCGGTCCTCGGGCATGCCGGCCACGTCGAGCCAGAGGGCCATCAGCGGCTCGAACGAGGCGGCGCCCACGTCGGCGCAGAGGTCGGCGTTGAAGAAGCGCCCGCCGGGCTGGACCCGCGCGGCGATGTCCGCGAAGTACGCCCGGCGTGCAACCGCGTCCGCCAGGAAGTGGGACACGAGCACGCTCGTCGCCGCGTCGAAGCCCTCGGCCGCGAGCGACGAGACGAGCCCGACGTGGAACTCACACCGGTCGGCGAAGCCCTCCGCCGTGGCGCAGCGGCGCGCGACCGCGAGCATCCCCTCGGACGGATCGACGAGGGTGAACCGCCACCGCGGAAAGAGCGGCGCGAGGAAGCGCGCCTCCGCCCCGGTGCCGGCGCCCACGACGAGGATGCGCGCGGCGTCGGGGAGCCCCGCGAACTGCCGGCGGATCAGCAGGTGGAGCGTGTCCTTGATGGGGAGGATGTGCTCGAGGTTGCGGTCGTACGCCTCGGCGTGGGTGGCGTTGAAGGCTTGGGTGACGGGGGGCGGGGTGGACATGGCTACTCCGAGGCACGGATCGTTTGGGTGTGTAGACCGCGGGCGAGGACGCGGCGCTCGAGGTCCTCGGCCAATTCGGCGAGGGTGACTTGCTCCAGGCGGGCCAGGAGCAGCGCCTCGGCTTCGCGGAGCGCGACGTCCAGCGCGCCGTTGACCGCCTGCTCGACGAGGCACCCCGGGACGCGGCTCCGGACGCCGACCGCGAACACGGAGGGCCCGCCGAGCGCGGCGTGGACGTCCCGGACGGTCACGGTGGAGAGGTCACGGGCGACGGACCATCCCCCGCCCCGCCCCTTCTCGGCGCGGACCAGGCCCGCCTCGCGCAGGCCGGCCATCGTGCGCCGCACGACGACGGGGTTGGCGTTCAGACACCGGCCCAGCTCCTCGGAGGTGACGGGGCCGGGGCGCCGCGCCAGGTGCAGCAGGGCGTGGAGCGCGGACGAGAGGCGGCGGTCGAGATTCATGTAACTCCATCTATTACATTACGGCGCCAGCGACACGCCCCTCACTCCCCCGCGGCAGGTGACCGGAGTGCGGCCGCCGTCCGCGGCGGCCGGTCCCGCCAGGGTCCGCCCGGGCGGACCGAGGCCGGAGGCCGAGCACGCAGGGCGCCGACGGCGGCGTCCGCGCCGCCGGGCCGCCCGGATCTCGTCCTTACACCGCCCTGTCCCGAGCGGAACCCGCCACCTCCCGCGTTGTCCGACCGCGCACACCCGGAGTTTCCCCATGGCGAGCGGCAACGGCGGCGGCGAGGAGCTGAACCTCACGGCCTACATGGACATCATCGTCACGCTGGTGTTGTGCATGGTGTTCACGGTGTCGCTGATGGCGGACTTCAGCGCGGCGGAGGTGGACGTGCCGACGGGGCACGGCGCGGGAGGATCGGCGGTGAACGTCGTGATCAACGCGGAGGGCTTCGAGGTGCGGCAGGACGGCGCGAAGCTGGCGCTCGCGCGCGGCGCGGACTGGCCCTACGCCGACCTGAGCGCGGTGCTGCGGCAGCTCCACGACGCCGAGGCCACCCCGCCGGCGCTGACGCTGTCGCCGGGGGCGGCGGTTCCATACAAGGTTGTCGTCGCGACGCTGGACGCGCTGCGCACGGACGAGGTGGGGCCGCTGTTTCCGGACGTGGCGCTGGCGATCGCGTCGCGGTGACACGCGGCGTCGCTGCCCGACGCGACGCCCCGGTCAGCCCTCGACCAGCTTCCCCGACCGATAGTCCTCGTAGGCCTGCCGGATCTCCTCGTCGGTGTTCATCACGAAGGGGCCGCGGCGGGACACGGGCTCGCCAATGGGGGCGGCGGCGACGAGCAACATGCGGCCGGCGCCGGTGGCGGAGACGCTGCGGCCGGGGCCGAGGACCGCGAGGTTGCCCGCGGAGACGGTGCGATCGCCGAAGGTGAGCTCGCCCTCGGCGACGTAGGCGAAGGTGGTGTGGCCGCCGGGGATCTCGTCCGCGTAGAAGGTGCCGCCGGCGGGGACGGTCACGTCGAGGAGCGTGGGGGCGGTCTCGACGCCGCGCACGGGGCCCTCGGTGCGGGCGATGGTGCCAGCGAGGACGCGCACGCGGGCGTCCGCCACGTCGACCTCGGGGACGGCGCCCGGGGCCTCGTCCTGGTAGCGGGGCGGGGACATCTTGAGGCGCGCGGGCAGGTTGACCCAGAGCTGGAAGCCCCACATCGCGCCGTCCTCTTGCTTGGGCATCTCGGAGTGCACGATGCCGCGCCCGGCGGTCATCCACTGCACGCTGCCGGGGCCGAGCAGGCCGCGGTTGCCGACGCTGTCGCGGTGCTCCATCGCCCCTTTGAGCATGATGGTGACGGTCTCGAAGCCGCGGTGCGGGTGGTTGGGGAAGCCCTTGATGTAGTCGTCCGCGACCTGGCTCTTGAACTCGTCGAGCAGCAGGAACGGGTCGAGCATGCGGAGCGTCTGGGAGCCGATGGCGCGGCGGAGGGCGACGCCGGCGCCGTCCTTGGTGGCGGTCACGGGCACGACGGACGTGACCGCGCGGGGATCGCGGGGGCGGAACAGGCGCGGCATGGCGAGGGCCGAGCCGGCGACGCCGGTGGCGCCGAGGCCGTAGAGGAGCGTGCGGCGGGAGAGGAGGGCCATGGCGGGAAGATAGCGCCGGGCCTACGGCGGCGCAGCACCACACAAACCCCTGACCAGACATCGGGAACCGACTGGCCTCCGCCGGCTACACAGCATGTGGAGGTTCGCCGGGATGCGGGTCACGATGCGCTTGATCGCGCTGGTCCTCGCGGGGTGCGCGGCCCCGGCCCCCTCCCCCGCGCCCACACCGGCCGAGTTCCCCGCCGCCCCGCCCGACCCGCCCGCCCTCGCGGAGGCCCCAGCGGCGTCACCGCGCCTCCCCGCCGGTCGCCCCCGCGCCGCGCCCCCCGTGAAGAACCGCCTCTACCTCACGACGGACAAGCCCCTCTACCGGAGCGGCGAGACGGTCTGGATCCGCACCTGGCACCTCGAGGGGCAGGGCTTCGAGGGCGCGGGCACCGGCGGCGTCCGGTACGAGCTCATCGGCCCGCGGGGGGACCTGGTCGCGCGCAAGTGGGTCGAGCAGAAGGCGGGAGACGCGACGAACGACCTCGTCATCCCGACGAACGCGCCGGGCGGCGCGTGGACGGTGCGCGCCACCCACGAGCGCGTCGTCACCACCCGCTCGATCGTGGTGCTCGGGTACGAGGCCCCACGCCTGAAGAAGTCGTTGGAGTTCGTGCGCAAGGCCTACGCCCCCGGAGACACCGTGGCGGCCACGCTCAGCGTGACCGACGCGACCGGGGCGCCGCTTGCCGACCACGCACTGACGGCGCTCGTGCGCCTCGACGGGGAGGACCTCCCGCGGGTGGAGGTGACGACCAACGCCGCGGGCGAGGCGACGGTCCGCTTCCCCCTGCCCGGCGACATGGAGCTCGGCGACGGCCTGCTCACCGTGCTCGTGGACGAGAGCGGAGTCACGGAGTCGATCTCGCGTCGCATCCCGATCGTGCTCGCAGGGCTGGACGTGACGCTCTACCCCGAGGGTGGCGCCCTGGTGATGGACGTGCCCTCCCGCGTCTACTTCGCGGCGACCCAGGCGGACGGCACGCCCGCGGATGTGTCCGGGCGCGTCGTGGACGATTGGGGACAGGTGCTCGGCGGCTTCCGGTCCTTCCACCACGGCCTCGGGCGCTTCGAGTTCACGCCGCGTCGCGACCGCGCGTACTGGGTCGAGATCGAGGGCCGACCGACGCGGACGCCGCTCCCAACAGCGCGAGACACCGGCTGCGTGTTGCGCGCTCACGACGACTTCGCCTCCGCGCTGCCCGCCCTGCGCGTGGACGTGACGTGCGCCGTGGCGCAGGAGGTCACCGTCGCCGGCAGCCTGCGCGGGCGGGTCCTCGACACCGCGCGGCTCTGGGTGGACGCCGGGCGCGCCGCCACCGTGTACCTCACCCCCGAGGAACCCGCGGTAGCCCGGGCCGGCGGGGTGGCCCGCGTGACCGTCTACGACTTCGCCTTCCGGCCGCTCGCCGAGCGCGTCGTGATGCGGAACGCGCACGATCAGCTCCGGATCGAGGTGAAGCCCGGGCGGGAGACGTACGGGCCGAGGGACGAGGTGACCCTCGACCTGACCGCGACGGACCCGAGCGGCGCGCCCGTCGTGGCCGACCTCGCGGTCGCGGTGGCGGACGACCGGGTGATCGCCTACGCGGACGACGAGCAGGGCGACATCGTGAGCCGCATGCTCGTCGAGGCCGAGCTCTCCGGGGAGGTCCACGAGCCGCGGAGCTACTTCGCGGAGCCGACGGGGTACGCGCTCGACCTGTTGATGGGGACCGCCGGATGGCGGACGTTCGCCGAGATCCCGGTGATCCCGCCGGGGAGCCTCACGGCGCACGAGGTCGTCTTCTCGGTCTCGAACGAGCCGCCGTCCCCTGATTCGCCGCCGCCGCCGTCGGCGGAGTGGGCGGAGGCGCCGCCGACGCCGGCCTTCCTGGAGGACGTGCCCCGCGCCCCGGAGGCGACCGGCCTCGACGCCCGCGCCGGCCTCGGAGGCGAGAGCCCCGGCGACGTCGCGCGCTCCCGCTACGGCAACGACGACTACGGCGCCCGCGGCGGCAACTTCAGCACCCTCGCCGAGGGAGGGGTCGCGATGATCATCGGGGACCCGCTGATCCTCGGCGAGCTCTACGAGCACCAGTTCGACGCCGTCATCAAGCGCAACATGAGCCAGATCCGCTACTGCTACCAGCGCGAGCTCTCGAAGCGGCCGGGCCTGGGTGGTGACCTGAAGGTCAAGTTCGTCGTCGCGAAGGACGGCAGCGTCTCCAGCGCCGTGACGAAGGCCTCGACCCTGGCTGACCCCGCCACCGAGGCCTGCATCAACGGGCGCTTCTTGCGGTTCACCTTCCCCGAGCCCCGCGGCGGCGGCGTCGTCATCGCTACCTACACGTTCCGCTTCGCTCCGGACCGCTTCTCCGCCGGGAGCTTCGCCACCGTCCGCGTGTTCCCCACCCCGCGCCCCGCACACGACGCCACACGTACCAACTTCCGCGACACCGTCGCCTGGGTGCCCTCCGTCCTCACGGACGCCGCGGGCCACGCCACCGTGCGCTTCCCGCTCTCCGACGCGGTGACCTCCTTCCGCGCCACCGTCGAGGGCGTCGGCGGCGGGCGCGTGGGCCGCGGCGAGGCGGTGTTCGCGTCCACGCTCCCGTTCAACATGGCGGTCACGCTGCCCGTCGCCGCGGTGCGCGGGGACACGCTGAAGATCCCGCTGACCCTCACCAACGACCGCGACGCGCCGGTCACCGTCCGCGTCGCCGCCGCCCTCTCGGCGCCCGCCCGCACCGTCACCCTCCCCGCCCGCGCCGGCCGCACGCTCTTCTACGACCTCGTCGCCAACGAGACGATCCCGGTCTCCTTCTCCGCGGTGACGGACGGGCTCACCGACGCCTTCACGCGCACCCTCCGCGTGGTCGACGCGGGCTACCCGAGCGTGTGGTCCGCGTCCGGCCTGCTCGACGGCACGGCCGCCTACGACGTCGCGCGCGTCGATCGTGCGGAAGGCGGGGCCGAGGCGTGGCTCAAGGTCTACCCGAACCCGCTCGCCACGCTCGTGGACGGCCTCGCCGGGCTCCTGGAGCTGCCGCACGGCTGCTTCGAGCAGACGAGCAGCTCCAACTACCCGAACCTGCTCGTGATGCGGTACCTCGAGCAGGAGGGCGTCACCGACGCGGCGCTCCTCGCGCGCACCCGCGGCTACCTCGACGAGGGGTACAAACGCCTCACCAGCTACGAGGTGCCGGGCGGCGGCTACGAGTGGTTCGGGCGCGCCCCCGCCCACGAGCCGCTCACCGCCTACGGGATCGCGCAGTTCACCGACATGCGCGCGGTGTACGCGGGCGTGGACGACGCGATGGTGCGCCGCACGACGCGCTGGCTCACGGGCCGCCAGGACGGCGCGGGGGGCTGGTTGGCGAGCGGGGCCCAAAGCGGCTTCGGGCAGGCGTCCAAGGCGGTGACGGACGCGTACATCACCTGGGCGCTCGTCGGCGCCGGCACCACGACCGGCCTCGACGCCGCGATCGACGCGCAGGCGCACCTCGCGACGGACACGAAGGACCCGTACCTCCTCGCGCTCGCGACGAACACGCTGCTGCGGGCCCGCCCGGCCCTCGGCGCGGAAGCGGCGGTGCGCCTCGCCGCGCTTCAGGACTCCGACGGGGCGTGGCGTGGCGCGGACCACAGCATCACCCGCAGCGGCGGCGACAACCTCGTGGTGGAGACCACCGCCCTCGCTACCCGTGCGCTGCTGGACGACGGCCACCACCCCGACGCCGTCGCGGGCGCTGCGCGGTGGCTGATGGGCCATCGCGACGGCTTCGGCCGATGGGGGAGCACCCAGGCCACCGTCCTCACGCTCGACGCGCTCACCCGCTACGCGGCGGCGCACCCCGTCCTCGCCGACGGCGCCGCGATCGTGCGGGTGGACGGCGTCGAGGTCGGTCGGGTCGCGTGGCACCCCGGGGACACCGCTGCCCCACGGCTCGCCCTGCCCCTCACCGCCGATCGGCACGCCGTCACCGTCACGTCCCTCGCGGGGGCGCCCGTCCCCTACTCCCTCGCGGCCGCGTGGCGCACGCGGTCCCCCGTCTCCAACCCCGACGCCGCCGTCACCGTCGCGACCTTCCTCTCGGCGGATCGTGTGGACATGGGCGAGCCCGTGCGCCTCACCGCGCGCATCGCCAACCGGCGCGCCACGCCGCAGCCGATGATCCTCGCGCGCATCGGCGTCCCGGCGGGCCTCTCCGTCCAGTCGTGGCAGCTCGAGGAGCTCCGGACACGAGGCACCGTCAGCTTCTACGAGACCCGCGACAACGAGGTGATCGTGTACTTCGACGGCCTCGGCCCCGAGGAGGTGCGGATGGTCGACCTCGACCTGCTCGCCACGGTGCCGGGCACCTACGTCGCGCCCGCCACCCGCGCGTACCTGTACTACGACGACGACAAGGTCGCGTGGGCGCCGCCCATCCGGGTGTCCGTCTCCGGCGGGTAGCGCGCGTTCACGCCGCGGAGGCCCCACGCCACCAGAGGAGGGCGGCAACGCCCCAGGCGGCGACGAGGACGAGTCCGACGGGCGAGGCGCCCTCGTGCACGTGGGGGACGGCGTCGGAGTGCGCGGCGGCGAGGGAGACGAGGGAGACGAGGGAGACCAGGGAGACGAGCATGCGCGCCTCTAACGGAGGCTCATCCGGCGCGCCGCACCGCGCGGACGAGGAGGGCGACGGCGGCGACCAACCAGAGGGCGGACCAGAGGATCGCGGGGATGCCGGTCATCGCGGCGAGGAGGGCGGCGTCTCCCTGGCCGAGGTCGGAGAGGACGTCGCGGATGGCGTCCGCCACGACGAACAGGCCCACGCCGCGCAGGACGAGGCGGCAGGTGTCGTGGGAGGCCTTCCAGGCGAGGGCGAGGAGGCCGGCGCCCACGAGCGCGGTGTAGAGGAAGCCGAAGGAGATCGGGGGGATCCAGCCGAGGGCGAAGAGCGCGAGGAGGCCGAGGACGGCGGTGGGGCCACGGGCCGCGCGGGGCGTGGCGGTGAGGAGGAGGCCGGCGAGGAGCGAGCCGAGGTAGCCGCCGTGGAGGATGAGGAAGTGGATGCCGCCGCTGGAGAGGGTGTGGCCGCTCTCCTCGGCGTTCACGGCGATCTCCACGACGGTGCCGCCCGTGAGGAGGGTGACCGCGGCGTGGCCGCCCTCGTGGAGGAGCACGGTGAGGAGGCGGAGCGGGTAGACCAGCGGCGCCGCGTACCAACCGGCGATCACCGCCAGGAACACGCCGGCGACGAGGCCGGCCCGGCCCAGGGGGCCCCCGCCCTTGGCGCCGCCGGAGCCGCCCCCGCGGCGCGTCACGTCGGCGCGGTCGAGGCGGACGCGGGCACCCGACTTCGTGCGGTCCTTGACCGTGCTCATCGAACCGTCCTAACCGCGGCGCGCCTTGACCCGCGCGGGATCCGCGGCGTAGCGTGCGCCCCCCGCTCCGAGGCCCGCCTGCTGGTCGCGTCCGCGCTCCTCGCCTCGGCCCTCGCCGCGCCGGTCGACGCGACCGAGGCCGCCGCGCTGCACGCGCTCCTGCCGGCCGGAGAGCTCGTGTACGCCGACGCGACCGAGGTGGGAGACTCCGTCGCGTGGCCGCTGGTGCGCGCCTCCACGGGTGAGGTGGCGGGCGTCCTCCACGTCTCCACGGGCCCGGCGCCGACGCCCGTACGCACCGAGCGGTTCTCCTTCGTCCTCGACCAACGCGACCCGGGCGAGGACACGCTCCGCGCGCTGATCGGCGGCGCCAACGCCGTCGCGACGCACGACGGTGGCTACGTCACGGAGGCGCGCACCGTGGAGGCCCCGCAGGGCATCCGCTCCGCCGGGATCTTCGCGGCGCTCGGCGCCATCGTGCTGCTCTCGCTCGCGAATGTGCCGGTCACGCTCGACCTGAAGCTCGTCCACGCGCTCCCGGCGACGATCCAGACCTCGATCTTCGTCTATTGGGCGGCGTGGTGGCCCCCGGTGCTCGCCCAGGCGCCGAACATCGGCGCGCAGCTGCTTCTCGCCTTCGCGCTCGACGCGACGCTCTCCACGCTCACCCGGCGGCGCTGGGTGGCGGGGCTCGGGCCGATCCCCATCGTGCTGAGCATCAACCTCTTCCTCTGGTTCTCCCCCATCGCCTCGATCGCAGCCATCGTCGCGGCGATGGGGAGCAAGGCCCTCTTCGCGAGAGAGGGGCGGCACGTCTTCAACCCGTCCGCGTTCGCGGTCGCGACGATCGGCCTCGCAGGCCTCTTCGTCCCGCAGCTCGGCTACGCCGGCCTCTTCCACCTGATGAACCTGCCGCCGAACATCACCGAGTGGATCCTGTGCGCGGCGCTGATCCCCCAATTGCGCGTCCCCATCGTGCTCGTGACGCTCGGCGCCCTGATCGGCAACCGCGGCTCGTCGTTCCTGGGTCCCGGTCCGGGCGTCGTCCAGCCGCCCACGCTGCTCGCCATGGCGCTCCTCGCGACCGACCCCGCCACCATCCCCCGCACCGGCCGCGGCAAGCTCCTCTTCGGCCTCCTCTACGGCCTCGGCATCCGCCTCTCCTCCATGGCGCTGATGGCGGCGGGCTACCCGGACGACATCTCGAAGGTGCTCCCGATCCCGCTCCTGAACCTCCTCGCCCCCACCCTCGACCGCCTCGGCGAGCGCCTCCCGGGCGCCGCGTTGCTGGACGTGCGGCACAACCGGGCCCACGTCGCGGCCTGGTTCGTGCTCGCGTCGATCGCCCTCGCCGCGAACAAGGCGAGCTCCTTCGAGGGCGCGCTGCACTGGAGCTACGGGACGCGCGCGGTGGTGCGGGGGCCCGACGACACGCCGACGTGCGAGGAGAACCCGATGTTCTGCGAGGCGTTCTCGGTCCGCCGGGAGCTCGGGGTGTGGTTCCCCTGATCAGCGGCGCCGACGCACCAGCAGCAGCCCGCTCACGACGACCACCGCGCCACCGCCGGCCCCTCCCGCCCCGTCGCAGCCGCACCCGGCGGGGTCCTCGTCCTCCTCCTCGATGGTGGGGCCGCACGTAATGGCCCCGGGCTCCGCCGCGACCTCGACGTTCTCGTGGCGGAGCACCCAGCGGTCGGGGTCGAGCTCTGCCGCGACGGGGGCGCCGCGCTCGTCGGAAGCGGGCAGGCACACGGTGGCCTCGGCCCCCTCCCCTTCGACCACGATGGATACGTCGTCTGTCGTGCCGTCGGCGTAGGTCAGGCGCGCCACCATCGGCATCCGGAAGGCCGTCAGATCCTGGCTCACCGAGAGATCGACCTGCCAGCCGCCCGCGCCGTCGGGTTGGATCGCCCAACCCCAGGTGTAGGTGGGCTCGCCGATGCCGTAGACCCATTGGTCGAAGAACCAACCGAGGTCCTCGCCGGAGGAGGCCTCGAAGGCGGCCATCAGGTCGGTCGTGACGGCGGTGCCGAGGTGGTGCTCGGCCTCGTAGGCGGAGAGCGCGGCGAAGAAGCGGTCGTCCCCGAGCACGCCGCGCAACATGTGGACGACCATCCCACCCTTGTCGTAGACGACGCCGCCCCACATGTAGAGGGGGTCGTACACCGGGAAGCGGCCCTCGAGCGACTGCCATCCGAAGAACGCGTCCGTCAGATATTCGGCGTAGACCGTCAGGCCTTCCTGGCCGTACTCATGCTCGTACCAGAGGGCCTCGGTGTAGGTGGCAAACCCTTCGTTGAGCCAGATGTCGTCCCAGGTGCCGAGCGTCACGTCGTCGCCCCACCAGTGGTGGCCGAGCTCGTGGACGTTGACGAGCTCGCCGTCGTCATCGCCGACAAGCTCGTCGGAGAAGGTGACGCAGGTGGTGTGCTCCATCGCGCCGCCGAAGGGCGCCATCGCGTTGCCGTAGCTGGGGAACGGGTAGGGCGCGTAGAGGTCGGAGAAGTAGTCCAGCATCTCCGGGGTGTTCCCGAAGGTCTCCGCCGCTTCGGCCGCGCGGTCGGGGTAGGCCCAGGTGTAGACGGGGATGTCGCCGCCCGTGACCGACACGTCGTAATCGGACAGGTGCACGGTCATCAGGTAGGTGGGGATCGGCTGGTCGAAGACGTAGCGCCAGGTGGTCCACCCCGCGTCGGCGGCGGCGGTGGCCTCGAGCACGCCGTTCGCGGCCACCACCCAGCCGTCCGGCGCGGTGACCTCCCAGGTGAGCGAGGCCTTGTCGGCGGGGTCGTCGTAGACGGGCAGCCAGGTGCGCGCGCCGATGGGCTCGTGGAAGGAGAACACGACCTCGCGGCCCCACTGGATGCCGTTGGGGCGGACCTCGTCGTAGGTCCAGTCGACGACGAGCGTGGCGGTGTCTCCGAGGACGGGGATGAACACCTCGTCCTCGACGACGGTGGGGGTGACCGCGGCGCCGTCCACGTAGACGGCGGAGATCACCGGGCCGTTCGCGTGGAGGAGGAGGTCGCCCGGGCCGAGGCGGGCGGCGGTGATCGTGGCGCGGCCGACCACGGTGCGCGCGGCGGGGTCGATCCGCACGGCGAGCACGTAGTCCTCGATGTCCCAGGCGGGCGGCGGCGCGAAGGGCGGGGCCGCAGATGGGGGCGCGGCCGGGGCGGCGAGGTGCTTGAAGACCTCGCGGGCGGCCATCGGATCGGGGCGGGCGCGGAGCTCGTCCGGGGACGGGAGGCCGGCGGAGGCCGTCGAGAGGAGGAGGAGCATGCCCACGCTTAAGCCCGCGCGCGGCCGGGCGGCGGATCAGCGATCGAGGACGTGCCCGTCGAGCACGAAGGTGGTGAAGACGCCCTCGAAGACCGCGCGATCGCCCACGCGCCCGACCACGCGCACCATGTGCTTGCGGCCCTTGACCTCTTCGCGCTGGGCCTCGGCGCGCACGGACTCGCCCACGCGGACGGGCGCGAGGAACTTCGTGTCCGCGGAGCCGAGCACCACGTTCGGGTCGTTCACGGCGAGCATCGCCGCGTAGTCCGCGAGGCCGAACAGGAAGCCTCCGTGGACGAGGCCCCGCGCATCGGCCGCCATCGCGTCCGTCGTGGCGAGGACGACGCTGGCACGGCCCTCGGAGAGCGCGGTGGGCGTGCCGACGAGGGCGGCGTCGATGGCGAGGTGGGTGTTCGGGGTCATGGTCGTCCTGGCGCGCGGCGAGCCTAAGCCGGCGAGCCTAAACCGGCGGGGCGGGCGCGCCCACGCCCGGAGCCGCGTGGTACCGTCCGGGGTGATGATCCGCCTTGCGCTCGACGCCATGGGCTCCGACAAGGGGCCCGCCGCCACCGTCGCCGGCGCCGCCCAGGTGAGCCTGCGTGACGACGCCCCGCACATCATCCTCGTCGGCGACACCGCGCAGATCCAGTCCGAGCTCGCCCGGAACCCCCACGCCCCCGAGCGCATCCGCGTGGTCCACGCGGCCGAGGTCGTGCCCATGGACGCCTCCCCGCGCGACGCCCTCGACGCCCTCCCCGACGCCTCCATGCTCGTCGCCGCCCGCCTCGTCGCCGCCGGCGAGGCCGATGTGCTCGTGAGCGCCGGCAACACCGGCGCCGTCACGCTCGCGTGCGCCCGCACCTTCGCGCGCCTCCCCGGCGTCGGCCGCGCCGCCCTCGGCGCCGTCGTCCCCACCGAGGCCCGCCACGGCGCCCGGAGCGACCCCTTCAGCCTCCTCCTCGACGCCGGCCTCACCCTCGACCCGAGCGCGGACGATCTGTTCGCCTTCGCCCTCATGGGCAGCGCCTACGCCCAGCGCATCTCGCGCAACCCGCGCCCGCGCGTCGCCCTCCTCTCCAACGGCGCCGAGCCCGGCAAGGGGCCGCCCGCCGTGGTCGAGGCCCACGCGCGCCTCGCCGCCTACGCCGCCCTGCCCGGCAGCCCGCTCGACTTCATCGGCAACATCGAGGGCATGGACATCCCGCGCGGCACCGCGGACGTGATCGTGACCGGCGGCTTCGTCGGGAACATCGTGCTCAAGATGCTCGAGGGCGTGAGCGACACGGTGATGCGCACCGCGCGCGCCGCGGGCGAGCGGCGGTGGCGCTACGCCGCGGGCCTGTGGCTGTTGTCCCCCGCGATCCGCCGGGTGCGGCAGGTGACCGACTGGCAGCAGTACGGCGGCGTCCCCATCCTCGGCTTCGACCACCTGTGCATCAAGGCGCACGGCCGGAGCACGGCCCGCGCGATCTCGAACGCGTTGAAGGTCGCGACGATCACGGCGCGCACGGACCTGGTCGGCGGGATGCGGGCGGCGTTGGAGCTCCGGTGAACCGGCGGATCAGGGACTCCAGCCGCCGTAGGGGCCGCCGAACGCGCCGAGATCGTTGCGCGTGCCATCGGCATCGTTGTAGCCGGCCAACGGATTTCCCTGGTCGATGGCCGGGGAGAACCCGGGGTCGAGATGGAAGTCGCCTGCGTCGGGGTCCGTGAAGCGGGGGTTGGACGAAAAGTTGTCGGGTTGGGAGCTCGCCTCGGGCGAGAAGTTGGCCTCGTTTCCGTAGGAATCAGTGTACCGAACCACCGCGCCGTTGCTGGTGGCGACACCGTTGGCCCCCGTGTTCTCCGAGACGATGCAATTCTCGATGACCGTGGTGCCGCCCGACGCGCTGAGCGCCTCGCCGCCCCCAACGTTCCCGTGCACGACGGCGTTGTACAACCATCCCTCGTCCGCACCGCGGAGGTCCACGACGTCGGTGTCGAAGCCGGCCTCGTTTGCGTACACGAGGATGTTGGACACCTCGTACCTGTCCGCCTCGAGGTAGAGCGCCTGCCCGCCATACCCGTTTGCGGGGAGCGGCCCATTGCCGGTGAAGACGGCGTTCCGCATCGTCACCTCGCCGCCGGTGACCGCGATGAACGCGCTGCTGACGCTGTTCCCCTCGAACACCACATCGTCCCAGGACGACGTCGATTCCTTCTGGACCACGCCGTAGCCGCCGCCGTCTCCTTCGCAGCCGAACACGCGCAGATCAGCTACCTCGAAGGTCGAGTAGATGAAGTAGAGCGCGCCAGCGAGCGTCTCTTCGGAGGCGCCGTCTGCGCCGCCCGTGAGGCCGAACCCCGACATCACGATCGACGAATCGGTGACGTAGAGCGCCGTGCGCCGGCCCCCGTCGATGACGGTCGTGTCGGCGCCGTCACCGACCAGCGTCACCTCCAGCTGGTCGATCTCCACGCGATCGTAGGTGCCCGCGCAGACGTAGATCACGTCTCCGTCGTTGGCCGCGTCGATGGCGTCCTGGAGGTCGTCGTACGGGGCCACACCGTCGGCGCACACGGTGTAGTCGGGCGCAACGTCGGTGTCGGTGTCGGTATCTGAGTCCGTGTCCGTGTCCGTATCGGTATCTGAGTCCGTGTCCGTGTCGGTATCGGAGTCCGTGTCGGTATCGGTATCGGCGTCATCGACGACGCACTGGCCATCCTCCTCATGGGTCCCAGGCCCGCAGGCGAAGCTGTCGGCGCTGTCTTCGAGCTTGCCGTCGACGGGAACACAGGCGGGCAGGAGCGCGAGAAGGATGAGCATGGGGCCTCCAGGCCGCACCCTACCCCGAAAGGGCGCGAGGGACCCGTCGACGGCCGTGCACCGGCGGGCGCTCGCCATCCGCGGTTAGGTCCGCACCCTCCGCGCCTAGAACGGATCGCCCTCCACCTTCGGCCGCACCGGACGCGAACGCAACGCGACGACACACCGCTCCAGCTCCTCGGGGAGCGGGGCCTCGAACACGCGGCCGTCCGGCAGCTCGATCTTGGCGGCGTGGAGGAACATGCGGTTCGGGTACGCCGGGATCCGCAGCTTGTGCTTGGGCAGGTAGCGGTCGTCGCCGACGATGGCGAGGCCGAGCCCGTGGAGGTGGCGGCGGATCTGGTGCTTGCGGCCGGTCTCGGGGGTGACGCGGAGGAGCGAGAAGGCACCGAGGCCCTCCTGCAGCCGGTAGCGGGTGACGGCCTCCTGCGGCGGGCCGCCGTCGTCCGGGGTGAGCGGGACGCGGATCACGCCCTTCTTGTGGGCGTGGCCCTGGACGAGCGCGAGGTACGTCTTGGAGACGGTGCCGTCCATGAAGTGCCGGCCGATGTTCCCGCGCGTGAGGATCGACGCGGCGTAGAGCACGACGCCGGAGGTCTCGCGGTCGAGGCGGTGGCAGGGCTCGAGGCCCTTCGGGACGCCGGGCTGGGCCGAGAGCCACGCGCGCAGGTCGAAGCGCTCGCCTTCCATGGCGGCGTGGACGACCCAACCAGTGGGCTTGGAGACGGCGACGAGGTCACCATCGGAGGACAGGACAGAGGGGTCGGACATGGCGGGAGCCGGTTATCCCCTGCGCGTCCGGAGTGTGTTTTGTCCATCGAGCTCTACTGGGGAAGCGGCAGCACCCCCGCCTGGCGTGTCCTCCTCGCCCTTGCTGTCAAGAACCTGCCTTACACCTCCCACTTGTTGTCCTTCTCCGCGGGCGACACGCGGAAGCCCGAATTCCGCGCGCTCAACCCCCGCGGCAAGGTCCCTACGTTGAAGGACGGGGATCTCGTGATCAACGAGTCCCTCGCGATCCTCGCCTACCTCGACAGCGCCTACCCCGACGTTCCCCTCTTCGGCCGCACCCCCGCCGAGACCGGCGCCGTCTGGCGCTACGTCATGGAGTTCGAGTCCCACGGCAACCCCACGATCTCCGCCGTCGCCCGCCCCCTCCTCTTCGGCACCCTCGCCGCGGACGAGCAGAAGGTGCGCGAGGGCGTCTCCGCCCTGCACGCCGAGCTCGACACCCTCGCCGAGCGCGTCGCGAGCGGCTGGATGGTCGGAGGCGCGATCTCCGCCGCCGACATCGTCTGGTACTGCGGGCTCCAGCAGCTCGTCCGCGCCGCCACGCGCCCCGCCGCGGAGGGGCTCGACCTCGGCGTGTGGCCCCTCGCCACCCGCTGGCCGGCCGTCGTGCGCTGGGCGAACGCCATCGAGGCGCTCCCCGGCTACGACGCGACCGTGCCCCCGCACTGGCGCGAGGGCGCCGCCCCCTCTCCGGAACGGACGGTCTGACCATGCTGCTCGCCCTCCTGCTCGCCTGCGCGGAAGAGCCGCCCCCCGCCCAGCACAAGCTGCTCGACTTCTTCGAGCCCATCGTCCAGCTCAACACCGGCTCGGTCCCGGGCGGCCCCGAGGTCATCCAGCTCTTCGTGCATCCGAAGATGGTCGGCAAGTGCCACCCGATCCCGACGCTCACCGCCACGCTCGACGGCAAGCCCATGACCCGCCTCACCGGCCGCGTCATGGGCCCCGAGCCCTACGACCGCGACTGCTCGATCAACGAGTTCAGCCTCGACCCCAAGGAGCTCGTCGTCGGCCCCTCGCACGCCCTCGTGGTGAGCGACGGCGCCACCACCTGGCGCATGGGCATCAGCGACGTGTTCTCCCCGCGCGTCGCCACCGGCCCCACCGCCGAGCTCGCCGCCGGAGACCCCGTGACCCTCACCTGGTCGCCCGCGACCGACGTGGTGGCCGAGCAGGGCGACATCGGTTTTGAGCTCGTGGCGGGCGCCAAGCGCGTGGTCGTCAAGCGCAAGGACATCACCTTCGCGCCGGGCGCCCTCACGTTCACGATGCCGCCGGGCATCTCGGGTGACGTGACGCTCTCCGTCTACGGCACCGCCGCGCTCCAACCGGAGATCACCGCGTGCGAAGGCCCGAAGACGTGCGGCGTCTCCCGCGAGTACGACGTGCCCGCGGTCACGCTGAAGGTCAAGGCGTCCGACGCCGTCGCGGCGCCGTAGGGCGTGATCCTCCTCCTGCTCGGCTGCGTCGCCGCCACGGTCCCTCCGCCCGAGGGGCCGGTCGGCTACCCGGTGGACCCCTCGTTCACCGGCGATGTCGCGTTCGAGGGCGCCGCCGTCGCCTACTACCCGGTGACCGGGGTGAACGACGTCGAGGTGTGGCGGTCGATCCGCACGAGCGGGCCGCGCGTGGCCGGCGTGTCCCATGGCGCGTACACCACCTGGGACGTGCGCTGGACCTGGCCGGACGGCGGCACCTGCAGCCCGGTGGCGGTCACCACGGACATCGTCGTGGCGTTCCCGCGGTGGGATCCGCCCCCCGAGGCCCCCGCCGCGTCGGTGGGCAACTGGCAGCGGTACGTCGGGCGGCTCGCCTTCCACGAGCAGGGCCACGTCGACCGCATCCGGGGGGTCAGCGCGCAGATCCCGGACGTCCTCGGGGCCGCCGGCTGCGACGGCATCACGACGGCCGGCAAGGACGCGCTCGCGATGCTCGACGCCCTCAACGCAACCTACGACACCGAGACCGAGCACGGCGCGCGCGAGGGTGCGACCCTGTTCGTCCGCGCGCCCTGATGCCGCCCGCGGTGTCCGCGGCGCCCCAGGCGGACGCAAGCCGGAGGCGCTACGTGTTCCCGAACGCCATGCTCCTCCTCCTCCTCGGCTGCGGCTCGCTCACCCCAACGCCCGAGCCCGTACTCCCCTTCGAGCAGCGCCCGATCACGGCGGAGGGCGCCGCGCGCGCGTTCCCGTCCGACCGCGTGAGGGACCGCGCGGGTTGGGCGACGGATCTGCACGCCGTGCTCGTCGCGCACGCCATCCCCGCCACCAACGGCAACGCCTGCGCCGCCGTCGCCGCGGTGGAGCAGGAGAGCGGCTACGCGGCCGACCCCGCGGTGCCGGGCATGGGTACGATGATCGACACCTGGATCGCCGAGAAGCAGGAGTCCATGGGCAAGGTGTCGGGGTGGGCGCTCGGCGCGGGGCTGCGCGCGGTGCTCGACGGCAAGCCCAAGGGGCAGACGCGGTCCTTCTACGAGCGGCTCCAGGCGGCGAAGACCGAGCGCGACGTGGACCTCGTGTTCCGCGAGCTCGTGGAGACGCAGCGCTCCAGGCTGCCAGCGCCGCTCCGCCAGGCGGAGGTGGCCGCCCAATTCGTCGGGCTCGACCTCGACGATCTGAACCCCATCACCACGGCCGGCTGCCTCCAGGTCAAGGTGGACTTCGCGGAGGACCACGCCCGCGACCACGGCACCGACCGCGCGCTCGTCCGCGACCAGCTCTACACCCGCGCCGGCTGCCTCCACTACGGCGTCGTGCGCCTGCTCGACTGGGACGCTGGCTACGACAAGCCGCTGTACCGCTTCGCCGACTACAACGCCGGACTCTACGCCAGCCGCAACGCTGCGTTCCAGGAGCAGGTCGCCGCGCTCTCCGGCGCGAAGCTCGCGCTCGACGGAGACCTCCTCCGCTACACCGAGGGCGGCCGCCCCGCCTCCGAGCCCTCGCAGACGCTCACCGCGGTGCTCGGCGTCGTGGCGAAGAGCGGGCTGGACCTGACGGAGACCCGCGTGCGGCGCGACCTCGGCAAGGAGAAGACGCGGCAGTTCGAGGAGACCGACACCTGGACGGCCGTCCGCGATCTGTACGCGGCGAAGCTGAAGAAGGAGCCCGCGTACGCGCGCCTACCCGACGTGCACCTCGACTCCATCAAGCTCTCCGGCGACCGCACCACTGCGTGGTTCGCGCAGGGCGTGGACCGCCGCTACCAGGCGTGCCTGACGAGGCTGAAGTGAGCCTCGTCCACGAGATCGCCGGGCTCCCCGGCACGCCCCCGTGGGTGCGGCGCTGGGCGCTCAAGTGGCTCGGCTACCGCGTGCTGCACGAGGCCCGGCTCCCCGACGGCGGCTCCCTTCGCGTGCTCGAGCGCGGCACCGTGCGGCGCCTGCGCTTCGGCGAAGCGTGGGAGGACCAATCCGCCCTCGACCGCGCCGCGCCGCTCCGCCCCCTCCTCCCGTACACCCGCTACGCGACGCTCGGTGTGGCCCTCCCGCCCCGGCTCGACCGCGTGCTCCATCTCGGCCTCGGCGGCGGCACCTTCCCCCGCGTGGTCCACGCCGCGGCCCCCGGCGCCCGCCAGGAGGCCATCGAGCCCTTTCCCGAGGTGGTCGACGCCGCGCGGCGCTTCTTCGACCTGCCCGACGTGGTCGAAGTCACCGTCGCCACGGCGGAGGAGCCCGCCGGCGCCCCCGAGGCCGCCTACGACCTCGTCGTACTCGACGCCTTCTCTCACGCCGGCCTCCCCGTCGGGCAGACGGAGGCCTCCTTCGCCCGCCTCCACGGCCTGCTCCGGCGCGACGGGTGGCTGCTCGTCAACGCGACGCGCGACGCCCGCACGGCCGTCCTCGCGCTCCACCGCGTCTTCGCCTCCGTGGCGTGGCTGAAGCTCCCGGACACCGACCAGTACGTGATCTTCGCGAGCGACACCACGAGCCTCGCCGGGGTCCGCGCGCGCGCCCGGGGGCTGGCGGGGAGGCTCGAGGGCGACGTGGAGGCCCTGGTCGACGCGCTCTCCTGGGCAGACGGCTCGATCCTCGCTTTGTCCGCCACGGTGTCGCCCGGGCCGGCGCCGGGGTAGATGCGCCGGCAACGGAGACGACGATGGCGAAGAAGGACGCGGCGAAGCGGGCGGCGAAGAAGCACGAGAAAGAGAAGAAGCGCAAGAAGAAGCTGGAGGCACGCCCTCCGCGCGTCGTCACGCAGGACCCAGTCGACGGCTGGAAGCCCGCCATCGAGGGCATCGAGGGCCTGGCCCACCGCCTCGAGGTCGGCTCGCACGACGCCGCGCATCTCGCCGATCTCGTCGCGACGCACGGCCGTCGCAAGGACGCCGGCGCCACCTGGCTGCCGAGCAAGGTCCGCGCCCTCTCCGACGCCCAGATCCTCGCCGAGCTCGCCGCCCGTGGCGTCGTGACCGACGAGTCCACGTTCGTCGCCGCCGCCGAGGCCCGCGAGGGCGCCCGCGACCTCGCCATCGAGCTCTGGAAGCCGATGATGACGTCCAACGCCTCCGTGCACGACCGCGACTTCGTCGGCGAGTCCGCCGTGGTCCTCTGGGAGCGCTGGGCGCCCCACCACCTCGCGGACGAGGTCCTCCACGACCTCCTCCGCTCCGCCTTCGACCACCTCGAGGACGGCTCGAACGATGTCGCCCTCGAGATCCTCTGCAACGCCTGGGAGCTCGCGCGCGACAACGGCGGCCTCGAGCGCCTCGCCCGGGCCGACACCCGCGGCGAGGGCTTCCTCGAGGAGCTCCTCGGCGCCGTGGACGACCTCGGCGAGGCCGAGCCGAAGGTGCACGAGCGCGCGCTCGTGGCGCTCCACGAGATCCGCGAGTCCCTCCCCCCCGGCCACGAGGCCTTCGTGCACACCGTCGTCAACGAGGCCCGCACGCTCGAGACCCTCGGCCGCGCGAAGGAGGGCATCGACCTCCTGCTCGGAGCCGCGCCCGCGTGGCCCGGCGATCCGGACGTGCTCGGCGAGGCCGCCGAGATGTTCATGGTCAACCCGACGGTAGGCCGCCGCTTCGGAGACGACGTGGCGGAGGCCCTCACCGCCGCCCGCGACGCCGCCGACGGCAAGGTGCGCGAGACCTTCGAGAACGACCTGAACCGGCTCACCGAGGCGCTCGCCGCCCTCTGAGCGTCAGTACGGGCCGGCGGGCGCGGGGATGTCTCCGTGCGCGCCCGGCACGCCGTCGAAGTAGGCGACCCAGTACCAGTCCCGGTCGGTGCGGAGGTCCTCCAGCGCGAGGACCACCCGCCCGTCGGGGCCGGCCACGACGATGTCCGAGCTGCGCCGCGCACCCTCGGGCACCCGCTCGGGCGTGGCCCGCACCTGCACCGCGACGCCCGGCCGCGCGTGGAGCACGAGCGTGGCGGAGGTGTCCGTGGTGCGCGCCATCGTCGGCTCCGGCGGGGCCTCCCCGATGACGACGCGGAGCGCGCGGTTGAAGGCCTGCGGCTCGCCCGTCCACCCGGAGGCGGAGGCGTCGTGCGCCCACACCCCGAAGACGTACTCGCCGGCCTCGGTGGGGACGCCCTGGAGGACGCCGGCGCCGCCGAGCGTGAGGCCCGGGGGGAGCGTGCCGTCCACGGAGAAGAGGACGGGCGCGGTGCCGCCCCACGTCGTGAGGTCGACGCGGTAGGGCACGCCGATCTCCCCGTCAGGGACGGTCTCGGTGAGGACGGCGAAGCCGCGGTGCTCGTCCACCATCGTGCCCCACGCGGTCAGCGGCACGCCCTCCGGAGGCGTGACGTGGAGGCTCGTGAGCTCGAAGGGGTCGGCCGTGAGGTCGTAGATCTCGGTCTCCCCGGTGCCCCACTCGACGTACTTGTACTGCTCGGTGACGATGGCGGCCCAGACCGCGAAGCCGGACGTGTAGTTGTCGATGAACACGTGGTCGCGCGTAGCGACGGTGGGATCGGCGAGGGCGTGGCGGAGGGAGCTCCCCTCCCCCGAGGCGGGAGCGCCGAGCAGATCCGTGACGGTCGCCGCGAGGTCGAGGTTCACCGAAACCAATCGGCTGTCGACGCGGGGAGTGACGCCGGGCGCGAGGGCGAAGAGGGGCACGTGCACGGCCTCCTCGTAGGGGAGGCCCTTGAACTCCAGCCGGTGCTCCCCGTGGAGGTAGCCGTTGTCCGAGGCGTAGACGACCAGCGTGTCTTCGAGGGTGCCACGAGCGGCCAGCGCGTCGACGAAGTCGGCCACCTCGCGGTCGAGCGAGGCGAGGTTCTGATACATCCGGCGCGCGTTGTAGTCGATGCCCGCGACCTCCAGCTCCGTGAACCGCGGCTCTTCCTGGAGCCAGAGCGGCTTGTCCGAGATGTCCTCCTCGTCGAAGGAGGGGGGGCGCTCCGGGAGGTCGGCGTAGAGCGCGAGGTCCTCGGTCGCCGGCGAGCCCGACAGGTGCGGCGAGTTGGGCGCGAGGTAGAGGAAGTACGGACGATCCCCCTCCGCGTCGACGAAGGCGAGCGCCTGATCGAAGAGGTAGGACGTATAGTGTTCCCCTCCGGTGTCCGTGACGGTCCCGACGGAAGACGCGTTCGGCCCGCTGGAGCCGACCACGACCTCCTGCTCGTAGCCGCCGTCCCCCGCGCCGGTCGCCACCCAGGTGTCCCAGCCGGGCGGCACGTAGGGGGCGAGCTCGACCTCGTAGTTGTTCATGTACTTCCCGAACAACGCCGTGGCGACGCCGGCCGACTGGAGGCGCGTCGCCAGGGTGTCGCTGTCCGGGAAGGCGCTTGCGCCGCCCATCGGGAGGTTGTTGGTGAGGACGCCGGTGTCCTTCGGGTACCAGCCGCCGGAGAGGAAGCTCGCGCGCATCGGACAACACATCGGCGCCCCGACGTACGCCTTCTCGAAGCTCACGGCCGCGGGGAGCACGCGCGCGCTGACCTCCGGCATGGCCCACATCGTGTTGAACGCCTGATCGTCGGAGAGGATGACGATCACGTTGCGGGCAGCGACGGCCGGCCCGGTGTCCGGCGCCGTGTCGGGCGCGGTGTCGGTGTCTTCCTTCGCGGGGGGCCGAGGCGTGTCGCCCGTCGGGTCGGTACACCCGAAAAGGAACAGGGCCGCGAGGGCGTTCGGCGTGCGCATTTGGTGGAGACTATCATACCAACTCCTTACGGAGCGGGCGCAGGCCCCGCGCGCGCCGCCCCCCGGCCGTCACCGGAAGATCCGCCGCGCTCCCCGGCTCCACCGACGCCTCCCCTCCTCCCCGACCTCGAAGGCCCACGCGCCGCTCCCCTCGGCCAGCGCGAGGTTGCCGCTGACGTAGATGGCCGTCGCGAGGCCGTCCGCGATCATCCCCGAGGGCGCCACGACGCTGACCACGCGGGCGCCGACCACCGAGCGGCCCGTCGTCGCGTCGTGGATGTGTCCGGGTTGCCACGCGTTCCCGGAGGTGGAGAGGGCGGCGTCCCGGAGCCGGACCGTCGCGACGCGCCCCTGCGCGCCAGCCACCTCCACCCGCCATCCCGCGCCCGCACGCGCCCCCTCCTCGTCCCCCGCGGCCACGATGTCGCCCGCGGCGTCCACGAGAAAGTCGGTCATCCCGCCAGCCCGGAGCGCGTCCGCCGCGCGATCCGCGAGCCACCCCTTGAGCACGCCCCCGAGGTCGATCGGGGCCGGCCCGTCCACCCGAAGGCCGGCGGGGCCCCACAGCCACGTCGGGCTCGCCCCTGCCGCACGCGCCTTCCATGACACATCGAAGCGCCCGCCGGATGTATCACGCAGGGTGTCCACCCACCGAAAGAGAGCCTCCTCCTTTGGTTCGAGTGATACTTCCTCCCCTGCCGCAAGCCGGGACGTCTTCGAGCCGGGGCGCCACTCCGAGAGCGCGGCCTCGCCCGCCTCGATCGCCGCCCACGCGGCCTCCATCGCCGGGTTCCCGGCCTCGGGCTCGGCCACGACCGTGATGCCGACGACCGTACCCATCGCGAGGCGCGACGTGCGGAGCGTCTCCGCGTGCGCCGGCCCTACGAGGGCGAGGAGGAGGGCGAGCGCGCGCACCAGAGCTCGTAGAGGGAGTCGACGATCATGAAGCCGAGCCCGAGCACCACCGCGGCGGTGATCGGGAGGAGGAGCACGCCGGCGGCGGGGGTGGCGTAGGCGACGGCCCAGGGGAGCGCGATCTGGGCGCCGATGGCGGCGAGGGTGCCCATGCTGATCCAGCCCCGACCGCGGCCGAGGTGGTAGAGGTGCGCCACGACCAGCCACACCACCGGCTCGGTGAACAGGTGGAAGTGGGTCAATTCGAGGATCTGGCGGTAGCTCTTCGGGTAGACCATCTGCGATTCGTCGCCGCGCCAGTAGGCGGTCGCGGTGGCGGCGGAGACGCCCATGCCGTCGTAATGCAGGAGCCCTGCCGCGATGAGCCCGCAGAAGAGGAACGCGAGGAAGCCCGCGTAGACCAGCCGCGCGCCGGGGTCGAGGCGGCGAAGGGCGCCCTTGGGCGACGGGGGCTTCTGGTTGAACTCGCGCATCAGCCGGCGATCCCGAGGTAGGCGGCGACGATCACCGTCGCGCGCTTGACGCCGACGGCCATGGAGCGAGTGGAGATGGTGGCGCCGGAGACGACGCGGATCTCCTTGGCGGGGCGCATCGCCGAGCGGGGGCCGAGGCCGATGAACTGCTTGCGGAAGGCCTCGCCGCGCACGCCGTCCCCGTAGGCCTCACGGTAGACGAGCACCTCGACGCGCTGGACCTTGGCCGCGCCGTCCACCATCACGCCGAAGTCGATGGGCTCGTGCTGGCCGACCTGCTGGTCGAGCACCGCGTAGCCGAGCACGCCCGCGGCCCCGCGCCCGACCTGGAGCGTGTAGTCCGCCCGCGGCAGCTCGTACCCGAGCAGGCCCGCGATCTGCGCGCGCGCGGCGGCGTCGGGGGTGTAGGTCACCGCGTCGACCGAGGTCGCACCTGGGAAGAAGCTCGCCATGAGCGCGTCGGGCGTGAAATAGACGTACGCCCACGCGGGCCCCGCCGAGAGCAGCGCGATCGTCGCCACGAGGAGTCCCACCGTTCGTCCCACCAGCCGCACCACCACCTCCGCCCTACCGGGTCAGAACATGTACCCCACGCCGACGTCCCACTGCAGCTCGTCGTCACCGTACTTGCGGTCCCGCAGCACGACGTCCGCCTTGAACGACACGTTGGGGATCGGCCGATACGTCAGGCCGAACGTTCCCTCGTCCACCGTGCGGAGCGGGTTGGCGTCCATCCCTTCGGGGACCGCCGCCTGCGTGTCGTAGTGCTCCAGCCGCGCGAAGGGCACGAGCTCGTGGCTCGTGTCGAAGGGGTAGAGCACGTTCCAGCCGAGCTCGACGTAGCCGCCGCGCATGTGCGTCGGGATGACGCCCGAGCCCTCGACGAAGTACGGGCTGCCATCCGCCTTGCGGGCCTCCATCAGGTCGTCCGACTCGGGGAGCCAGAAGCCGACCCCGAGCACGCGGGCCTCGACGCCGAAGCCGCGGAACCGCGCGTCCACCTCGGCGCCGTAGACGGGGAGGGAGAGCTTCAGCGGGTCGCCGGTGGGCGAGTACCACTCCTGCGCGGGTCCGGTGTCGCTCGCGTAGCCGGACACGCCAGCCACGAGCCCGAGGGTCGGCTCGACCTCGACGCGCCCTGAGAACGCGATAGCGTCTGCCGGAGAGCTGGCACCGAGCGTGCGGCCGTTCACGATGCCGACGTCGTCGAAGCCGGTGGGGTCCAGCGCCGTCATGGCGTAGACCTCGTAGCGGAGGATCCCCGGCTTGCCGGTGAAGCCGACGCCGAGCTCGCGCCAGGTGGACGGGATGAGGATCTCGTCCAGCGAGGGGCGGTTCACGCCGTTGAAGACCGGGGGCTCGTGCCACTGGTTGATGATGCCGAAGGGCACGAGGATGAGGCCGCTGCGGAGGGTCAGCGCGTCCCCCGCGATGCGCCAGTCGAGGAAGGCCTGCTCGACCTCGACGGAGCCGGGCTGCCCCTCCCCGGCGATGGCATTCTCCCACTCGAACTCGGTGTACGCCCGGATCGGGAGCCCGAAGGAGGAGAAGTCGTGGGAGACGAACAGGACAAGGCGGCGCACGGTGGCCTCGCCCTCGTAGGTGGGCGAGGGGCCGACGCCGACCCAGCGCGCCTGGATCTGACCGTAGCCGCCGACGACGGTGCCGGAGGTGGCGAGACGCTCGTCCTGGAGGCCGCGGACGAGCGCGGACTCCTCGACGGGGCCGGTGCCGAGCGCGACGGGCGTCATTCGGCGCCCAGCGGGACGGCGTGGACGAAGTCGTTCTCCGCCGCGGCGGCGTGGCAGGTGTTGCAGTCTCCCGTCATGCTCCCTCCCGTGTCCTCGGTCGCGCCCGGGAGCGCGCCGTAGGTCTCGCCGGCCGGCGGCTCCTCCCCGCGCCACTTGATGACGGGCTCGCCGTTGGTGGCGGTCACCAGCTCGAACCACTCCCAGCCCGGCGCGCCGTCCGCGTTGAAGCCGTCTCCGCGCTTGACCATCGCGTGGATGTCGGCGCCGGGGATGACCTTGACCACGATGGTGCCGATGGGGAAAGACGTGTCTTCCGCGGCCGGCATCGTGTTGACGTACACGGTGCGCTCCCCCTCGGGGTGCCCGGTGTCGTCCGCGGCGGCGGCGTCCACCCCGACGGAGTCCCAGGTGGAGTAGCCGACGAAGTCCGCCTGCATGGCGACGAAGGCGCCCTCCGCGCCCGGGATGGGCGTGTGGTCGAGGCATCCCAAGAGGAGGAGGAGCATCGGGCGTTATTCCGGGAGCTGCGGGATCCCGAGCAGATCCGCGGCGGCCGTCATGCGCGCGACGAGGGAGCCGTCGATCGTCGGATCGGCCTCGACGGAGAGGAGCGTGAAGAGCTGGCCGTAGGGGGTCGCGAGGTCGGCCTCGGACGGGGCGTCGGCGTTCCAATCGGGCGGCACCTCGGGGATGGCGTCCCCCGCGATGGCGACGTAGCCGGCCTCGACCCGGGCGAACCCGGCCTGGATGTCGGCGTCCACGGCCTCGCCGCCCTCAAGGCTCACGAGCCAGGGGTTGAACGCGGCGAAGATGTCGGCGCCGCCCGAGAGGTTGGCGCGCATGTCGCCGAGGGTGTGCTGGGCGTAGCGGGACTCGTCTTCGCCCGTGCTCGCGAGCGCGACCTTCTCGTACTGCTCGGCCATGGAGCCGATGACGCCGCGGAAGGCGGCCGCGGAGTCGAGCGCGAGGGGGGCGAATTGGTCCCGCATGTCGGCGGCGTCGACGGAGAGGCGCGCGCAGAGATCGTTCTTGAAGGCGGCGGACTGCGCGGCGTCGGCCGGGAAGGCGGCGGGCGTGTAGTCGGGGAGCGAGGACTCGAAGGCGACGACGTAGGCGGGGTGGCGGTCCGCCCAGACGATGCGCTCGATGGCGTGCACGCCGGTGACGTGGTCGCCGTCGAAGAGGTCCTCGTCGGGGCCCTCGGCGATGAAGCCGTCGTACCGCTCGTCGGTGGCGGCGTCGAGGCCGGGGAAGAGCACCGCGATGGCGCCCTCCACGCGCTCGTAGGCCACCCGCGCGTCCACCCACGCGGCCTCCATGCCGGCGGTCTCGGCGGAGGTCCACCCGTCGGCGTCCGCGGCGGGGGCGGCGGTCTGGATGGCGGCGGCGGCCGTCGCGAGCGCGTCGAGCTCTGCGCCGGTGAGCGCCTTCACGTCGAGGATGGCCTGGGCTTCGAGGTCCATCGGCTTGTCGTTGTCGTTCGTGCAGCCCATCAGGGCGAGGAGGACGAGAGTCAAGGACGAGCGGATCACAGGGACTCCACGTAGGTCAGGAGGGTCTCGCGGTCGGCGGCGGAGAGGGCCGCGTACTGGTCGGCGGAGAAGGCGGCCTCGGAGCCGGGGGCCCCGTGCGCGACGATGGCGGCTTCGACCGTGTCGGCGCGGCCGTCGTGCAGGTAGTAGCGGAGGTGGCGCAGGCCGAGGAGCGGGGCGGTGCGCCACTCGGAGGGGCTCGCGACGCCGTCCGAGAGGCCGTCCGAGAGGCCCTCGCCCATGTCGTGCAGGAGCATGTCGGTGAAGAGCGGCGCGTCCACCCCGGCGAGCTGGGGCACGGGCCAGTCGGCGCGCGTGCGGAGCGAGGGGGTGTGGCAGGTGTCGCAGCCCGCCTCGGCGAAGAGGGCGACACCCGCGGGATCGGCGGCGTCCCGCGTGGGGATCTCGAGGAGGCGCATGTAGTCGCCGGTGCGGTTGACGGTCTCGAGGTCGATGTCGACGCCGGCGCGGGCGTCATCGGTGAGACCGTCCGGATTCGCGAGCTCCAACGGGCGCATCGGCGAGGTGATCGACATGTCGCCCTGGTAGGCGTCGGCCGCGAAGCCGTCGAGCGTCGCGACGCGGGCCTTGAGGCCGAAGCGCCCGACCGACGTCTCACCGGGCGTACACGTCGGAAAGTAGGATTCGGGGTTGGCCTCGAAGTCGCAGGCCACCTCGTTCACGCGGCCGCTGACCCGCCCGTCCGCCGCTTGAGCGTCCGCGAGGGCGCGCAGATCGGCGTCGGAGACGGCCTCCATGTAGCCGCGGCCGAACACGGCGGGGGGCGCGCGCGTCGTGATGGAGATGCGCGCGTCGTCC
>CAJBVW010000267.1 GCA_903959175.1 uncultured Pseudomonadota bacterium
CGGCGGCGGCGAGGGCGCCGGCGAGGCGGAGGCGGGTCTCGTAGGGGGGCGCGCCGCGGGCGAGGGCGTCGCCGAAGTGGCGGATGGCGCGGTCGAACGCGAGGGTGGCCATCGCGGCGTCCCCGGCGCGGAGGCACCACGGCGCGGCGCGGCGGTCCTCGCGTGCGGCGAGGAGGTGGGCGGCGAGGGCCTCGGCGTCGGGCTCGGCCTCCGCCGCGAGGGCCTCGGCGAGCTGGAGGTGGCGCGCGCGCAGCACGCCGGGGTCCTGGCCGGCGAGCACGGACGCGCGCACGCGATCGTGCCACGCTTCGACGGGCGCGGCGCCGTCGGGGCCCGTGCGCACGAGGTGGGCGCGCACGAGCGGGTCGAGGACGTCGGCGCCGGTGGGGTCGAGCCCGGCGGCGCGCCACGCGAGGGCAGGCGCGAGGGGGCGGCCGGCGAGGGCGAGGGTGAGCAGGAGGCGACGGGCGGGCTCGGGGAGCGCGGCGATGCGCGCGCGGAGGAGCGTGTCGAGCGAGGGGGCGGCGCCCGCGGGGAGGGCCCGGCGCGCGAGCTCCTCGACGAGGTAGGGGTCGCCCTCGGCGTCCGCCGCGACGCCCGCCGCGAGGCCCGCCGCGGGGACGAGCGCGAGGGCGAGGGCGCGCGTCTCCTCCGCGGAGAGGGCGTCGACGTGGACGAAGCCGATGTCGAGGGGCTCGTGTTCGTCGCGGGCGAGCGCGAGCATGCGCGCGAGGAGCGGGCTGCGGGCGAGGTCGTCGCGGCGGCAGGCGAGCACGAGGAGCACGGTGGGCGCGTCGGGCGGGCGCAGGACGTCGGCCACGAGCGCGGCGGTGTCGGCGTCGGCCCACTGCACGTCGTCGAGGGAGAGGACCAGCGGCCAGCGGTTCGCGACGCGGGCGAGCAGCTCGCGCAGGGCGGCGACGGCGCGGCTGCGCTGCTCCGCCGCGTCGGCGACCTCGATGTCCCGCCGGCCCCGGAGGCGCTCCACCCCGGCGAGGGCGGGGAAGAGGCGCACGAGCGAGCCGGCGTGGCGGGGGAGCAGGGCCTCCTGCACGTCGGTGGGCTGCGCGCGGAGGAAGCGGGCGAGGGCCTCGACGAGGCCGTCGAGGCCCGCGGCGCGGCGCTCGTGGCAGCGCCCGGCGAGGACGACGACGGCGGGATCGGCCGCGGCGAGGTCCCCGAGGAAGGCGCGCATGAGGGTGGACTTGCCCATGCCGGAGGGCCCGTCCACGATGCGGACGACGGCGCGGGAGCGCGCGCGGCGGTGCGCGGCGTCGAGCTGGGCAAGGTGGGCGGCGCGCCCGACGAAGGGGGCGGCGTCCGCGGCGGCGAGGCTCCGCGCGTCCACCACGGGCCCGAGGGCGGAGGGGTCGGGCAGGGAGCCGTCGGCGGGAGAGGAGGGAGCCATCGCGCGCCCTAGCCGTACCCCGTCCACGCCGTGACCGCCTGGATGCCCGCCACCCGGGCGCGTTTCCGGTTAGTGCGCCCCACCCCCGGAGCCCGAGTGTCAACCGTCCCCACGTTCCGCGACTTCGAGGAATTCTGGCCCTACTACCTGGGCGAGCACGCCAACCTGACCAACCGCGTGCTCCACTTCGTCGGGACCTCCTGCGTGATCCTGATCGCGGTGGCCGCGGCGTTCTCCCTGCAGGCGCGCCTCCTGTTCGCCCTCCCGGTCTTCGGGTACGGCTTCGCGTGGGTCGGGCACTTCCTCGTCGAGAAGAACCGCCCTGCCACGTTCAAGCACCCGTTGTGGTCGCTCCGCGGCGACTTCCGGATGTACGGCCGCATGCTCCGCGGCCAGCTCTGGACCGCGGCCCCCTCGCGCGCCTGACATACTCGCGTCACGACGGAGACCGTCGCGGCTTCAGCCGAGCGGCTCCTTCGGGATGAGCCCATCCACCGCGCGGACCACCGCCACCAGCCGGTCGCGCTGCGCGAGCGCGTCCGGGGCGACCTCGTTCAGGGCGGCGTCCACCTGCGCCCGCGCCTCCGTGAGCGCCGCGGCGTCCACGGACACGAGGGAGGGCTCTACCGCGGCGAGCGCGACGCCCACAGAGCGGAGGCGCTCCCGCGACAGGCCGAAGTTGGCGCGGTCGTGCTCGTTCAGGGCCTGATCGGCGGCGACCCGCGCGCGCAGCAGCGACTCGAAGGCGCGCGACGCCGCGAGCTCCCCGCGCACCGACGCCACGCCCTGCTCGACCTCGACGGCCTGAGCGGCGCGGTCGGCGTCGAGCCGCGCGAGGCGCTCGCGGCCGTCCACGTACACGAACCCCGCCGCCACCCCGCCGATCGCGAGGCCGGCCAGCAGGCCCAGCCCCCCGTCGCGCGCCCTCTCCCACCGGCCCCGGGGCCGCGTCACCGCCGTCGGCTCAGGCATCCCGCCCTCCGCCCCCAACGTGCGCCCCCGCCGCCACGCGGCAAGCGCGGGCGCGGGCGCGACCTACCCCACCGCGTCGCAGAGGATGCGGATGGCGCAGATCTCCCACGGGCCGTCGGCGCGCTGCGCGAGCGCGACCGCGGCGCGGCGGAGCGACTCGCGGAGGTCGGTGCCGACGACGACGAAGCGGCGGGAGACGCCCCCGTGCGTCGCCATCACGCCGTAGGCCTGGGGAGCGGCGGCGGAGACGGACGGCGCGGGCTCGACGGCGACCGGGGCCGGCGCCACCGGGGCCGGCGCCACCGGGGCCGGCGCCACCGGGGCCGACACCACCGGGGCCGACACCACCGAGGCCGACACCACCGGGGCCGACACCACCGGGGCCGCCGCCACGCGGGCCGGCGCCACCGGGGCCGGCGCGGCCGGGGCGACGCGGACGGAGGCGGCGGTCGTGAAGGCAGAGGGGATGCCGTGGCGACGCCGGTACTGGCGCACGCCTTCGGAGGTCACGTCCGCGAGCAGGGCGACCTCAGCGTCGGAGAGCGTGCCCACGAGGTGCGCGTAGGCGTCGAGCTTGGAGCGGCGGTGGCGCACGCCAGCGGGAGCGGCGGCCGCCTCGGCGAGGGCGGGCCGGCGGTTCGCGGCGACGATGCCGCGGCGGATCCGGTATTGCGTGACGGCAGCCACGGTGACGTTCGCCTTCGCGGCGATCTCCGCGTCGGTCACCGTGCCGAGGAGCTGGGCGAAGGCGTCGATCACGGAGCGGCGGCCGGGGCGGCCCTTGACCGGTGCGGGCGCGGCCGCGGTGCGACGGGGCCGCTCCGTGCGGGCCTTCGGCGCGGCGACGATCGGGGTCGAGACCTTGAGCGGGACCTCGAGAGGGACCGCCACCGGGGCGGGGCTCTGCACCACCACCGGCGCGGCGCCGAAGCGGCGGCGCACCACCGTCGTATCGCGCTCCCCTGCCTTTTGACGCGCGGGTGTCGCAGAGGGAGGGGCCTGCTTGAACGCCTCGATACCATGTTCCCGGCGATACGCCTTCACCTGCGCGACGACGACGCCCGCCAGGGCGGCCACCTCGGCGTCCGGCACGGTCCCGATACGGCTCCGGACGGCGCTCAACGGATCCACCACCACCACCGCCGGCTTCGCGGGCCCTGCCGCGCCGCCCTTGCTCGCCTTCGGCTTCCGGCCCGCCGCCATCGGCGCCTTCGAGTGCCCGCTGGCCGCGAGCGCTGCGCGCAGGGTGTTGGCGCTGGCGCCGAACCGCTGCGACAGGGCCGCCCAGCTCGAGGTGTCCTTGACCGAAAGCAGCTCGGCCCACCAGGGAGCGTCGAGGGCATCTTGAACAGCAGAGATCGTCATCGGCGGAGTGTATCGGAACGAGGTCGGCTTCGAACGAATGTCGCGTCAATAGAAGCGGCCTGCGGAGCGTTTCCGCGCATCGATGATGGTTATACGTACCGAATATAAATGTTTCACGATCATTACATCTCACATACGTTAGATGTCCGCGTCACATCCTGTCGCGCGAAACCGACCGGCCCCCGGGCGCGCGCGGCCTCGCGCGACGAGACGCGAGCGAGAGGACCACACCGCCAAAACCCGCGAATTCCGTGCCTTCCCCTCTCTGCGGGGCCCCCGCGGCCACTCCCCGGCGCGGCCACTCCACTTCTGTAAGTATTCCGTAAGTATTCTGTAAGTATGCTGTAAGTGAACGTCACGGAGACTTCACTCCGTATGCATCGACCGTCCGCGTGGTCGCTCCCAACCGGCCGCCGCGCCTCCGACCGACGCCCAAGCTCCGCCGCCACGATCCGCACCGCCTCCATCCGTTCGCCCAGCCGGGCCTCTGCCACGCAGAGGTTCTGCGCCTGGCTCCGCGTCTCCGCCACGCGCACCGCGATCCCGAGCGCCGGCGCCACCGCCCGCACTGCGCAGCGCGATCATCCGCCCCCCGCGTCCCCGCCGATCAGCGCCGCGCCCGCCCTCGGGCTCGACCGCCACACGCTCGGCCGGAAACGAGGGAGCTGAAGGGGCGTCCGGGGGCCCCGGCGGCGCGGACGCCCCGTCGCCACCCTCCGGGCTCGCCCTCTCGGGCTCGGTCCGCCGCGCCCCGAGCGGCGCGTCGGGACCGCCGGCCGGGGGCCGGCGCCCTTCGGTCGGCTGGCCCACCCGCGCGGCGCGGGCTCAAAAACCGAATCGCCCCCTCCGGAAGTGCGGAGGGGGCGGTTCAGGGGCGAACGGGGGAAAGAAGTGGTGGCTTCGGTGGGACTTGAACCTACGACACCGCGGGTATGAACCGCGTGCTCTAACCAACAGAGCTACGACGCCGTCGCGGGGCATTCTAATCGAGGCCCGCCAGACGAGCAAGGCCCCGCGCGCGGCTCGTGTGCACGTCGTGCCCACCGCGGGGGTCGAGGCCGGCGTGATGCCGCTTCGCGCCGTCCGCGCACGCGCCGCGGGCGATCGGCCGCGCCCCGAGGGAACCCTGGGGGAAGGCGGCGTCCTGTCCGCAGGTTGACTCTCTCCCCCGAATCAATAGAATCCACCACCCCTAGGAGTCCCCGTGCGTATCGCCACCGCCCTGCTCACCACGATCCTGGCCGCGTGCAGCGGCGGCACCAGCGAAACAAAGGAGATCGTGATCGGGCAATACGGCTCCCTGACCGGGAGCGACGCCACCTTCGGCCTCTCCACCAAGAACGGCATCGAGATGGCGACCGAGGAGCAGAACGCAGCCGGCGGCATCGGCGGCTTCCCGATCCGCATGGTCATCGAGGACGACCGCTCCACCCCGGAAGAGGCCGCCACCGCGGTGGACAAGATCCTCTCCCGCGACCGCCCCGTGGCGCTGCTCGGCGAGGTCGCCTCCTCCGCCTCGCTCGCCGCCGCGCCGCTCGCGCAGGCCGCTGGCGTGCCGATGATCTCTCCCTCGTCGACCAACCCGAAGGTCACCGAGAAGGGCGACTACATCTTCCGCGTCTGCTTCATCGATCCGTTCCAGGGCACCGCGGCCGCGCAGTTCGCCTACAACTCCAAGGGCGTCCGCACCGTCGCGATCCTCAAGGACGTGCAGAGCGACTACTCGGTCGGCCTCGCGCAGTACTTCACCGAGACCTTCACCAGCCTCGGCGGTACCATCATCGCGGAGGAGGCCTACCAGAAGACGGACAGCGACTACAAGGCGCAGCTCACGACGATCGCGTCCAAGGCGCCCGACGCCCTGTTCATCCCCGGCTACTACACGCAGACCGGCCTCATCGCCCAGCAGGCGCGGGACGCCGGGTACAAGGGCATCCTCCTCGGCGGGGACGGCTGGGACTCCGACAAGCTCGTCGAGATCGGCCGTGACGCCATCATCGGCGGCTTCTACACGAACCACTACTCGGTGGACGACCCCTCCCCCGTCGTGCAGGACTTCATCAAGAAGTACGAGGCGAAGTACAACGCCAAGCCCGACGGCCTCGCCGCGCTCGGCTACGACTCGGCCAAGATCCTCTACCAGTCGATGACCGAGGTCGCGAAGAACCCCGAGCACGCCGCCGCCTTCGCCGACCGCTCGTCGGTGCCGGCCACCGAGGGCGCCCGCAAGGCCGCTCGCGCCGCGCTCCGCGACCAGCTCGCCCAGGTCAAGGGCTTCCCCGGCGTGACCGGCACCATCACCATCGATGAAAAGCGGAACGCCGAGAAGCCCGCCGTCGTCGTCGAGGTCACGAAGGACGGCCCCCGCTTCGTCGAGTCCATCTCGCCGGGCGGCGCCGCCCCCGCGCCCGCGGTGCCCGCCACCGAGGGTGCCGCGCCCGCCGCCCCCGCCGACGCGACCGCCCCAGCGGCCGCCGGGAGCGCCGCCGCCCCCGCCGAGGCCGTGCCGGCCGCCGCCAAGTAGTCCAGCGTGATCCTCTTCCTCCAGCAGCTGATCAACGGGCTGTCGCTGGGCGCGATCTACGCGCTCATCGCGCTCGGCTACACGATGGTCTACGGCACGCTCCAGCTCATCAACTTCGCCCACGGCGAGGTGTACATGATGGGCGCGTTCGCGGCGCTGTACCTCGCGAAGTGGCTGGGGGTCGATCAGAACCCGAGCGTCCCCGGCGTGATCGTCGTCGCCGTGGGCGCGATGGCGTTCTGCGCCGTGCTCGGCATGACGATCGAGCGCGTGGCCTACCGGCCGCTCCGCAAGATGTCGCGCCTGAACATGCTGATCACCGCGATCGGCGTGTCCCTCCTCCTCCAGAACATCGGCCTGCTCGCGTTCGGCGCGCTGCAGAGCTTCCCGTCGCTGCTCCCCGAGGCGAAGTGGGAGCTGACCGCGGGCCTCGTCCTGCGCAGCCAGGACGTGCAGATCTTCACCACGACCGTCGCGTTGATGCTCGCGCTCCACCACATCGTGGAGCGCACGCAGATCGGCCGCGCGATGCGCGCCGTGAGCCACTCCCGCGACACCGCCGCGCTCATGGGCATCCCGGTCGACCGCGTGGTCTCCTTCACCTTCGCGATCGGCTCGGTCCTCGCCGGCGCGGCCGCCCTCCTCATCGCGCTCGACAAGCACAAGATCGAGCCGACGATGGGCTCCGCCTACGGCCTCAAGGCCTTCGTCGCGGCGGTCCTCGGCGGCATCGGGAGCATCCCGGGCGCGGTCGCCGGCGGCCTGCTCCTGGGCCTCGCGGAGACCATGGTGTCCGGGTACATCGCGTCCACCTGGCGCGACGCCATCGCCTTCATCCTGCTCATCGGCATCCTCCTCTACAAGCCCTCGGGCCTGTTCGGGAAGCACACCGTGGAGAAGGTCTGATGGCCGGTCCCGCGGCCCCGGCCGTGCGCAGCCCCCTCCTCGGCTACGCGCTCTTCGCCGCCGCGATCGCCGTGGTGTGGGGAATCGAAGCCTACGCCATCCCGTGGACCGACCCCTACTTCACCGGCATCGTCATCCGCATCGGCATGTCGCTGCTCGCGGTCATGGGCCTCGCGCTCGTGCTCGGCTTCACCGGCCAGTTCAGCCTCGGCCACGCCGGCTTCATGGCGGTCGGCGCCTACGGCACCGCGATGGTCGTCATCCACACCGGCATCCACCCGATGGTCGGCGTGTTCCTCGGCGGGCTCGCGGCGGCCTTCGCCGGGCTGCTCGTGGGGCTCCCGACGCTCCGCCTCACGGGCGACTACCTCGCGGTCGTCACCCTCGGGTTCAACGGGATCATCCTGGTGTTCATCCAGAACACGCCCTTCCTCGGCGGCGCCGCCGGCCTCACCGGCCTGCCCGTCGTGACCAACTTCGGCTGGACCTTCACCTGGGTCCTCCTCGGCGCGCTGTTCATCCGGAACCTCCTCAACAGCTCGCACGGCCGCGTCTTCGCCGCAGTGCGGGACAACGAGATCGCGCTCCGGTCGCTCGGCGTCGACACCACCCGCGCCAAGGTCATCGCCTTCGTCGTCGGCGCCTTCTGGGCGGGCGTCGCGGGCGGGCTCCTCTCGCTCTACCGCGCCTCGATCTTCCCCAGCCAGTTCCAGTTCGAGCGCTCCATCGACATCCTCGCGATGGTCGTCCTCGGCGGCACCGGCTCGCTCTCCGGCCCCCTGATCGCCGCCGCCGCGCTCACGGCGCTCCCCGAGCTCCTCCGCCCGATCGCCGACTACCGGATGATCATCTACTCGCTCCTCCTCATCGTCACGATGATCGTGCGGCCCCAAGGCCTGCTCGGCGGCAAGGAGCTGATCGACCTCTTCCGCCGCCGCCCCGCGGCCCCGAAGGCGTCGGGAGGCAAGGCCGCATGAGCCTCCTCGAGCTGAAGAAGACCGGCATCCGCTTCGGCGGGCTCCGCGCCGTGTGTGACCTCGACCTCGCGCTGCCCCAGGGCGCGCTCCACGGCCTCATCGGCCCGAACGGTGCCGGAAAGACGACGGTGTTCAACCTCATCACCGGCATCTACGCCCCGACCGAGGGGGACATCCTCTTCCAGGGCACGTCCATCGTCGGCGCCGGCCCGACCCGCATCGCCGCCGCCGGCATCGGCCGCACCTTCCAGAACATCCGGCTCTTCGCCGGGCTCTCGGTGCTCGACAACGTGAAGGTCGCCTTCCACCGCCACCTCCACGCGACCCTCTTCGAGTCCGTGCTCCGCGCGCCCCGCTACCTGCAGGACGAGGCCCGCGCCGACGCCGACGCGCGCCAGCTCCTCGACACCTTCGGCCTGCTCCCCATGGCCGAGCTCGGCGCCGACAGCCTCCCCTACGGCCTGCGCCGCCGCCTTGAGATCGCCCGCGCCCTCGCCACGAAGCCGAAGCTGCTCCTCCTCGACGAGCCCGCCGCGGGCATGAACCCCTCCGAGGCCGAGGAGCTCATGCACCTCATCCGGTGGGTCCGCGAGACCTTCGGCGTCACCATCCTGCTCATCGAGCACCACATGGCCGTCGTCATGGGCATCTGCGAGCGCATCACCGTGCTCGACCACGGCGCGCGCATCGCCGAGGGCACCCCCGCCGAGATCCGCAAGGATCCCGTGGTCATCGAGGCCTACCTCGGCGCGGACGTGCATCAGGAGACCGCGTGAGCGCCGTCGTCAACGCCCTCGAGCTCCGCGACCTCGACGTGTGGTACGGCCAGATCCACGCCCTCCACTCGGTCAACGTCAATGTCGAAGAAGGGCGCATCACGACGCTCCTCGGCGCGAACGGCGCCGGAAAGACGACGCTCCTCCGCACCATCTCCGGCCTCGTGAAGGCGCGCAGCGGCACCATCCGCCTCGGCGCCACCCCGATCCAGGGCCTCGAAGCCCACGAGATCGTGCGGCGCGGCGTCTCGCAGTCCCCGGAGGGGCGGCAGGTGTTCCCCAACCTCACGGTGAAGGAGAACCTCCAGCTCGGCGCGTGGATCCGCAGCGACAAGGCGGGCATCGAGGCCGACATCGCGCGCATCGTCGGCATCTGGCCGCGCCTCGGCGAGCGCATGGCCCAGGCCGCCGGCACCCTCTCCGGCGGGGAGCAGCAGATGCTCGCCATCGGCCGCGCGATGATGTCGCGCCCGAAGGTGCTCCTGCTCGACGAGCCCTCGCTCGGCCTCGCGCCGGTCGTCGTCGCCGGCATCTTCGAGACGATCAAGGCGATCAACGCCGAGGGTACCACCGTCCTGCTCGTCGAGCAGAACGCCCACCTCGCGCTCCGCATCGCGCACACCGGCTATGTCCTCGAGACCGGCGCCATCCAGCAGTCCGGCCCCGCGAAGGATCTGCTGGACGACGACGCCATCCGCGCCGCCTACCTCGGCGGCTGATCGCCCTCGGCCTGCGGATCCTCGGAGGGGACCTCCTCCTCCTCCGCGCCGCCCGCGCCGGCCTCGTAGGGGAAGCGCGGCGGCAGGACGGTGACGCTTCCGAGGTCGTAGCGCTCGCCGCCACCGTCCATCGCGATGGCGCCGTCGCCGTAGCGCTCCCAGCCGATGGAGATGTGCGCCTGGCCGGCCTTGGCGTCGGGCGGCACGAACACGCGGAGGTCGTCCGTGACGGCGAGCCCCGCCGTCCACTTGAAGGTGGGGAGGCGCCCGTCGAGCGGGGGGAGATCCTCGTTGACCTGCTCGAATTCGCCGTCGAGTCGCAGGTCTACCCGCCACGCCTGCGAGAGCGCCTCGTTCGTGCGCCAGCGGCACCGCAGCCACACGGCCTCGGCGGGGAGCACCTCGGGGGTCAGCACGGTGCAGCCGAGGAGGTCCATCTTGCCGGCCCAGGTGGCGAGCGCGGGGGAGGAGTCGTCGGGGGTCTGGGCGGCGGCGAGGGCGCGGGCCTCGACCGCCTCGTAGCGGCCGTTCACGCGGGCGCGCCAGCCGCGCATGTCGGCGCGGGCGGACTCAAGCGCTTCGGCGGGGAGGTCCGCGCGCTTGTCGGAGCGCTCCTTCGGGTCCTGGTCCAGGTCGAAGTGCTGCATCGCCTGGTCGCGGTAGTGGTCGATGACCTTGTTCGCGCCGGTGCGCTTCGCGAGGCAGCGGTGCGTGCGCCAGCACGAGTGGAACAACGTGCGTGCGGCGTCCACCGGCTCGAAGAGGCTCGTGCCGGGCAGCGAGCCGCCCTCGGCCGTGACGCCGAGGAGGTCGAGGAGGGTCGGCACCACGTCGATCTGCTGCCGCGCGCCGTCGATGACGCCGGTGCCGTCGAGCACGCCGGGGCCGTAGAGCACCATCGGGATGCGCAGGCCCTCGTCGTAGATGACGAGGTCGTGCATGCTCCGCCCGTGCTCGCCGAAGGCCTCGCCGTGGTCCCCCAAGAACACGAAGAGCGTGTTGTCCGCGAGGCCCGCCTCCTCGTAGGCGGCCACGAGGCGGCCGGCGAAGTCGTCCACGTAGCGGATGGCGTTGAGGTACTCGGCGTGCCGCGCCTTGACCTTGGGGAAGGCCTTCTGGTCCCAGTAGGTGGGCGTCCCGTAGTCGTGGTGCGAGCTCAACGTCAGGTAGGTGGCGAAGAACGGGCCGTCGGCCTCCTTGGACCACGCGAGCCCGGGCTCGAGCATCGCCCGCTCCTCGACGCCGAAGTAGTTCACCTTCTGGAACTCGCCGCCGCGCAGCGTGTCGCGCGAACGGAAGCGGTCGAAGCCCATGCGGTGGATGAGCGCGCCGCGGTTCTCGAAGGCCTCGTTCGCGGTCTGGAAGAAGGCCGTGCGGTAGCCGAGCTCCTTGAGCAGCAGCGGCAGGCAGCGGTCGGGCAGGCCGCCGGGGCCGGTCTCGCGGATCTCGGAGACGAGCTGCGGCCAGGTGCCGCACATCGTCGTGACGATGGCCTTGCTCGTGTGCGGCACGACCGAGTACGCGGTGCGCGCGAGCCACCCCTCGCGGGCGAACCGCGCGAGGTTCGGGGTGGTCCCGAGGGTCGGGTTGACGAGGCTCGTGTTGTGCGCGCCGACCGACTCAAGCAGCACGAGCACGATGTTGAACGGGGGCTTGTCGCCCTCGGCGGGCGGCGCCTCCCGGGTGAGGCGGATGGGCTCCATGAGCGCGTCCGTCGGGGGGATCGTGACGTCGCCGACGCGATCGAGGCCGTCCCACCAGAGCTGCTCGATGAGGCTGGCCTGGAGGATGCGGAGGTCCTTGCGGGGACGCGGCCGGCCGTCCACCTCGAGGAGGATGACCGGGAGCAGCAGGAGCAGCGACGCGCGGCCGAACGCCGGGGAGAGCGGGCGGATCCGCATGATCGAGGGGGAGAGCCCGAGGAGGAGCGCCGCGGTGAGCGCGCCGAGCTGCCAGGCCTTGACCTCGGAGAGGAAGACCGGGGCGACCATCGTGAGGTCGCCGAACGCGAAGGCGACGACCTCCACGTCGGCGCGGGCGCCCGTCACGTGGAAGAAGGTCAGCTCGGTGACGCTCGCGAGGAGCAGCGCGGTGCCGAAGAGGGGGAGACCGAGGCGCGGGACGAAGGAGAGGCGGCGGGGGAAGTGCCGGACGAGCATCGCGCCGATGAAGACCACGAGGCACCAGGCCTCGAGCTCGCCGAATTGGAGGCGCCAGTGGTCGCGCGCGCTCGCGCCGGGGGACACGTCGTGCCCGATCCACGCGCGTGCGAGCGCGAGCGGGACGAAGCCGATGAGGCCGGTGAGCACCGCGCGCACGAGGTCCTCGGGCCGGGGCACGAGCGCATCGACGAAACGGAGGAACAACGCTCCCACCCTCCGCAGCGAGCCCAGCGGAGAGGGGAGGTTCCCGGACGGAGGAGTACTGGACACGAAGACCCGCGATAGATGCCCCCCATGCACCTGCTCGTAGGGAACCCCACCGCGCAGTCCGGGAAGAACGCGGAGCGTATCGACGAAGCGCGAAGGTTGCTTGATCGTCACGGCGTCGGACACGACTTCCTCTCGACCCGCGCCGAGGGAAAGACGGTGGGGGACGTGGCGAAAGCGCTGTCGGGAGGTGCGTACGAAAGCGTGATCGCCATGGGCGGAGACGGCACCTTCGCCGAGGTCGGCCGCGGCCTGCTCGCCAGCGGTCGGCGCATCCGGATGGCGGTGCTCCCCACGGGCACCGCGAACGACCAGGGCCGCTCCTTCGGCATGTACGCCCCCGTGCGCTACCTCGAGGAGAACGTCCGCACCGTCGCCGCCGGTCACACCGTCCCGCTCGACGCGGGCCGCGCCACCGCCTACGACCACATGGACGGCGAGATGGCGACCGAGTGGTTCTTCGACAGCCTCGGCTGGGGGATCTCCCCGAAGATCCTCCGCATGCGCAACGAGGACCGTCGGCTCGTCGCCGGCATCCCCATCCTCCGCGAGCTCTACCGGGACCAGCTGGTCTACGCGGGCGCCGTGCTCAAGGCCCTACTCCAGAGCTACGTCGAGGTCGCCAAATTCGAGGTCGAGGTCACCACCCCCGACGGCACGACCTTCCTCGACGGCCTGACGGACCTCGTGCTGAAGAACACCCGGGTCTACGCCGGCTCCTGGGTGCTCGATCCCACCTCCTCCCCCGAGGACGGCGAGATGGAGCTGGTCCCCTTCCGCGGGCGCGACGAGTGGATCGGCCGCGCCGTCGTCACGCTGGACGGCCTGCCCGTCCACGAGCTCGACCCCGCGCTGCCGCTGCTCACCCCGATCATCCGCGCGCCGTGGTTCCGCCTGCGCGTGCTCGACCGCCCGGGCGGCGTCGTGGAGGCGCAGATCGACGGCGAGGAGTGGGTGGCGGCCGCGGCCTGGAAGATCGAGGTCGTCCGCCACGCGATCGACCTCGTGGTGCCGCGGTCGGTCGAGTGACGCTCCCCGTCTGGATCGAGGTCCATGTGGACGACGTCGCGCTCGACGCCGCCCCGTTCTGGCGCGCGGGCGATCGCTGGGCGGAGTCCGCGGCCGCCCTGGACGTGTTGGCGCGCCGCGCCGAGGGCGCCGGCGGGCGGCTCTCGTTCCGCGTGCGCGAGGGCTTCGCCGGGCGCGACAAGGGCGGGTTCCTGCGCGGCCTCGTGGCCCGCGGGCACGAGGTGGGCTGGCACGCCCACGGCAAGCGCCTGAAGGCCGCGAGGGACGCCGTGGTGGCCGCCGGGGGCACCGCCGCGGTGGCCGCCCCGGGCCTCGTCCAGGCCGGCGAGAAGGGGCGCCACGCCCTGCTTGCGGAGGCGCGCAGCCTCGGCGCGCGCGTCGTCACCGACCGCGTGGAGGCGCCGGTATTCGCCTACCAGGGCTGGCTCGGCTGGGAGCCCCTCCCCGAGCTCGTGGCGATGGACGTATCGGTCTCGCCCTTCGACTGGGGCGTCCTGGAGAAGCGCGGGCGGAAGGTCGTGCCGGGCCGCCTCGACGGCGAGGCCCTCTGGGCGTGCATCGCCGCCCGATCCCGGCTCGCGCCGCCGCCGGGCGCCCTCGCCTTCTTCGGCGCGACCCTCCACGAGCACGACGTCATGGGCCTCGAAGGCCTCCGCGCGCTGGACAGCCTCTCCCGCGTGTTCGACCGCCTCGGGGCCCGGCTCCGCACCAGCGGCGCCGTCGCCGCGGCCTACCGCCCCGCGCCCGTCGCCACCGCGCGCCGCGGCCGGATCGACCGTCTCTTCGGCGCGGCCGTGCGCCTCGGGCTGCGCTACGAGCAGCGCCTCGGCCCCGCCCGGGAGACACGCACGGTCGCCATCGCGGGGCGCACGGTCACCGCGCGCCGCGTCGGCCCGGAGGACGCCCGCGGCGTGCTCGTGCTCGTGCACGGCGGCGGCAGCGGCGTGGATCAGGGCCTCGCCCCCTTCGGCTTCGCCGAGGCCGCCCTCGCCGAGGCCGGCCTCGCCGCGTGGAGCTTCGCGCGGAGCGAGGGCCAGGCCCCGCCGGGGGATCCGGGCACCGTCGCCGAGACGCGCGCCGTGCTCGCCGCCGCCCTCGCCGAGGGCAAGCCCGTGGCGCTGCTGACGTGGTCCGCGGGCGTCGTCCCCGCGCTGCGCGCCGCGCTCGACCTCGACGATCCGCGCGTGGTGCTGATCGCGGACGCCGAGGGCCCCTCCGACCGCTTCTCCCTCGTCCCCCCGGGGGACCCCGAGCACGCCCTCGCGAAGCTCTCCCCCTTCGACGAGCGCGCGTGGGCCGGGCGCGAGGCCGCGGAGCTCATCGGCCGCTTCCCCGGGCGCTACCTGCGCTTCCAGGCGGAAGACGACCACGTGCACGGCCGCATGGCCTGGCACGCCCGCCGCATGGTCGCCGCGGCGCGGCACGGGCAGCTCAACGGGGGCGACGGCGCCCTCCTCCCCGGCCGCCTCGACGCCCACGGGCCCGCCCTCCTCGGGTGGATCGCGGACGCGCTGCTGCCCCCCGCCGCGGGTTAGCCCGCACCGATGCCGCTGGTCGATCTCCCCGAAGCCGCCCGCCTCCTGCGCGCCGGCCAGCTCGTGGGCGTCCCGACCGAGACCGTGTACGGCCTCGCCGCGAACGCCCTCGACCCCGTCGCCGTGGCCGCGATCTACGCCGCGAAGGGCCGCCCCGCGGACCACCCGCTCATCCTCCACACCCTCGACGACCCCGACGCCCACGCCGTCGCCGACGATCGCGCCCGCGCCCTCGCCGCCGCGTTCTGGCCCGGGCCGCTGACCCTCGTGCTCCCGAAGCGCCCGCACGTCCCCGACGCGCTGACCGGCGGCCACGCCTCCGTCGCCGTGCGCTCGCCCGCGCACCCCCTCGCGCGCGCCCTCCTCGCC
>CAJBVW010000268.1 GCA_903959175.1 uncultured Pseudomonadota bacterium
CGTCCAGGGCGTCGAGCGAGTCTACGAGCAGGAACGGGCCCTTGAGCGTGGTGCCGTAGGTGCCGCGGAAGGTCGCATCCTCGCTCCAATAGCAGACGATGTCGCTAATGCAGGTGCCCGCAGCCGGCTCGGTCCCGCCATCTTCTTCGAGGATCCGGTAGCGCACGAGGACCATCAGGTATCCGCCGCCGGCCGCTACGGGGACGGCGATCACGCAAGGGTCCTTGTAGATGACCCTGAAGAGGGCGCGCGTCGGGATGGTGTCGGCGCTCCCCCCCGGACCGACGCCCGCGGAGTAGCCCGTAATCCGGTGAAACCGGGTCCAGAACTGGCGGCGCTCCGCAGGCACGCCGGTTTGGATTAGGATCCGGTCTGCCCACTGGTCAGTGTCGATCGAGAACTCGAAGTCGGCGTTCGATTCCAGGTAGCATTGCCAGAGCGGGATCGCCTCGCCGTCGGGTGGGAGGGACGTTTGGGGCTCCTGCTCGAACATCTCCGGCGGGATAAAATCGAGTATCTTGTACGCGACGTCGACGCTCCCCGGGCTGATGTCCCACATCCGGAGCTTTCCGCCGCCGGATTCGTCCGGGACGTAGAGCGTGGCCGTGCTGGTTTTGTTGGCGTAGCCCTTGTACTCGCCCCCCACATACAGAGCGATGGCGCCCTTGCTTTTGCTCCAAGTCATCGGACCTCCTACAGGCCAAACGTGAGGTAGGCCGCACCCGATCGCGTCGTCGCATACTCGCTCATTGTCGCCCCAACCAGAAGTTCCGCCCCCCCCGCGCCATCCACATCGCCAGACGCCAGACTGCATCCCAGGGAGTCGGAAGGGCCTCCTGTCCACAACGTACCGCTCACTTCGAGGAGATCGTGCGTACCAGCTTCCACCCGGTACACCAGGTACACCGCGCCGGTGCTGGACTCGCCTTCCCGCGCGCGGAAGTGATCCGCGCCCACCGCGAGGTCCACCCTCGTGTCGCCGTCGAAGTCTCCGGTGGCCAAGGACGTTCCCGCACTCTCGCTTTCTCCCATTCCCAGGTAGGTCGCCCAGGCGTCCGCCAGGGTGTGCGATCCGGGAGTACCGGGCATCACAAAGGCGGCGCCGGCGCTGCGCCCGTTGGTGCTCTCATGAGGCATGCCGATCATCACCTCGACCGCGCCGTCCGCATCAAGGTCCGCGGTGGTGATCGAAGCGACACCACCGTAGGTAGGCAGGTCCCAAACAGCATCCGCGTCCTCGAGGCCAATGGTGCCGGACACCGGGGAGTACACCGCCCGGACGCCGCCCCCCTCGCTCGACGACCATGGGATCAAGAGGTCCGCGATTCCGTCCCCGTCAAGGTCCTCGTGCGCGAGCCTTGCGCCGGTGTAGTCTCCTGCCGTCACACCTTCCAGCGTCGCCAACGCGTCTCTTCCAACGCCTGGGAATCCAGTCTCGCCCCTTACCGTGCCGGGAAAGACGTACACTCCCCCGGGGTCCGAAAAGCTGGGAGCCCCCACGATCAGCTCGTCCGCGCCGTCTCCGTCCAGGTCCACCAGGTCCAGCGCGTCGCCCAGCCTGTCATTGGTGCTGTCAGCCGACGCGGCGTGCAGTCGCCAGACTGCGTCTTCCTCCGTCCTGTCACCCGCGATCGGGCCCACGAAAAGAAAGACCTCCTGGCCGGACGACGAGTAGGGGATGCCATTCGAGCCCGTAAACAGGTCCGCGAGCCCATCCCCGTCCGCGTCGCCCACGGCGACCGAAGACGGCGCCCAGGGGCCCTCCACCCGCGCGTCTGCGTCCGCGAGAGACAGCTCCCCCTCAGCGAAGGGGGCAAAGGCCACATAGGTCGCGCCTTCATCCGCGGACGGCGCCGTCACGAGCACGTCGTCCAGGCCGTCCGCGTTCATGTCGGCGAGCTGCACCGTGCGGCCCGCAGCATCCCCCGCCCGCTCCCCCGCAAACGTCACATCCGCCAGGTCCGCGATGTCACCGGAAGCCCACG
>CAJBVW010000269.1 GCA_903959175.1 uncultured Pseudomonadota bacterium
CACCTCGCGCGGCGCGGGGGGCGGCGTCGGCGTGCGGTCGGCGGGGGCGCGATCGTCGAGGCGCCCCGGTGGGCCCTCACCCCACCCCTGCTCCCCGCGCCCGCTCCCGGATGAGCATCATCGTGAGCGCGTCGATCGCCGCCGGCGTGATGCCGGGCAAGCGCGCCGCCGCGCCGAGCGTGGCGGGGCGCGCGTGGGTGAGCCGCTCGCGGGCCTCGGTGGAGAGCGCCAGCAGCCCGGTGAAGTCCACCCCCTCGAGCGACGCGTCGTGCAGCCGGCGGGACTCCGCGCGGCGGCCCTCCTCGCGGACGACGTAGCCGGCGTACTTGGTGTCGATCTCCACCTGCTCGGCGGCCTCGGCGTCGAGGTCGTCCGCAGGGGCGGCGGGGGCGGCGGGGGCGGCGGGGGCGGCGGGGGCGGCGAGCAGCGGCGCCACGTCCGACCACCCGAGCTCGGGCCGGCGCAGCAGGTCCGCCACGGTGAGCCGGCGCGTGATCGGCGGCAGCCCGAGCGCCGCGAAGCGCGCCTGTGTCGCCGCGTCCGGCACAAAGGCGGCCTCGACCGCGCCGCGTAGCCGGGCGATGCGCTCCTCCTTGTCGCCGAAGCGCGCCCACGCCGCCTCCCCCACGAGGCCGAGCGCGCGGCCCTTCGCCATCAGGCGGCGGTCGGCGTTGTCCTCGCGCAGCACGAGGCGGTGCTCCGAGCGGCTCGGGAACATGCGGTAGGGCTCGCCGCCGACGCCGCGCGTGACGAGGTCGTCCACGAGCACGCCCAGGCACGCCTCTTCCCGACCGAGCCTCAACGTGACGCCGGTGCGTTGGCCCGCGGCCGCCACCCCCGCGACGAGGCCCTGCGCAGCGGCCTCCTCGTAGCCGCTGGTGCCGTTGATCTGGCCCGCGAAGTAGAGCCCCTGCACGCCCTTCAGACCGAGGTCGTGGCCGAGCTGCGTGGGGTCGGCGTAGTCGTACTCGACCGCGTAGCCGTACTGCACGATCTCCGCGGCCTCCAACCCCGGGATCGAGCGGATCATCGCGAGCTGCGCGGCCCGCGGCAGGCTCGTGGAGGTGCCGTTCACGTAGACGCGGTCGGTGTCGAGGCCCTCGGGCTCGAGGAAGAGCTGGTGCTGCTCCTTCTCGGGGAAGCGCACGACCTTGTCTTCGATCGAGGGGCAATAGCGCGGGCCACGCCCCGTGATCGCGCCGGTGTGCAGGGGCGACTCGGGGAGCGCCGCGCGGATGAGGTCGTGCGTGCCCGCGTGGGTGTACGCGAGGTAGCAGGTGCGCTCGCCGATGCGCGGGGGCGGCGCCGCGAAGGCGAAGTGGCCGGCGCCGAGGTCGGGCTGGGGCGAGAGGCGCGCCCAGTCGATCGTGCGGCCGAGCAGGCGCGGCGTGGTGCCGGTCTTCATGCGGCCGAGGCGCACGCCGAGCTCGCGGAGCGCGTCCGCGAGCCGGTACGCCGCGCCTTCGCCCACGCGGCCGCCCTCCACGCGCTCGTCGCCGCGGTGCATCACGCCGCCGAGGAAGGTGCCGGTGGTGAGCACCACGGCGGGCGCGTCGAGCACGGTGCCGTCGCCGAGGACCACCCCCACGACCCGCGTCCCGTCGAGGCGCAGGCCCACGGCCTCGCCCTCGAGGATCGTGAGCGTGGGCAGCTCCGCGAGCGCCGCGGCCATGGCGCGCGGGTAGCGGTCGACGTCCACCTGCGCGCGGCTCGCCTGCACCGCGAGGCCCTTGCGCGTGTTCAAACGGCGGAACTGGATGGTCGTCGCGTCGGTCACGCGCGCCATGAGGCCGCCGAGCGCGTCGATCTCGCGCACGAGCGTGCCCTTGGCGAGGCCGCCCATCGCGGGGTTGCAGGACAGGCGCCCGACTTGTTCCCGGCGGAGCGTGATCATCGCGGTGCGCGCGCCGAGGCGGGCGGCGGCGGCGGCGGCTTCGCAGCCGGCGTGGCCGGCGCCGACGACGAGGACGTCGAAGTGCATGGCGCCGCCTAATCCGCGGGGCCGCCGGGCGCGGCGCCGTGCGCGCGCGCCCGCCGTGCCACAAACCCCCCGTGGTCTCCCCGCGCCCCTCCCCCGCGCCCGACCCCGCCGGCCCCGGCCGGAGCGTGTGGGCGAAGGCGTCGCGCCGGCCGCTCCTGCTCCTCGGCGCGCTCCTCCTGCTCCAGGCGCCCTGGCTGGCCCGCCCGGTCCACTACGACGAGGCCAACTTCCTCACCCTCGCGGAGGGGGCCGTCGCCGACCCGTGGCGCCCGCACGACGTCCGCATCAACTGGCAGGGCACCGAAGAGCGGGCGTTCGACGTGCTCTCCAACCCCCCGGGCATCGCGTGGTGGTTGGCGCCGGTGGTCGGCCAGCCCGTCGCCGTCCAACGCGCGTGGATGCTGGTGTGGCTGCCCCTCGCGCTCTTCGGCGCGTTGCGCCTGGGCAAGCGCTTCCTCGGCGACGGCGAGCGCGGCGTCATGTTGCTCCTCACCGCCCCCATCGTCTTCCTCTCCACCCCCGCGCTCCTCCCCGACGCGCCGCTCTACGCGCTCGTCCTCGCGGGCGTCGGCGGCTTCGTCCACGCGGTCGACCGCGAGCGCCCCGCCTGGCCGTGGGCCCTGCTCGCCGGGTGCGCCGCGCTCTTCCGCTACAGCGCGCTCCCGCTCGCGCCGCTCCTCGCGCTCTACGCCCTCGCGCGCGGCCGCGCACCGTGGCTCGGGCTCGTCGCGCTCGTGCCGCCGGGCCTGCTCGCGCTCCACGACCTCCATGCCTACGGCGCCGTCCACCTGCTCGCGATGGGCAGGTTCCAGTCCGTCGCCACCACCGGCGAGGACGTGTTCCACAAGCTCGTCGCGAGCCTCGCCATGCTCGGCGGCGCCGCGGCGCTGCCCATCTTCCCGTGGTCGCGGGCGGCGGCGCTCGGCGCGCTCGTCGGCGGCGCCCTCGGCGCCCCGTGGGGCTGGCTCGG